>JASFBC010000037.1:0-12292 GCA_036172315.1 Anaerolineae bacterium | reverse complement strand
GCCATTCTACGCGCTCCGTGCAGGCTTGGCGGCCCGTGGCGCAGGCTTGTTAGCCTGTAAAAGCAGGCCTGGCGGCCTGTGCGCAGGCTGTTAGCCTGCGTGCAGGCTGTTAGCCTGCAAAAGCAGGCCTGGCGGCCTGTGGCGCAGGCTGTTAGCCTGCGTGCAGGCTGTTAGCCTGCAAAAGCAGGCCTGGCGGCCTGCGCTACTGCAGCCTGCGCTACTGCTTCTACGTTAAAACTCCTCCCAGTCCTCTCCACGCCGCCGGTGCTTGCGGATGGCCACAGCGCGGCCCAGTTCCTCGTCGTAAATGAACTCCCGCCGGGGCTTTTTGTGCCGCTGGGGCGGCTTCCGGCCCAGTCTCCGTTCCACCACCTCTTCCTCTTCCCACTCATCAGCCTCTTCTTCCTCAACTCCGGCAGGGAGTCCCCCAGATACCGCCGCTGTCTCCAAAGATAGAGCAACCGGTACCTCAGGGGCCACCTCCAGAGCCACTGCTGCGGGTTCTACCATCGCAGGCGCCTCTTCCTGAACGGGCAGAGGTTCGGTCGGGACCGGTTCTTCGGAGATGGGCCCAGGCTCCACCTGGACTTTCTTTTCCACCGGGAATACGGGCTCCGTCTTAACCTCTTCTTCGGGCAGGAACCCGGGCTCACCCGGGATGGCTTCCTTCGGAGGCACAGAAGGCTCCACCTGGACCGCTTCTGCGGGAGGAGCAGGCGGTGGTGAGACGGCCTCCTCAACCACTGGCCGCACCTCCTCAGAGACCGCCTCCGCGACCGGCGCCGTCGGCTTCGGAGCGGCTTCCGGCACAGGAGTCAGTAGCGGAGCCATAAACGGTTCCAGGGCCTCGCGAATCTCTGTCAGCACACGGGCACCGATGCCCTCCAACCGGAGCAGACCCTCTTCTCCCTCCACCAGCCGTTCCATCAGCAAGCCCACGGTGGTCAGTTGGTGCCGCTCCAGGTGCTTCTGGGTACGCTCGCTGAGGCCCAGTTCCGAGATGGGAATCTGGTACGTATGAAGAGGGATACGAGCGCGGGCCTCCCGAATCGCCGCTTCGCGCGCCTGGCGCTCTTCCTCAGCCGCCGATACGCGCGCCTTCTGCTCCTTTCGGCGGCCTTTGCGCGCTCGCTTCACTTCCAGAAGATGGTTTCGGACCTTTTCTACAACCTGGCGGATGGCCAGCAGTTCCTCAGCAGTATAGGGCGTCTTTTCCTGATTGCGGCGCTCCAGCGCCGCCTCCACTTGCAGCAACAACTCCGCCGTCGGGCCCAGCGCAGAGACCAGTTCCGGGTCGGCTTTGATCTGCCAGAGAGCCCACTGGACCGCTTCGGTAGCGCTCTGAATGTCCACGCGCCAGCCCGTCAGTTTGGCCGCCAGACGGGCGTTCTGTCCGTTTTTGCCGATGGCCAGAGACAACTGGTCATCGGGGACGACGACATAGGCGATGGGCTCTGTAGAAGCCTCATCCAGCACCACACTGAGGACCCGGGCTGGGCCCAGCGCTTTGGCGACAAAGGTGACGGGGTCGGGGCTCCACTCAATGATGTCCACCTTCTCATTGCCCAGTTCCCGCAGGATGGACTGGATGCGCGTCCCCCGTACGCCGATGCAGGACCCCACCGGGTCCAGCCCCGGCTGGCGGGCGGCCACGGCGACCTTAGATCGGGAACCCGCTTCCCGGGCAAGGGCCTTGATCTCTATAGTGCCGCTCTGAATCTCCGGCACCTCCAGTTCCAGCAGCCGCTGGAGCATCTTCTTGTGGCTACGGGAGACGATAATCTGGGGCCCGCGTGGGGTCTTGTTGACTTCCAGCACGTAGACCCGGATTCGGTCGTGGAGCGCATAGTGCTCCCCAGGCACCATCTCCTTGCGCGGCAGGATGGCTTCGGTCCGCTCCAGGTGCAAGATGACCCCCTGGGGCGTGACGCTCTGGACGACGCCCTGAACCAGTTCCCCTTCCTGTTCCGCCAGACGGGTATAGCGGACCTCGCGCTCGGCTTCCCGGATGCACTGCATAATCCGCTGGCGCGCGGCCTGAGCGGCGATGCGACCGAAGTCGTTGGGGGTGCTATCCACCATTATGGTCTCACCCAACTGGACGTTCGGGTTGATCCTCCGCGCCTCTGCCAGCAAAATCTCCACCTGCGGGTCAGTAACCTCGGCCACGACGCGCCGTTCGGCAAGGATGCGCGTCTTGCCGGTCTCCAGGTCAATCTGCGCGGTGATATTCTGGTAAGAAGGCGCGCCCACATCCCGCCTATAAGCGGAGACAATCGCCGCGCGGATGGCCTCCATTACCACCTCTCGCGAGAGATTCCGCTCCGCGCAAATTTGATTAAAGGCCAGCAGCAGTTCACTTTTCATACCCGAAAGTTCCTCCCAAACGCAAGGCCCTACCAGAATCACTCATCACTTGTGACATTTTCTGCCCTCTCCTCTTGGCCTTCGGCCAAAGGAGGGGTAAGAGCCCCGTCCACCAAAAGCGTCACCCATTTCGCTGGGCACAAACTACCCCCCATATGTGAAAGAAAGTGGGTCGGAGCCCACTTTCCTTCACCCATCCCAATAACCGTTGTCCAGGAAATATTATAGCATACGCAGGGGATTTTCGCAAATTCACCGCCGGTGCATGGCGAAGTCCTCCCCTTTCAGACTGACATCTCCATCCAGGTGTAGGGCAATCGCAAGGGTTGCCCCTCCATTGCCCCTGCCCCCATCAGCGCCAGGAGAGCAATCTCCGTCGGGCTGAATCGTTACAAGAAGCGTCCGACTATCAGGGTCATCCCTGAGCACCGCCTGCGGAGATGGTCTCTGGCGCCGCGCCCTTGCGGATGGGGTCATCCCCTGCTAATATGCCCGGGCGAAAATGGCTCGCTCCTGCGCCTCCCGCCCGCAGACGACACACCGGCCCGTCCCCGGCTCCTGCTCCAGCGGAATGCAGCGGATGGTCGCCGTCGTCTCCTCTTTGACTTTCGCCTCACAGGCGGCATCCCCACACCACCAGGCATAAGCAAAGCCGTTCGCCACCGCCTCCCGCAGGCCCTCAAACTCCTCCGGGCAGAAGGTGTTGGCCTCCTGGAAGGCCAGCGCCCGCCGATAGAGGTCTGCCTGCACCGTCATCAACATCTCCCGGACGGCGTCGGATAGGCCCGCCATCGGCACAGTGGTCTTTCCCTCTTTGCCGGGCCGGTCCCGTCGCGCCAGTACCACCTGCTCCCGTGCCACGTCCTGTGGGCCGACCTCAATCCGCAGCGGCACGCCCCGCATCTCCCAGTCGTTGAACTTCCAGCCCGGGGAGAGTCCCTCCCGGTCGTCCACCTTCAGCCGAACCTCCGGCTCCAATGCCGCCCGCACGCGCCCGACCGCCTCCATCACGGTCGTCCGCTGCGCCTCGTCCCGCCAGATGGGCACCGCCACCACCTGGATCGGGGCCAGTCTGGGCGGCAGGATCAACCCCTGGTCGTCGCCGTGGACCATCACCACCGCCCCAATCATCCGGGTGCTCACGCCCCAACTGGTCGTCCAGGCATACTGCAACTCGTTGTTCTGGTCCAGGAACTTGATGTCAAAGGCGCGGGCGAAGTTCTGCCCCAGGAAGTGAGAGGTTCCCGCCTGGAGGGCTCGTTTGTCCCCCATCATCGCTTCAATGGTGTAACTGGTCACCGCGCCGGCGAACCGCTCACTCTCACTCTTGCGCCCTTTGATGACCGGGATGGCCGCGTCCTCCACGGCGAACTCGGTGTAAATATCCAGAATCCGCAGCGTCTCCTCCAGCGCCTCCTCGGCAGTGGCGTGGGCAGTGTGGCCCTCCTGCCAGAGGAACTCCGTCGTGCGCAGGAAGAGACGGGTGCGCATCTCCCAGCGGACAACGTTGGCCCACTGGTTGATGAGGATGGGCAGGTCCCGGTACGACTGCACCCATTTGGCATACATATGGCCGATGATGGTCTCCGATGTGGGCCGGACGACCAGCGGCTCCTCCAGTTGCTCGCCGCCGCCGATGGTGACGATCGCCAGTTCGGGCGAGAAACCCTTGACGTGCTCCGCCTCTTTCTGGATGAAACTGAGCGGGATAAAGAGCGGGAAGTAGGCGTTGACGTGGCCGGTGGCCTTAAAGCGCCAGTCCAACCCCTCTTTGATGTTCTCCCAGAGGGCGTAGCCGTAGGGTTTGATGACCATGCACCCCCGGACGGGCGCGTAATCGGCCAGGTCGGCCATCTGCACGACATCGGTGTACCAGCGGGAGTAATCCACACTTCGGGGCGTCACTTTGACTGGCATTGGTTCTCCTCCATTGGGAATTATTCAGCGCTGACGGAAAGTCCGCCTCTCCGGGCCTGCGGCCGGGGGACGGCCTGCGCCGTCCTTTATCGTTGCCTCACTTTATAATTCTTCCTCAACAAACGGCGGCCCAGGCGAGCCAGACGGTGCAGAAGACGGGCCGAATACCGGTCGGTGAAGTGGTGCGCGGCTTCTTCCGGTTGTACCTGAGGGCCGAACTGTTCCTGTAGAAAGTGCCGATGGTCCATAATCCAGAGATACAGGTCCGCCTCGGTGCGGCCTGAAAAATGCTTCAGGATGTCCTGCTCCCGGATAATGCGCACCAGCGGCATGTAGAGGTTGTCGTACCAGTCGCAGACAGCCTCTTCCTCTGGGATGAAGCGCCCCTGCTCCAGGCCCATAAAGTAGCGATGGACAGCGATATGCTCCAGCAACCGTTCGTAGCCGCCGCCGATGGTGAAACGAATGTTCTGTTCGGGCCGCAGTTCATCCAGACGGGTGCGCTCCAGAAAGTCGGCGTACTCGCCCAGGATTTCCAAGTCATCGGCATCCAGCGATCCCTCCACCGGCACACGCGTGCGGGCTTCTATGACCTCCGCCTCAATGAACTCTTGCCCCCGGTCGCGGGCAACGGAGACCCTGTGGTTGCCGTCCAGCACGAAATACGCATCGCCGACCTTGTAGAGTTTCACCGGCGGCAAACTGACGTCATCATAGAACGCCCGGCTGATGGAGCGCCAGCGGTGGGCTGTATGGGACTGGGTGGGCAGGAAGGCGCGGTCAAAATCCCGATACCGGTCCACACTGCCCACGATTCGGTCCAGCGGCACTGTCTGGATGCCCCGATAGACCTGCCCACTCAGATGGAGATGGTCTTTAACCTCCTGCCATGGGAGCAACCGGTTCGGACGTCCGCTCAGGGCGGCCCAGATGTCCCGCAGGAAGGCTCGGAAGCGAGCCTCCTGGAAATCCAGCAGGGTCTCTATGTCGCTCATCTCGGCTCTCGCTGTTACAACTCCAGTACGGTAAATGGATAAACATTAACCACCATCGTCTTGTGGTAGCGAGTACGGGTGGATTGGGGTTTGTAGACGTGTTTGTGGCCGTGGAGCAGATAGCGCGGGCGGAAGTGCTCCATCAGCCACCGAAGGACAGCAAACCCCCGATGGGGTGGATCCGTGTCGTTATGGATGCCCAGGGGTGGGGCATGGGTTATCAGGATGTCCAGATACCGCCCGTACCGTAGCCGGTTGAGCAAGAGAGCCGGCAACAGGCGGGCAACCTTCCAGCGCATCTCCCGTTCGCTGTACTGAAAAGGTGCGTTGGGCCGGTATCGGAGCGCTCCCTCCAGCCCCGCCAGCAGAAGCGAGCCGACGCGCGCTGTGCGACCGTCCAGGTCCACCCAGCCGCGCGGCCCGAGCAGCAATTCCCCCCAGCCCAGGTCCTCCGGCTGGTCATGGTTGCCATGGACGTAGAAGGCCGGGACCCCCAGCATGGTGACCACGTATTCCAGGTAAGAATACGGGAGGTCACCACAGGAGAGGAGCAGGTCCACATCGGCGAACCGCTCGCGGACCTCGGGGCTATAGATAGAATCTACAACCTGGTCGCTGAGGGCCAGAATTTTCATTGCGCAAACTCACCCATCTGTACGTTTTTCGCGTTCATCCGCGTCTTATAAAAAGCCAGCCTCCGGGTCTGGAGGCTGGCGGGTACATTATAATGAGGGACCGGCCCGGCGCGCCCAACCAGACCCATCAGGTCTGGCTCTCAGGGGCCGGCAGGCTGGGCAGGCGATCGGCCTTCATCGGACTCTCTCCGGCAAGGGTGAACATAGTATACAACGAAATAGGGAATTTGTCAATCGGATGACGACCGATCACGGAAGACGGACCACTGACGCCAGACAGCGGGAGACGACCAGCCATGTGCTTTCACGGGCTCTTTTAGGCATCGGACTTCTGAACTTGCCTTTCGCGTCTTTCGCGCCTTTCGCCGTCACGTATGCAGCCGGAAAAGCCGGGCCGCGTTCTCCGCCGTGACGCGAGCCACCTCCTCCGCCGCCATCCCTCGCACCCGTGCCACCGCCCCAGCGATGTACCAGACATAGGCCGGTTCGTTGCGGCGGCCCCGGTACGGCTCCGGGGTGAGGTACGGGCAATCCGTCTCTATGAGCAGACGGTCCAGGGGAACATTCGCCGCCACCGTCCGCAGCCGGTGGGCATTAGCAAAGGTGACCGGTCCGGAGATGCCGATGGAAAAGCCCATAGCCAGTACCTCCTCCAGCCGCTCCGGCCCACCGGAGTAGGAATGCATGATGCCGCCACCGGCCCATCCCCGCAAGATGGAGAGCGTGTCGTCCAGCGCGTCCCGGCTGTGGATGACCACCGGAAGTCCCAACTCCGCCGCCAGTGCCAACTGGTCGGCGAAGGCCTGCCGCTGCACCGGACGGGGGGAGAGGTCGCGGTAGTAGTCCAGCCCGATCTCACCGATGGCGACCACTTTGGGATGGCGGGCCAGCACCCGCAACTCCTCCAGCCCGGAAGGGGTCAGGGTGCGGGCGTCGTGGGGGTGCACGCCCACGGCGGCGTAGATGAAGTCGTACTGCTCGGCCAGCGCGACGGAGGCGCGGCTGGATTCCAGGTCGGCCCCCACGTTCAGGATGGCAACCATCCCCACTGCCCGCGCCCGCGTGATCACCGCCTCCCGGTCTGAATCAAATTCGGCAAAGTCCAGGTGGGTATGAGAATCAACCAGCATCTTTGACCACGGACGATAGAGACTGTAGCGCAGGCTGTTAGCCTGTAGCGCAGGCTGTTAGCCTGTAGCGCAGGCTGTTAGCCTGCAAAAAGCAGGCCTGGCGGCCTGCGCTACCTGCAGGCCTGGCGGCCTGCGCTACGTCCTACAATCCAGCCAGTTTTCGGCCTTCCTCCAGCAGAGGGTGGACGCGCGCGACGTCGGTGGTCTCGCAGTAGATGCGGATCAGGGGCTCCGTGCCGGAAAAGCGCAGCAGGAGCCAGCCGCCGTCCTCCAGATAGTACTTGTAGCCGTCGTAAGTGAGGATGCCGGTGACCCGCAGGCCCAAGATGGAATCCGGTCGGGCCGCGTCCAGCCGGGCCTTGATCTCTTCCCGCCGCCCGGCCGGGAAGGTGATGTCCAGGCGGCTGTAGGAGTAGACGGCGCCCAGTTTCCCATACAGTTGGTCCAGCAGTTGGGACGGGGTCTTCCCCGTCCGCACCATCATATCCAGGAAGTACAGGTTGCCCAGGATGCCATCCCGTTCAGGGACGTGGCCCCGGAAGGCGTAGCCACCGCTCTCCTCTCCGCCGATCATCGCGTCCGTCTCCAGCATCTTCGGCGCCACGTACTTGAAGCCCACGCCGACCTGGTGGACGGGCACGCCATAGATTTCCCCCAGTTTCTCCAGCATAGAGGTTGTGGAGAGGGTTTTGACGATGGCCCCCCGCTCCCCCCGGACCTCTAACAGGTAGTACGCCAGCAGCGCGTAGACCTGCAACTGATTGATAAACCGCCCATACTCATCGCCGATGCCCATCCGGTCAGCGTCACCGTCCAGGATGATGCAGACATCGGCGCCCAGTTCGGCTGTCCTGGCCAGCGCGACGTCCACGTTGGGCGGGATCGGCTCCGGGCGGGTCATCTCCGGGAAGAGAGGGTTGGGGACGTTGTGGATTTCGGTGACGCGCGTCTGGCCTCCGGCCAGAAGGCGCGGGAACCAGCCGATGCCATTGCCCCACATCGGCTCTACCAGGATGTGGAGCCCCGCGTCCCGAATGCGGTCAATGTCCACCAGACGGGAGATATGAGCGATGTAGGCCGGGGCGGGGTCCCAGACGACAATGCGGCCCTCCGCCTGGGCGATTGCGAAGTCGGTGCGGCGCACTGCCTCCACGGGCGGGATGGCGGCCTCAATCTCCCGCAGGCCGTCCGGGGCGATTGCCGCTCCGTGCTCGTCCCGTACCTTGAAGCCGTTATCGGAGGGCGGATTATGGCTGGCGGTAATGTTGATGGCACCGGCGGCCTTCCGTTCCCCGACGGCGTAGGAGATAACCGGGGTCGGGGTCGGGCCCTCGGTCAGCCAGACGCGGTGGCCGTTGGCGGCCATGACTTCGGCGGCCGCAATGGCGAAATCGCGCGAGGCAAAGCGCCGGTCATGGCCAATGACGATGTCGGCGCCGGATTGGCCGCGCGCGGCCAGGTAGCGGGCGAAGCCCTGCGCGCAACGGCGCACGTTGTCAAAAGTGAAATCTTCGGCAATCTTTCCCCGCCAGCCATCGGTACCGAATTGAATGCGCGTCATCAGCACACCTCCTGACGATGGACGACGGACTTAACTCCTACGGCTATCGCTACCCGCCGTCCCAGTTCCACCGCGTAGTTGGTGCCCCGATCCCAGGGATAGACCTGGCTCATGTTCGCCATCCACAGGCCTGGGAGGGGGGTCTGCAGAGGCAGGAGATTCCGGGAATGGTAGAGAGTCGGCACCGGCTGGGCGTACGGTTCGGCGAACATCCAGACCGCCCGAACCCAGTCGGGGCGGATTTCGGGCTGAATCCGCGCCAGTCCGGGCCAGTAGTACTCCAGCAGAGCCCCCTTGTCCATCCCGAAGATGGGGTGATCCAGCGGCAGGTAATCGCCACAGTAGACGATGTGGTCACCCCCGTAGTGGTCCGGAGAGATGTAGTTGGTGTGCTCCACCAGTCCCATAAAGGGGAACTCCTCCCCTTTGGGAAGGTTGATCCAGTAATGGCCCCGGGTGAGGGGGTGTCGGAGGGCCAGGATCAGGGTGACCGCGCCCAGGGATTTCAGGGCGCGCAGACGGGCCGCGTAATCGGCGGGCAGGTCAGGGGCCAGGTCGGCCAGCACCCCCGGCGCGCAGGTGGCAATCACCCCCTCGTGGGTCGCCCAACCGCCCGCATATTCCAC
Organism: Anaerolineae bacterium; assembly: GCA_036172315.1. Lineage (GTDB taxonomy): Bacteria > Chloroflexota > Anaerolineae > B4-G1 > DUEL01 > SpSt-77. The sequence continues at coordinate 3,061 of JASFBC010000037.1, read as the reverse complement.
CGTCCACTTCCCCTCTTCCGGCCGGATGCGGCGGACGGGCGCGTTCAGGAGAATCCGGCCCCCCTGAGCGGTAACCCGTTCCACCAGAACGTCTACGAATCCCTGGAATCCGCCGACGAAGTAGCCCAGACGGGGAGTCCGCTTATGGAGACGGGCCCAGAACCAGGCCATATTGACGTTGCGGTATTCGTCCGGGCCGAACTTGCTGATGAGGAGGGGCTTCCAGAGAATCTCGTAGGCTCGGGGGCCGACGGCGCGCCGGGTCCACTCCTCCGCTGTCACCGCCTCCAGCGGCTCCCAGCGGCGCAGCAGGCGCAGGTACAGGGTGACTACCCCTACCCGCAGCCGGTCATGGAGGGGCAGAGGGGTGAAGCGGAGCACCCGCATCGGGCTGTCAAAGGGATAGATGCGCCCCCGGTAGTAGATGGAAGTGGTAGGGCGAGGGAAGAAGAGCCGTCCGGCTACCCCCAGTTCCCGGATCAGGGTGATGGCCTCCCGGTCGGAAGCGAACCAGTGGTGGTAGAACCGTTCCAGGGGCCACTCCCAGCGCTCGTCGTGAAAACCGGAGGCCAGCCCGCCGGCGTAGGGGCGGGCTTCGTAGACGGTCACCCGATGGCCCGTGCGGGTCAGGTCATAGGCCGCCGTCAGACCGGTAATGCCCGCGCCGATGATAGCGGTATCCATTGGCTTTGCTCCGCACAGGTCTCCCCACCCCGGCGGCTTCGCCGCCAGGAGGAGGGGTGGGACTCCCCCGTCCCAACTCTATTGCGTTTAATCTGCGTTTCATCTGCGTTTATCTGCGTCCCATTTCAAATCAAATCCGCGTTCATCTGCGTTTATCTGCGTCCCATTTCAAATCAAATCCGCGTTCATCCGCGTTGATCTGCGTCCCACTTCCCGGAAACTTTCGCCCCGAACTCCCCATCCCGCACCCGCACGCGCAGCGCGTCCCCGACTTCCACCTGAGCCGGCGAGCGGACGATAAGGCCGTCCGCCACTCGCCGGACAATGGCATACCCCCGCTCCAGCGTGGCCAGCGGGCTGACCCCCTCCAGCCGGCCCGCCAGACCCGCCAGCCGCTCCCGGCGGACGGCGATCTGGTGCCGAACGGCCCGCCCGGCCCGCTCGGTCAGATCGTCCAGCCGCTGACGGGCCTGAGCCAGCCGCAGGGCCGGGGAGAGGCGGCGCAGAGTCCGAGCCTGCTCCCGGAGCCGCTCCCGCCGCCTGGAGAGGTCTGTTTCCCTCGCCCGGACCAGGCGAGCCCTCAGGATGCGTACCTTCTGCTGGAGTTCCGCCCGGTCCGGTGTCGCCAGTTCCGCCGCCGCCGATGGGGTGGGCGCGCGCTGATCGGCAGCAAAATCCGCCAGACTGAAATCCGTCTCATGCCCCACCCCACAGACGACAGGGATGCGGGAGGCAGCCACTGCCCGGGCCACCCGTTCATCGTTGAAAGCCCAGAGTTCCTCCAGGGAGCCTCCGCCCCGGGCCAGCAGGATGACATCTATATCCTCCCGGCCATTCAGCGCGCGCAGGGCGGCGATAATCTGGGGCGGCGCCTCCTCTCCCTGGACCAGAGTGGGGGCCAGGATGACTTCCGCCAGTGGGTAGCGGCGAGAGAGGATGTTGAGGATGTCCCGCAGGGCGGCGGCATCGGGGGAAGTGACAACCCCGATGCGGCGGGGGAAGCGGGGAAGGGGACGCTTCCGCTCCGGAGCGAAAAGCCCCTCGGCCTCCAGCCGCGCCTTCAGCCGTTCGTACTCCTGGTACAACCACCCCAGCCCCAGCGGCTCCAGCGCGTCCACATAAAGTTGCAGGTCGCCCCGCTGTTCGTATATCCCCACCCGCCCATGGGCCAGCACCGAGTCGCCGTTGTTGGGGAGCGTCCGCATGCCCCGCACCCGGTCCCGCCACATCACGCAGCGCAGTTCCGCCCCCACGTCCTTCAGGGTAAAGTAGCAGTGGCCAGAGGCGACCTGGCGGAAGTTGGAGATTTCCCCCTCCACCCACACATCCAGCAAGCGGGGGTCGGCCTCCACGGTGGTGCGGATGCGGGCCATCAACTGGCTGACGGTATACGGTTTCCGATCCGCGACGGCAAACAGCGGTAGTTGCTCCAACATAGTGGTTTTTAGTGTACATCAGGGAGGGATAAATGGCAAGTAGCCCGCCGTTCCCATTGGCGCAAAGGGCCGGGTTGAAACCTGCCGGGGCGTGACTTTCCCGCCCCTCCGGTGTTTCTGCTTACGAACAATGCTTACGGGGGTGCATGATGAAGAGACGAGTTGTTGTTACCGGCCTGGGGGCGGTCACACCACTGGGCAACGATGTGGCTACGTTCTGGGAAAACCTTCTGGCGGGCCGCAGCGGCGTCGGGCCCATCACCCAGTTTGACCCCTCCGGCCTGGAAGTGCGCATCGCCGCCGAGGTGAAAGACTTTGACCCGGTGGCACTCTTCGGGCGGCGGGAGGCCCGCCGTCACGACCGGTTCACCCATTTCGCGCTGGAGGCCGCCCGCCAGGCAGTCGCCGACGCCGACCTCCGGCTGGAGACCGAAGACCGGGATGGTATCGGGGTCATTATCGGCACGGGCATCGGAGGGGCGCTCACATTTCTGGAAAATCACGAAGTCCTCCAGCAGGCTGGCCCTCGCCGGGTCAGCCCCTTTATGATTCCGATGATGATGCCTAACGCGGCCTCCGCTGTCATCGCCATCACTTACGGTCTCCGGGGCCCGAACATCTCCCTGGCCTCCGCCTGCGCCACCGGCTCCCATGCGATTGGGGAGGCGGCGGAGATGATCCGGCGGGGAAGCGCCGAGGTGATGATCTGCGGCGGTAGCGAGGCCGTCATCCACCCACTTGCCCTGGCCGGATTCACCAATATGGGCGCGCTCTCGGCCCGCAATGACGACCCCCAGCGAGCCTCCCGCCCCTTTGACGCGGGCCGGGACGGTTTTGTGCTGGGGGAAGGGTCCGGGGTGCTGATACTGGAATCCCTGGAGCACGCTCAGGCCCGGGGCGCGCGCATCTACTGCGAACTGGCCGGCTACGGCGCCTCCTGC
>JASFBC010000036.1:0-9403 GCA_036172315.1 Anaerolineae bacterium | reverse complement strand
AACTCGAACTGCCCGTCGCCGGAGCCTGGGGAGCCCCACTTGCCCAGGAACGCCCCCGCGGCCGAGAAGCGCTGGATGCGGTGGTTCCAGGTATCGGCCACGTAAACGGTGCCATCGGGGGCCACCGCCACGCCATAGGGGTAGGAGAACTGCCCGTCGCCGGAGCCTGGGGAGCCCCACTTCCCCAGGAACGCCCCCGTGGCGGAGAAGCGCTGGATGCGGGAGTTGCCGCTATCGGCCACGTAGACGGTGCCGTCGGGGGCCACGGCGACGTCATCAGGCCAATTGAACTGCCCGTCGCCGGAGCCTGGGGAGCCCCACTTGCCCAGGAACGCCCCCGTGGCCGAGAAGCGCTGGATGCGGGAGTTGCCGCTATCGGCCACGTAGACGGTACCGTCGGAGGCCACCGCCACGCCATAGGGGTAGGAGAACTGCCCGTCGCCGGAGCCTGGGGAGCCCCACTTGCCCAGGAACGCCCCCGTGGCGGAGAAGCGCTGGATGCGGTGGTTGCCGCTATCGGCCACGTAGACGGTGCCGTCGGAGGCCACGGCTATGTCCCCAGGGTGTGAGAACTTGCCCTCTTCGGAGCCACATGAGCCCCAGGCGTTCAGGAAGGTGCCGGTGGCGCTGAAATGCTGGATGCGGCAGTTATGATAATCTGCCACATAGACCGAACCATCCAGTGCTACTGCTACCCCTGCCGCATAATTGAACTGCCCCACCGGGGCCTGGGCGCCGATGGAGAAAAGAAAATAGCGATAGGGTGCGGTTGCCTGTTCGCCCAGGTCCGTGGCCTCCGTCATCGGTCGGTCCGGCGACCGAAAGGGGTCCTCTTTTGGGCCGGGAAAGGGCCGGCTGTTCGGGGAGGGGTTCAGGGATTCGGCAGTCGGTGTCGGGGATGGCTCAGGAGGCGGGGTCGGCGTCCAGGCCGGAGTCGCAGATAGCACAGGGTAAGACCATCCCTGCGCAGGAAATAGCCCGATCAAGAAAATCAGAAGCGGCAATACGCCTGCGGTCAGCCATTTCATTTGATACCTCCCAGATTTAAGAAAATCAGAAGCGGCGATACGCCTGCGGTCCGCCATTTCATTGGTGCAAGGTTTTCATCTGATGCCTCCCAGATGAACCGATCTCCATCTACGGCTGGAACGGCGGCGGTGTTGGCGACGGCGGCGGTGGCGGCGGCGGCGGTGGCGGCGGCGGCGGCGGCGTCTCCGTCGGCGTGGGGGTGCTGGTGGGGCGCGGGGTCGGCCGGGGCGTCCGGGTAGGCGTGGGCGTCGCCGTCGGGGTGGCCGTCGGCGTCGGAGTGGCCGTCGGGGTCGGAGTGGCGGTAGGAGTGGCCGTCGGAGTGGCGGTAGGAGTGGCCGTCGGAGTCGCCGTCCAGAACCAGGCGCCCAGAGGGCCGCCGCCAGTGGTGGCGCCCCAGAAGATCAGGGAGAGGATGCAGAGCAGTGCCAGCGCGGTCACCACACCACCGGCGATCATCAGCAAGCGCCGTCGTCGGGCGCGCGCGGTCGCCAGGGCCTGCCGCGCCTGCTCCCGAAGAGACAGGGCCTCTGGGCGATCCGGGAAGAGGCGGAGGGCCTCCTGAGCCAGGGCCAGGGTTTCTTCCCAGCGTTTCTTTTCCCATGCGCGGCGGGCCTGGGCCAATACCCGGGCCGTGTGGAGTTCGTTCTCCGCTCGCCGGATTCGTCCATCTAGCGCGGCATCCGAACCCTGGAGGGTCTGGAGGTAGCGGAGGGTAGAGAGAGCGGCCTCCCAGTTTCCTGCGGTCTCCAGAGCACCAGCCTGGGCCTGGAGGTCGGCGACCAAGCGCTTATGGGCCTCCTGGTGGAGTGGCTCTCCCCGGGGATCGTCGGGGGGCCAATCCGCCAGCAGAGCCAGGACGTCGGCCCAGCGGCCTTCGGTGAAGGCCTGCCGGGCCTGGTCCAGCCGCCTCTCCCGCTCCAAGGCATCCAGGAGATCTGCTCGCTGCTGCCGGAGGTTCTCCCGCTCCGGGCGCAGGGTCAGGGCTTGATCCACCAAGGAGAGGGCCTGCTGCAGGTCTCCAGCCTGGGCGGCAGTACCAGCCTCGGTCATAAGGCGTGCGACTTCCCGGTCGGTCTCCTGTTCTTGTCGGGTGCGATCACGCCATTCGGCAAAGATCGTCGGGTCGCCTCCTTCGGCAACGGTCTGTTCGCAGAGGGTGATGACTTCATCCCAGCGCGCTTCGGCGAAAGCGGTCCGGACCTGTTGGAGGCGCTGTTGTTGCCAAAGGGTACGCTCGGCCTCTCGGATAAGTCGGTCCCGGTCGGGATAGTCAGATGGGAAAGTGTTTAGAAGAGAAAGGACCTCCTCCCAGCGGCCGGTGCTCCAGGCATCCTCCAAAGCCTGCCGTCGGGCGATCCATTCTTCCGCCCAGCGGTGCAGGTCGTCGGCCTGGGGGTAGTCGGGGGGTGCTTTCTCCAGAATGTTGAGGACTTGCCGGCCATCATAAGCAGCCAGCGCGTCCTGCAACTCTTCCCGGCGACGGATCTCGGTGTGGGCCCAGTTGCGGAGGGCCTCCAAATTCGGATAGTCCGGAGGGACATCGGCCAGCAGGTCCAGTACTCGCTGGCCATCGTAGGCCCGGCGGGCTTGCTCCAACTGTTGCTGGCGCTCTATCTCGGCCTGAGCCCATCGGTGCCACTCCTCCAGGTCGGGGTAGTCGGGAGGAACATCGGCCAGGAGGTCCAGGACCCGCTGACCGTCGCAAGTGCGGCGGGCCTCCTGCAACTGCTCCCGGCGTTGGAGTTCCCTCTGGATCTCAGTCTTGAGGGAAACAGCATCCGGGAAGTCATCCGATACGAGGGCGACCTGCTCCCAGGCCCGGTCCCACTGGTGAGCGCGCAGGTGCTGGCGGGCTTCAGCCAACTGTCTGGCCCACGCCTGAAATTGAACGAGCTGCTCGCGGCGGGCCTGGAGGGAGGATCGGTGGGGTCGCAGGGCCAGGGCCCTCTCTATCTGAGCGATGGCCTGGGCCCATTCCCTCGTTCCGGCCAACCGCTCGGCCTCCTGGAGGTGGAGGGCGACCTGGCGCTCGGCCTCCCGTTCCCGGCGGGCCTGTTCCAGGAGGGGCTGGAAGAGGTCGGGGGAGCCGCCGAGGGCCAGTCCCGTCTGGATGGTGACGATGGCGTCATCCCAGGCTTCCTGGGTCAAGTGTTCCTGGGCGCGTTTCAGTAGTTCCTCCAACCGCTGCCGTCGGCGATGTTCGGTTTCTATGTGGGCCCGCACCTGGTTGGCCGCCACGTGGTCGGAGGGAAGAGTTGCCAACAGGGCAGCGGCTTCCTCCAGATGGCCATCGGCCACAAGCGTCCCGGCCCGCTTGACGATGGCGGCCCATTCCAATTCCCTCCGGGCCCGGTCCGCCATCTCCCGATAACGGGCGGCATTGGGGACTTGCTGGAGAAGGGCCTGGGCGGCTTTCCAGCAGGCCTCCCAGTCTTCCATACTCCCCGATTGCAGAGCCTGCTGCCAGGCCTGCTCCAGTTTCTCCTCCAGGTCCGCCAGATAGCGGGCCCGGAAGGAGAGAACGGCGATGTCTTCCTGGTCCGGCCAGCGGCTCAGAATGGCGTTACAGAGGTTGAGGGCTTCCTTCCACTGACTTTGAGAAGTCAGAGAATAGAGATGAGCACGCAGTTCCTCCAGGCTGACGGGAGGAGGCGGTGGAGGCTTTGCCGGTTCTGCAGGTTGGTAGGAGTGGGGAACGCCGGTCGCATCCAGGAACTGTTTCAGTTTCTCCGGTCCCGTATTGGGGCTCTCCCGGGCCTGCGCGGCGGCCCGGGCCAGAGTGTCCAGTCCGAGGGACTGCAGCCAGGGTTCAAAGCGGCCTCCTTCCAGATGCCAGATGGCGTCCCCCGGGTTCTTTTCGCACAGGCGCACCAGTTCCTGGAGGTCGCGGGCTTCGTCCCCGCTCCGGAACCGGAAAGGATTAACAGGGGAACGAAACCGTTCCGGCAGCGCCACCAGCCACTCGCCGAAGGTGGGGCAATCGGCCAGGGTGTCCGAGCGCCAGGCCCGCTCAAAGAGGCGGGCCACGTCCTCGCCCCAGTTCCGCCGCAATGTTTCCACCAGCATGCTGTAGCGCGGGCTCTCCTGTTGTACTTCCTGGGGGTCAAAGTAACTCTCCCCCCACACCGCCGCTACCACTGCCGGGTCGCAGAAGCCCAGCATCTCCGCCAGCAGCACCGCCCCGGCAAAGCGGTCGGCCTCCGGGCTCCACAGGCCGCCGGCCGCCTGGCGGTGGGCATATCCCGCCGAGCCGCTGGAGAGTTCCTGCGGGCGCACCATCCCCGGAGCGTAGAGCCCCTCCAGGTCCACCAGGGCGACGCCCTCACCCCGGGCCCCTCCCCTGCTAGGGGTGAGGGCCGGCAGCATCACGTTGGGCGCCGAAAGGTCGCAGTGGGCAATGCCCTGCTGCTCCATTCGGGAAAGAACGTCTGCCAGGCCGCGGGCCAGGGCTAGGGACTGCTCCGGTGAGAGGAGCTTTCGCTCCAGCAGCACCTCCTGCCAGGTGGGACCTTCAATCCAGGGCATCACCACGGCGTAGATCAGGTCGAGGTGTTGGCGCAAAAGGTCAGAATGGCGCTGGGGAGTGAGGACCGAGCGGCGGCAGGCGGAAAGGCCCGGCAGGGCGGCGAAGGGGGCGATGCACTCCGCCTGGGAGACCAGGAAGGGCAGGCGGAAGCGGGGCTTGAAGACTTTGAGGGCGGCGGCCCTCACCCACTCCCCCCTGCCCCCCTCTCCCTCTCCCAATGTTGGGAGAGGGGGGTGGCCGTCAGGCCGGGGGGTGAGAGTGAGGGCATACACCGTCCCCGCGCGTCCCTCCTGGCCGTAGGCCATCCCCGGCGCGGCCGGGTGCTCGGCGATGGCGTAGCGCTGACCGTCTATCTCCAGAATGTCTCCGACATTGGGTTCAAAGGGCATCGGTTATTCCTCCCCCAGATTCTCGCTTCAGTCGTTCTACCCAACCCGCTAGTTTCACCGGCCCCGCCTGCGGGTCGGCGATTTTGACCCTTTGATATTGACCTTTGCGAATGTAGAAACCCTCGCCTGGCGGCAAGTGTTTACTGAGATTGTCAGCAGGCAGATTGAGCTTGAAAACCTGAGTGTACTCAGCGGTCCCCACCTGGAATCCCACAGGAACGTTACGTACCTGCTCAATCCATCCCCAACGATTGCCCATCTCGTTAGCGCCCCCTGCAACGATCAGCGCGAAGCCAAGATCACGCCACTCCTTCAATCTTTCCCCCAGTGGGTGAGCCCCACTCGCTTGCATGTCTGCGTCAAAGATCTCAAAATCGTCCAACGCCATAAGCACCGTGGGCTGCGCGCTCAGCCAATGCCGCAGGTCAAAAGCGGCTCCCGATCGTCTACGCGCCTCCTCAACTGCAGCCCGACGTTTCTGCATGAACTCCCCGATTTCCTCCATTGCCCTCAAGAAGCTCTCCCGACTGGTTACGTATCCCTCACGTACCCCTCCTCTGCGCCCCTTCGGCTGGGCAAATGGCGCAGAGACATGAGGTAGAGCAGCCAAAGCGCCCAATGAGACTCTCCCGCCTTTGCGAAAATCCACCAGGTAGATTAGTAGATGAGATGGCGAACGCCTCTCCGCAAGCGATAGAACCCAGGACTGCAAGAGAGTCGTCTTCCCAGATTCCGGGGTACCGCACACTAAAAAATAGGGGCCATGTGCGATTGGTACCCAAAAGGGCGTGTCAGGGTCGTCCAGTGAGAGAGCGAATCTTGCCGCCAGCTCTGACGAGTCTCCATCCACCCAGCGGTCTGAAGGGACTACAATCTGACTCAGTCCGACAACTGCGGGCACAGGCGCAAAGGCACGAGGCCGCCGACCTTGCCAAGCCTGGCTCAACTGATCCATCAAGGCCTTCAGGGCCCTGCTGCGTTCAGCCTCGGTATTCCCCCGGACCGGCAATGCGGTTTGGAACTCCAGCGGAGGGGTCCCCTTGAACAAGCCCCGCCCTGAGACAGGCGGCGGCACAGCCCCCTGGGTCGGCCCAACGGCCATTCCATAGTCGGGGGTGGCCAAATGGTACGTTGCAGCCATAGAGACGCTATTGGCGATGCGCATCTTCATTTCCGAAGGGCTGGTCAAGGTAAGGACAAAGTGCAGCCCGTAACTACCGCCATCACGGATTAGGTTTGCCAGCCTGTCATCAAGGTCTAGACCTCGGTCCTGGCAGGTCTTGTAGAAAGTGCCATAGTCCTCAAGCACCACCACCACAGCCGGGAGCATCGTGCCTGTGGCAGTGCGAAAATCGGACAACTTGGCGACGCCCGCGCGGGCGAACTGTTCCTTGCGCGATTGGAGCTCCCCGGCGAGATAGCGGAACAGACGCCTCACCCGGTCCACATCGTCGCCTGGGAACACATCTCCAACGTGCGGAAATCCCCCCAGCGTGAGCAGCCGCTGACCGCTGAAATCAATCAGGTACAAGTGAACATCGTCCGGGGAATAGGACAGAGCCAGCGACGTAACCAAAGTATGAACAAAGGTCGTCTTGCCGCTCCCGGGCTCCCCATAAAGCGCAAAGTGGCCCTCGTCGCCAAGGGGAAGGCGCAACGGGCCTTGTGCCTGGTTCGCCGGGTCATCCAGCCGTCCGATGATGGGTGCAAGCCGTAGGTCTGCTTGGGGTGCGTCCCACCCGTGTCCATTCCACCCAGGTTCGCCTTGACGTAGATCCTCAAGGAACACGATGGGCGGCAGAGGGGGAGTCCACGGGCTTTTCAAGCGCTGGATCCCCTGGTCGTCAGCCACCTTCTGGATGTGCCGAACAAGCGCTGACATCTGCGTCTCGCTCGTGGTATCTTGTACTGAGCGAAGCGCACGTAGCGGGACGCGCTTGCCATCCAAGCGAACCTCAAAGATGTGCCCAGTGGCTGCCGCGGGTCGGCCAGGGGCATAAGGGTCTCCACCCCAGGCCACCTGGAAGGGGACAGAGCGGTCGTTGTTGCCCACCTGCAGGTATATACGCCCCACCTGCGTGCCGCTTATCTTGTCGTAGGCGTCGGGCAACTTCAGAATGTCCATACTCGCCTCACGCGAGCCCATGCGTAAGCATAAACGCGTATTGATGTTGGTGCGCAATTCATCGCTCACAACGCCCGAAGGGTCCTGAGTGGCAAGAACCAAGTGGACACCGAGGCTCCGGCCAGTGGCCCCTAGGCTCAGCAATCGCTTAGTCATGGCCGCCTTGTCGGGGCTATTGCGAATCATCTCCGCAAACTCATCTATCACAATGAACAAATGAGGGAGAGGCTCCGGACACTTACCTTGAAGATAGTCTCGTTGGTGCTCGTTGATATTGCGCCCACCTAACAAGTTCCGACGCCGTCGCAGTTCTGCCTCCAGGCATACGAACAGCCGCTCAATGAGTGCTGCCTGAGCATCCCGCTTCTCCAGGTTGGCCAGGGTGCCGACGACGTGGGGCAAATCCTCCAATCCCTTGAGCAAGTCTCCGCCCTTGTAGTCAATGAGGAAAAAATTGACGTCATGGGGATGGTGATGGGCGGCCAGGAGGGCAATCATCGTTTGCAGGAAGCGGGTCTTGCCGGTACCGGTGGTGCCGCCGACCATGGCGTGGGAGCCGTCGCCTTGACAAGCCGTCTCCTGGAAATTGAGAAACACCGTTCCACCACTGCTATCCACTCCCAGCGGAACTTCCAGCCTCTGCCACGTATCCCGCTCTTGCCAGAGATTGGCAATCGGGTAGTCCTCCAGCCTGTCAACCTTCAGCAGTCTGGTCAACGGCACACTAGACGGGAGGTCTGACTCGGTCGCAAGGCCTTTCAGTCTCACCGGCGCTAAAGCGCGGGCGAAGGTGTCCGCGCGGTTTGCATCCACGCGATCGGGAACGAACGGAATCTCTTCCGGCGGGGGGCCAAGGAATCGCAGGCGGCTGCCCCCGCCTGAAAGGTCTACGATCGCGCGGCAAGCAGCCGGCAGCCTCTCGGCCCGCTCGTTCAGAAATATACCATACGCGTCCATCTTCGCGCCCTGGGTAAGCAGCAGCCGCATCACCGGCCCTACCCCGGCGCTATCTGCCTGAGCCTCATACAGTCCCGGGTCTGCAAAGAGGAATACGTAAGCGGGATGATCGTGATGCGCGTCGTCTTGGGCCCGCTCTATCGCGCGCTTCTGCAGGATCGGATGGAGCGTCGCCAGCAGCTCGCGGGCTTCGTCGGGGGTTGTCGCGATGAAACGGCGTTTGCGCTCGTTGTCCCAGACGTGCGGCAACCAACGGACCCAATCCAACTCGTGCAATTCCCTTTGCGGAAGCAGCACGACAATCTTGACCTCACTTGGGGCGTGCAGCGTCGCCAATTGCACCAACAGAGCGCGCGTGCTGTCTAAGACCGCCGCACGCGGGCCAACCACCCCGGCCGAACCAACCCGAGTCAGGGGCAAAGGTATAGCAACGCCATCCACGTCACGGAACTCACTGGCCAGCCGCAGTGCCTCTTCGTGGAGTTTATCGGCCTGACCAACTTGCGCTTGCGAAGCAGGAGGCTTTACTCTGAATGTAGATGCACGGCGTCCTGTCCCGACTCGGAGATGCAAGAAATCTTCATCCCGGGCCCGCTCTAGGCCAGATGAACGTTCCCACAGATGGCTGGCCGCCTCGCGGGACTCCCTGCGGGCGATGGCCAAGCACCCCTCGTAATCCGGATACATCAAGAGGCTGGCGGTGCGCTGTTGCTGCGCTAGCCTCACCAGTTCGCTGCGGCGCTCGGCCAGGTGCGCATGGTACAGCTGTTCGCGTTCATTCAGCGAGTTGCGATACCTGCGGCGCTCGCTGCTGTAATTGATCACTCCCACCAGCGCAGAACCGAGCATAAGGGGCAAGGAAAGGAACAGGTAAGACGAGTCCGAGTTGTTCGCCACGAGTGCCACCGACAACCCCAATGCCAACACAGTGAACCCGATAGGAAGAACCACGGCCACCAAGGACGAGGTCGGTCGTGTCGGGATCGGCGGCGGGGCCTGAATTTCTACCTCGTCGGTAGGAATACTCGGAAACGGACGCGGCGAGCGCTGGAAGAGGGGAACGCTCATGGCCGCACCCCCCACAGCCGCACCGTGCCGTCATCTGACCCCGAGGCCAGCGTCCCCCCGTCCGGGCTGAAGGCCACGCTCCACACCCAATGGGTGTGCCCCTCCAGCGTCCGCAGGAGGGCCCCATCCGAGACCCGCCAGAGCCGAACGGTGTTGTCCCCAGACCCCGAGGCCACCATCCCCCCGTCCGGGCTGAAGGCCACGCTCAACACCCAATGGGTGTGCCCCTCCAGCGTCCCCAGGAGGGCCCCATCCGAGACCCGCCAGAGCCGAACGGTGTTGTCCCCAGACCCCGAGGCCACCATCCCC
>JASFBC010000035.1:0-3547 GCA_036172315.1 Anaerolineae bacterium | reverse complement strand
CACGACAAAAGCATAGGGTATTTGCTCGCAAAAGCGCACCAAAATATCCGATACCAGCAGGTTGCGTAGAGGCGCATTGAGCAAGGTCAAGCCGTATGACTTTGATAAATTCTTGTCAGTGGGAGTTCGTCTTTCATCGGCAATCATGATCTGCTGGAGTATCAGCGACACGCCCGCCAAGACAAACGCGACGATGAAGGCGAGACGCACGCCCTGGATTTCGCCAAATGCTCCAATCAGCGTGCCGCCAATCACTGGCCCTAACGCCATCGGAACACGCCGAACAAGGGAGTGCAGCGATACGCCCATTGTTCGCTTGTTCTTGGGCAAAACAGTTGCTACCATATCCATCGTGGCAGGCAATGAGATAGCCGTCCACGACACGAACAGGATTGCGCCCAGGATGACGGCGTGCCAGTTGGGGACGGCAATCACCACAACATAGCCCGCCATTGCAATCAAATTGAACAGCAACAGGGCACGTTTGTAACCCAGTTTATCGCTGGCGAAACCGCCAGGGAAGGAGTATAGGGCGCTGAGGAGATTGTCCAAACCGTTCAGCAAGCCAATGGAAAACGCGCCGCCGCCCAAAGCCATCAGGTAGAGTGGCAGAAATCGCTCTGCCATCTTTTCCCCTAGCCCTACCAGTATCACCATTGCCAGTAGAGCCACGATGTTTTTCTTCAAGCCCAAAAAATCGGCTATTCGCTGGCGTGGCTTCACAATTTGCATATCAACACAAGACCTTCATCTGACCCTGACGGCTATGACGCAGCGCGCCCAACGGCACCGCGCTCAGCCGCGCCGCCGAAGGCGCTATCGGCCGGAGCGGCGGGTTAGCCCGCTTCCCTTTTGCCTTCAGGTGACCGTCACCTCACAGGTGACGGTCACCTTCCTTCGTGCCGTTTGGCCCAGGTCCTCACTGGTTGCGCAGGATGAGCGGCAAGTAAACTGAATAATCCAACTTCTTCGTCTTGAACACGCCGCCGCCGTATGTTCCGGCGTAGAGGGTGGTCGGCGTCTTCGGGTCTATCGCCAGGACCCAAATTTCGGGATGAGTCAGGCCGGTGTTGAACGCGCTCCAGTTCCCGCCGCCGTCGGTGCTCTTGAACACCCCGCCGCCCAAGGTCCCGGCATAGAGGGTGGTCGGCGTCGTCGGGTCGATCGCCAGGGCCTGAACAGAGGTATTGGTCAGGCCGGTGTTGACCGCGCTCCAGTGCCCGCCGCCGTCAGTGCTTTTGAACACGCCGCCGCCCCACCATCCCCCTGTCCCGGCGTAGAGGGTGGTCGGCATCTGCGGGTCGATCGCCAGGGCCACAACCCAGGTATTGGTCAGGCCGGTGGCGCTCCAGTTCCCGCCGCCGTCCGTGCTCTTGAACACCCCGCCGCCCCAAGTCCCGGCATAGAGGGTGCTCGGCGTCTGCGGGTCGATCGCCAGGGCCCTAACATCGGTAGCGGTCAGGCCGGTGTTGACCGCGCTCCAGAGCCCGCCGCCATTGGTGCTCTTGAACACGCCGCCGCCGTATGTCCCGGCATAGAGGGTGCTCGGCGTCTGCGGGTCGATCGCCAGGGCCAGAACAATGGTATTGGTCAGGCCGGTGTTGACCTCGCTCCAGTGCCCGCCGCCGTCGGTGCTCTTGAACACGCCACCGCCATCTGTCCCGGCATAGAGGGTGGTCGGCGTCGTCGGGTCGATCGCCAGGGCCCGAACATTGGTAGCGGTCAGGCCGCTGTTGACCGCGCTCCAGTGCCCGCCGCCGTCGGTGCTCTTGAACACGCCGCCGTAGGTCCCGGCATAGAGGGTGGTCGGCGTCTTCGGGTCGATCGCCAAGGCGTAAACATAGAGAGCGGTCAGGCCGGTGTTGACCGCGCGCCAGTGCCCGCCGCCGTCCGTGCTCTTGAACACGCCGCCTTGCCAAGTCCCGGCGTAGAGGGTGGTCGGCGTCTGCGGGTCGATCGCCAGGGCGTGAATGCTTCCGCCTTCAGGGCCGATGCTGGTCCAAACAATGGTCCCGGCGGAAACGGTATATGGCTGACTGAGGCTCATCAAGAGAGCCAACAAGCCGATAAGCAGAACTTTTCCAGGTGTGGTTATGTGTTGCATGGTACACCTCCCTGCTAGTAAGACTTTTCATCTGAGAGCGGGCTAACGGTCGGCGGCTAAGCCGCGCCGCCGAAGGCGGCGTCGGCTCAAGCCGCAGGTTGGGCGCAATAGTGGGTGCCGGGGCGGTTGGACACATTCACGATGCTTAGCCCCCCCGGCCTGCGGCGACATAAACGTAATCCCCTGACACAGTTACCCGATAGGCTGGTATAGCGGGCAGATGGACAGAGCTGAGCACGGAGGGTTGTGCCGGGTTGGAAAGGTCCAGAACGAAAAGCGGCGAATACGAGTGTCAGGTATCCATATGAGCCAGAAACTGCCATAGGGCCAGCAGGTCTGCTCAGATTATAGCGCCACTGAGGGTTCGCTGGATTGGAAACGTCTATCACATCCAGGCCATAAGTGCCCCGGCTAAGGTAAGCATAGGAACCATATAGTGCTACATCGATGCAGGACGAGGTGGTATAGACCCCTGTTATGGTCGGGCTAAGCGGGGTAGAAATATCTACGATATAAAAGCAAGTATATGCAGCCAAATATGCGTGGGTTCCGGATATGACGACATCATATGGCCGCCCAAGAACGGGGAGAGACCCCACCTTCTGGGGGTTCTGCGGGTTAGAGACGTCTATAACCCAAGGATTCCCCAGAAGACCCCAGGTGTCGTCAGCCACATACGCGTACCCACCGGAAAGGGCAACACTGCGGGCAGTTCCTGGCGTGTCGTACGAGCCCAGCACGTTGGGTCTTCTCGGATTTGAGACGTCAAAAATATAGAACCCCTGACCGGATGCGGCGGCGTAAACTTTGTTTCCAGAGAGTTCCGCATCCAGAATCGTCGAAGGAGTGAAGGCACTCGTTTGACCGATGGCAATGGGTGCAGCCGGGTTGGTCACATCCACAACCCTCAGACGTTCGCCCATGCCAATATAAGCATAAGGCCCCTGCACTGCCACTGCCGTAACGTCCCGCCCCCACTCGCCGACTCGTTCGGGAACGCCGTGGGAGGCCACAAGGACTGTGCCTTCGTCTATCTGAGGAGCCCCAACCCCAGGACGAGGGCCAGAGCGATGAGAATCGGCATAGCCAGTTTCGGTTTCGTCTTGACCTCCTATCTGTAGGATTCACTTTTATTTTACCACAAACCTCTTCCGAAAATTCGGAAATTTTTCGGAAATCCGCCCGGAGAGGGGGAGGAAACCCCGGATTGTGGCTTCATCCCCGCGATTTGCCTTCCGGCCGGAATCGCGGTATCATATTACAGAAGCACGTGGTTATCTCTCCCCCTTCTGTGGCCTGAGATTCGGTTCCCATGAGCCCGGTATCCGAAGCCCGGCGCCGCCTGCTCCAGCAGGCCGTCCACGGATTCCTCCAGCGGCATCCGGAAGCCACCCTGGCCGCCGCCGAACTGGACATCGCGGACGCCCTCCACGTCTCCCAGGC
>JASFBC010000034.1:0-14657 GCA_036172315.1 Anaerolineae bacterium | reverse complement strand
AAAATTCGCGTCCTCATCGTAGATGACATCGCTGAGACCCGAGAAAATCTGCGCAAACTCCTCTCCTTCGCGCCGGATATAGAGGTGGTTGGCACGGCCGTCACCGGCGAGGAAGGGGTCCAACGGGCGCGGGAATTGAACCCTCACGTGGTCATTATGGACATTAACCTGCCCGGGATGGATGGGATTACCGCCACCGAGCAAATCGTGCGAGAGGTGCCCACGGCTCAAATCGTCATCCTCTCGGTTCAGGGGGAGACCGGGTACATGCGCCGGGCGATGGCCGCCGGCGCGCGCGATTTCCTGGTCAAGCCCCCCAGCGGGGATGAGTTGATGGCTACCATCCGCCGGGTCTACGAAATCGGGCAGGCCCAGGCCGCACGGATGGCCCCCCTCCAGGTCACCCCTACTCCTGTCGGGCGTCCTGCAGCGGCCCGTCGCGGACAACTGGTTGTCGTCTTCTCTCCCAAAGGGGGGGTGGGCTGCACCACCATCGCCGTCAATCTGGCCGTTGCCCTCCAGACCCGCCTGGGTATGGGCCAAAAAGTCGCTATCATGGACGGCAGTTTCCAGTTCGGCGACGTGGGTGTGATGCTGAACCTGCAGGCTACCCGCAGTGTCGCCGACCTGGCCGTGCGGGTTGAGGAACTGGATACTGACCTGCTGACCAGTGTGTTGACTCCCCATGCCTCGGGTGTCAAGGCCCTTCTGGCTCCGCCACACCCGGAGGCGGCAGAGGCGTTCATCGGCACCGACGGCGGGATGGCCGAGGGGAGCCGCCGCATCGGGGCGATTCTGGACGGGCTCCTGGCGGAGTTTGATATTGTGGTAGTGGATACATGGAGCCTGCTGAACGAGTTGACATTGACATTCATGGATCGGGCGGATCTGATTCTGCTGGTCGTCACCCCTCTGATCCCGGATATTAAGGACATCCGTCATTTCCTGGAACTGGCGGATCGGCTGGGCTATCCCCGGACGAAAATCGGTCTGGTCATCAACCATTCGGACCGGAAGACCGGCTTGCGGTTAGACCAGATTGAACGAGCCCTCACCCCCGCGCTGGCCCATATCCCATACGACGAACGGGCAGGCATCATCGCCGCGAATCGGGGCCTCCCGATCGTCACAGAAGAAGCCAGCAAACCGATTGGCCAGGCCTTTGTCCATCTGGCCGCAGGAGTTCTGGAGCGGCTGAGCCAGTCCCGCCAGGCAGAGGAGGAAGAGGAGCCGTCGGCGGAAGTCAGCCGCCGCCTCCTGGGCCGGGCACTGGGAATCTGACGGCACAGACCCCAGACGACAGACCATAGACGACAGGCGATAAGCAAACCTTATCGGGAATAGCGATGAGAGGAGTGAACGCGCACAAAAACCAGGGAAAATCCCATGTCTATCTGCGTTTCATCTGCGTCTAATCTGCGTTTATCTGCGTCCCATTTCCAAGAATGTTCATCTGCGTCCATCGGCGTCCTATTTCCGACGAAGCCCAGGGATACGCGATTCTTGACGGAGGGATGAGCGATGTCATTGCTCAGGAGAATTGAGAAGGGGACCCAGCAACCAACCACACCAACAGGACCGGCGGGACCGGCAGGGCCTGCAGCGCCGACACCACGGCCGACTGTGGCCCCATCCCCTCTGCGGGACACCTATCGCGACCTGAAGACCCGCATCCAGAACAAACTCATAGACGAATTGGACCCCACAATGGATGTCAGCCGGCAGGATGAGGTCCAGCGCACCATCCGAGAGATGTTTGAGAACATCCTGGCCGAGGAGCGGATTGTTCTCAGCCGGGCGGAGCGGGAACGGCTCTTTGAACAAATTGTGGCGGAGATTCTGGGGCTCGGGCCGTTGGAACCGTTTCTGGCCGACCCCACCGTCACCGAAATTATGGTCAACGGCCCCAAGAACATTTACGTAGAGCGATTTGGTAAGATTGAACGCACTACCGCTTCCTTTGAATCCGAGGAGCACTTGATGCGCATCATAGAGCGCATCATCGCTCCCCTGGGCCGGCGCATAGACGAAAGCGTTCCCTATCAGGATGCTCGCCTGCCCGATGGCTCGCGCGTCAACGCCATCATCCCGCCCCTTTCCCTTATCGGTCCGGTGTTGACCATCCGGAAATTCTTTAAGATTCCGTTGACCGCTGAGAAACTGATTGAACTGGGCTCCATCACGCCGGAGGCGATGGAGTTCCTAAAAGCCTGCGTCCAGGCCAAATTGAACATCGTGGTTTCCGGCGGCACCGGCACCGGAAAGACAACATTCCTGAACGTCTTATCCGGCTACATCCCCAATGATGAACGAATCATCACCATTGAGAACGCGGCCGAACTGCAGTTGCAGCAGGAGCATGTGGTCACACTGGAATCCCGTCCACCCAACATTGAGGGCCGGGGCGAGGTGACTATCCGCGATCTGGTTATCAACAGCCTGCGGATGCGGCCGGACCGGATCATCGTTGGCGAGTGCCGGGGACCCGAGGCATTTGACATGCTCCAGGCGATGAACACCGGTCACGAGGGGTCTATGACCACCATCCACGCCAACTCCCCACGGGATGCCCTGGCCCGACTGGAGAACATGATTCTGATGGCCGGGATGGACCTCCCCCATCGGGCTATTCGGGAACAGATTGCCAGCGCGCTGGACCTGATCATCCAATTGGAGCGCCTGCGAGACGGTACCCGGAAAGTAGTTGGCATCACGGCGATAGAAGGAATGGAAGGCGACGTTATCACAATAGCGGAGATCTTTAAGTTTGAGATCGCTGGGATAGAAAATGGGAAGGTCATCGGTCGGCTCCGCCCCACAGGCATCCGCCCCAAGTTTATGGATAAGATTGAGGCAGCCGGAATTCACCTGCCACCCACCATTTTTGGTGTTGGGGAACGGATACGGCGGTAGAGTATGTAGCGCAGGCCGCCAGGCCTGTTTTGCGCAGCGCAAGAGCAACGATTCAGCCCGATGGAGATCGCCTTCCTTGCACCGATGGGGGGCAGGGGCAATAGAGGGGCTACCCTTGCGGTTGCCCTACATTGGACGCTTCGCACCGGACGTCGGCCTGTGCGGACGCGGAATTCAATTCGGGAGGGGGAGGCCGGGTGCGCGCCGATGGGAAACCGGCTTCCCTGCCACAGACCATAGACCACAGACGGCGATGGTCGGTGGCCCGTGGTCGGTGGTCTGTCGTCCATCTTGAGAGGACAGCGCAGGCCGTCCGGAGGCCGCAGGCCCAAAGAGGCTGACTTTCCGTCAGCGCCGAAGAGTCACGCAAGATTCATCCTCTTGCGTGCATTACAGGAGCAGTAAATATGGAAAATCTGTTGTTAATTCTGGGGATCCTGCTGATCGTTGGGGCTTTTGTCTACTTCTTCCTGGGCGGCCGGACAAAAGACGAGGTCACCGAGCGGTTGGACCGCTACGCCCTGGGTATAGAGGAGAAAAAGAAGAGGGGGGAGAAGCCCGGCCGCCGGGTCTCGCCACTGGGGGAGCGCCTGGATAAGGCGCTGGCAGAGCGGGGGTTTGCCCGGAATCTCCGCACTCAACTGGCCCGGGCCAACTTGAAATTGACTGCCGGGGAGTTCATCGCAGCCACCATCATCTGCATGATCCTGTTCCCTGCTACGGTGTTCCTCTTGCGCCGCGACACCCCCCTGTCCTTGCTGGCGGCTGTCCTGGGCTTCTTCGCTCCTCGCTGGTATGTGGCCTACCTCCAGGGAAAGCGCCTGAAAGCCTTTAACGACCAGTTGGGGGATATTATCAGCATGATGGTTAGCGGTATTCGGGCCGGCTATAGTGTCCTCCAGGCAATGGAAGCGGTGGCCAAGGAGATGAAGGAACCTGCCTCAGAGGAATTCAGCCGGGTCGTTAAGGAGGTCCAGTTGGGGCTTTCTCTGGAGCAGGCGTTGGATAATCTCCTGCGCCGGGTCCCTTCTGATGACCTGGATATGATGGTGACGGCCATCAAGGTCCAGCAGGAGGTGGGCGGCAACCTGGCCGAAGTGCTGGACACCATCAGTTTCACCATTCGGGAACGGGTGCGGATCAAAGGGGAGATTCGCGCTCTGACGGCCCAGGCCCGGGCCTCGGGCTATGTGATCAGCCTGTTGCCGATCGGTGTGGCCCTACTGGTCTACGCTATTAACCCCAAATTTATGGGGTTAATGTTCACAGACCCGTGCGGTTGGATGATGCTGGGTGTGGCAGGGGTAGGTATCATTTCCGGGTTTTTTATCACCCGCAAGATCGCCAATATTGAGGTTTAGAAGGGAGTCTGAGAGAGGGGGTAAAGGGGAATGAGCCCTGTACTGCTCCTGTTGGGGTTGGTCGTGGTCTTCGCGGTGGCAATGGTCATCATTGGCATGCGGGCACCCAAAAGGGAAGATGCGCTGGAAGCCCGGCTGGCCGAGTTGGGTGCGCTGGGCCGCACGGCCACGCTGGAAGAAGTAGAACTCTCTCTGCCGTTCAGCGAACGGGTCATCCGACCTATCTTGCAGAAAGTCGCGGCCCTGATTGGGCGGATGACCCCCTCTCAAACGCTGACGCGCACCCGCCGGTACCTGGAAGTGGCCGGGCTTTCCCAGAAAATCGGGCCTGCCGAGTTCGTCGCCGCTCGCTATATCATTGCCGCCGTTCTGGGTGGCCTGGTCATTCTGCTGATGGCGCGTATGGCCATCCCGATGTCTCGGAAACTGCTCTTGATCGTTGTCGCTTTTGCCCTCGGCTATTACCTGCCCGGCTTATGGCTGGGCTCCAAAATCCGTCGGCGCCAGCACGAGATTATAAAATCCCTTCCCGATGCACTGGACTTGCTCACGATCTGCGTGGAAGCGGGCCTTTCCTTTGACGCGGCGATGGCTAAAGTGGTGGAGAAATGGGATAACGAACTGAGCCGGGCCTTCGCCCGGGTCCTCCAGGAGATTCAACTGGGCAAACTCCGGCGTGAGGCGCTGCGGGATATGGCCGATACAATGGACGTCCGCGACGTCTCTAACTTTGTCGCCGCGCTGATCCAGGCCGACCAGTTGGGCGTCAGTATCGCCAAGGTCCTGCGCATCCAGTCTGACCAGATGCGAGTCCGCCGACGACAGCGAGCCGAAGAATTGGCCCGTCAGGCCCCCATCAAGATGATTATCCCCATCGTCTTCCTGATTTTCCCCGCTCTGTTCATTATCCTGCTGGGTCCGGGTGTACTGAGCGTGATCCGGAGCGGCGCGCTGAGAGCAATCTTTGGCGGGTAAATCGGAAACCAGGCCGCGCTCTTCCTTGCGGCATCCGGCCGTTTGTGAAGCGAGCAGAGGAGCCAACGGTGTCTTCCGGGCCACCGCATGTCCTGTTCTCGGAACCCATAGTGGGGTCGCTGCTGGACCTCCTCTTTCCGCCCCGCTGCGTGGTCTGCTACCGGGTCGGTACCTGGCTGTGCCCGGAATGTGTGGACAGGCTTCCCTCCCTCTCCGGCCCGGTCTGCCCCTGCTGCGGAGTCCCCACACCCGATGGGACGCCCTGTAGAGCCTGCCGGGAAGCCCCCCTCCGTCTGGAGGGAATCCGGTCCGCTGCTCCCTATCGTGGGCCGGTGCGAGTAGCCATCCATTATCTGAAATACCGCCATGCCCGGGAACTGGCGGACCCGCTGGGAGAACTGATGGCCCGATACTGGCGGCAAGATCCCCTCCCGGCGGAGGTCATCGTGCCGGTGCCGCTCTATCCTTCCCGCCTGCGACGGCGTGGCTACAATCAGGCCGCCCTGCTGGCCTGGGCACTGAGCCGGCGAATCGGCCTGCCGATGGACGAAGACGCTCTCTGTCGGGTACGGGCCACTGCCTCCCAGATGCGCCTGAAGGCGGCAGACCGCCGCCGCAATGTGGAGGGTGCCTTCCAGTGCACCTCAGACCGGTTGAACGGCCGTCGGGTCCTGCTGGTGGATGATGTCTGCACAACGGGTGCCACCTTGGAGGCCTGCGCCGATGTCCTGCGGGCGGGCGGAGCCCGCCAGGTCTGGGCCCTCACCCTGGCCCGCGCCTTCTGAAGAAATAACCCAACTCCCAGTTACCCATTTCCCAATCCCCCATCCTGAGGTGAGTCAATGGAAATCCAAATGTTTACCCGAAACATGGAGTTAACCCCCCGTCTCCAGGAGTATGTGGAGAAGAAAGTCGGCAAATTGAGCCGCTATTTGCCGAACATCACCGATGTTCGCGTGGACCTTTCCGTGGAGAATACCCGCTCCAGCGCTCAGCGGCAGGTGGCCCAACTGACCATCCGAACCCCCCGTGTGATGCTGCGGGCCGAAGAGCGCGCGTCCGATATGTTCGCCGCCATTGATGCCGCGCTGGATAAGATGCGGCGCCAGATCACCCGCTACAAGACCCGACGGCAGGACCGCTGGCAGCGCGTGGAGGAGGCGGAGGAATGGGAAGAAGAAGCGGCCCTCCCATCCGAAGAAGCCATATCCGGCAAGGTCGTCCGCGTCAAGCGGTTTGAGATGTCCCCGATGACGCCCGAGGAAGCGATTGAACAAATGGAACTTCTGGGCCATCAGTTCTTCGTCTTCCTGAACGCAGAGGAAGGCGGCATCAATGTGGTCTACCGCCGCCGGGACGGTGACTATGGCCTGATTATCCCCGAACTCCGCTGACGTGAGCCAGGAGCGCATCACCCTCATCCTGATGGTCGGCGGATGGGCCGGCAGCCCGGTAGAACAGGCGCTCCGGCGCGCCCATCAGGCCGCCGCTGAGGACCTGCTGGAAACCCTCCGCCAGACCGGCCTGGTGGAGCAGGCCATCGTTCTCACCGATGATCCCTGTTGGGCCCCCGATCTCCAGGGTATCCCTCTGGAGGTGACGGTGAACCCTCCCAGCGAGCCGTTTCACTTCGGCCGCCGCCTGGCCGACGAAATTCAGCGCGTCGGCGCCGACCGCGTGCTCTACGCCGGGGGCGGCTCGGCCCCCCTGATGACCCTCCAAGACTGGCTCAATGCTCTGAGCGATTTCGCCGGGGACCGTCCTCAGGCCGTTACCAACAACCTGTATTCGTCGGACTGGATAGCCTTCTACCCTGCCCGGGCCCTGGCCCCCCGCATCGCCACCCTGGAGCGGGATAATCCCCTGGGCTGGGTCCTTTCCGAAGAGTTGGGCGTTCTCACCCGGGCGCTGGCCCCTTCTGCCGCGACCCGCCTGGACCTGGATACGCCCGCCGACCTGCTGGTCTCCCGGTTTCATCCTCATATCGGGCCCCGCCTGCGCGCCGTTCTAAACGAACTGGATTGGCCCACCGGGGCCGTAGAGGGCATCCTGGACGTGATGGGCCGGGACGGGGGACATCTGACTATCATCGGCCGGTCGGCTCCGGCCGCGTGGGCGGCGCTGGATCGGGCCACCCACTGCTGGGTGCGCCTCTTTGTAGAAGAGCGGGGAATGGTCGCCAGCGGACGCCTGCGCCGGGGCGAGGTGCGCAGCCTCCTGGCCGACTTCATAGAGTATGCCGGCATAGACGGCTTTTTCGCTGAACTGGCCTCTCTGGCAGAGGCCGCCCTGATAGACACCCGCGTCCTGATGGCCGCGCGAGGGTGCTGGCCCTCTCCGGCGGACCGGTTCAACGCCGACCTCCTCCGCTGGACGGAGGTTCGCGACCCCTTCCTTCGGGACTTCACCCGGGCCGCCGCCCAAACGCCTCTCCCCATCCTGATGGGAGGTCAATCGCTGGTAAACGGTGGGCTGATGGCCCTGGTGGACATCCTGGAAACCGCAAGACGGTCACCCCTGTGAGGACGATATGGGATGGCAATTTGACGTCTACTCCGCTCTCCTGGGCGCAGGCTTCACCCTCTTCCTCATCGGCCTGGGCTACCTGCTGAGAGAACCGTTCCTGCGAGGCTGGCAGGAAGTCAGACAAGCAACCCTGCGCGCCTTCGGTCAGATGACCGCCGGATGGGAGGCGCGGTACCGGGAACGAGTCATCCGCTGGGCCCAGAGCGCCCATGTACTGGCCGACATGGGCCCTCTGGAGCAGTACGTTGTCCCGATGCGCCTGATCCCACCACTCCCCCTCCCGGACCCGGAGCGGGAAGGGTTTCCGGCACTCCCTCCTCTATCCCCCATGGACGCCCTTCAGGGTCATCCCCGCCTCCTGGTAGCCGGGGGGCCGGCCTCAGGACGGACGACCCTCCTGGCCTACCTGGCCCTCACCCACGCGCGGGCGGAAGGGCTGCGCATTCCCCTGTACCTCTATCTCCCTGCGCTGGACTGGACACCTCCGGAGGGGAAAAAAGCCCTCCCCCCCATCCAGCGGCTGATTCGGGGGGCATTGCAGGCCGTCGGTGCTCCAGCCCCCGCCGCCGCGCCTCTCCAGCAGGCCCTCCAGGCCGGCGGTGCCCTGATCCTGGCCGACGGGTGGGACGAACTGGACCCCGCCGCGCAGGAGCGGGCCACCTCGTGGCTCGCCGAACTGGCCGATGCCCTTCCGGGCAACATCTGGGTGGTCGCCGTGGGGGCCCAGCGGTACGCCCCCCTCACCAACGCCAGGTTCGTCCCTCTTCACATCCACCCCTGGGACCGCTCAGAGGTGCGGGATTTCCTGACCCGCTTCCCCACCCCCGAAAATTTCCCCCTGGAGCGCGCTACGGAAGACCTGATCCGGGTCCTGAAGCGGACCGATTCCTTGCTGGACGTAGCCCTCTGTGCCCGTTGGCTTCTGGAGAACGGCGCCATCCCGCCGAAACGGTTAGATCTCTTCCGCCAGCACCTGGAGAAATGGGCAAAGGGACTGCCCAACTTCCCGGAGTTGGAACAAGCCGGGCCCGTTGTTCCCCAGGACATCCTGCGTTCTCTGGCGCGTAAACTCTATGAAGAAGGCCGGTTTATCTGCTCCCGCCAGGAAGTGGAGGAGTTCATTCGCCAGCAACTGCTCCCCCTCGCGCAGGCGGCGGCCCCACCGGAGGGTGAAAGCGCATCCGAGATAGAGCCGACCCCCTTGGCGGACGAACCATCCCCGGAAGAGGCGCCACCGCCACGTCCTCCGGCCCCCCGACCCAAGCGCGTCCAGGCCGCCCTGACATCGTTTCTCAAGGCATTCCTGGCCCCAGGCGGACCGCTGGCCGCCTGCGCCTCCGACCGGTACCGGTTTGCCCATCCCCTCTGGCAGGCCATGCTGACCGCCGAGGCTCTGGCCTCATCGCCCGATGTCCTGGTCGCGCATCTGGATGATCCCTCCTGGCTTCCCGTGGCCGATTTCTACGCCGAGATCGGAGGAATGGAGCCGCTACTGCGTGCCTGGCTCTCCCGGCCCGACGACCTCTGGCAGACCCGCCTGCGGACGGCGGCCCGGTGGGCCGCGCTGGCATCGCCGGAGGCACCCTGGCGCAACGGCGTCATGGCCCTCCTGGGTCGCTCCCTGCTGGCCCCCGGCCTCTCCGAGTCATCCCGCCAATCCTTGATGGAGGCCCTGGTCTGGACCGGCGACCCAGGTGTTCCCCTCTTCCTGCGCCACGCGCTTCGCAATCCCAATCCAACGGTACGGGCTGTTGCCGCCCGGATAATGGCTGTCCTCCGGGAAGAGGCTGACCTTTCCGGCCTGGCCAAAGCCGTGGAAGACCCGGATCCGGCAGTCCGGGTCGCAGCGGTTCACGCTCTGGGGGAAACCGGCGTTCCTGCGGCGGTAGAGTGGCTCATCCACATCCTGACTTCGGGGGACGAGATGCTTCAGGCAGAAGCCGCCCGGGCCCTGGCCTGCCAGGGAGAGGGGGGCTACAGGGTGCTCCGGGAAGCCCTGAACGATGAGGACTTCATGGTCCGGCGGGCCGCCGCCTACGGTCTGGGGGAAATTGACGCCATCTGGGCCCGGGAATTGCTGGAGAAGACCGCGCGGGAAGACCCCCAGTGGATTGTCCGCTCCGCCGCCGCGTCCGTCCTATCCGAGCGGGAGCAGAAGGAGAAGCCGACCCCACCCCCTCCACCGCCCGTCCCCTGGGACATGGGCTGGCTCATCGCCTGGGCCGCCGAACAGGGGGAGGGTGTAGGCATCGGCGACGCCGTCTTCGGCCCCCTCCTTCGGGCCCTGGCGGAGGGTCCGGCGCCCATCCGTCGGGCCGCTGCCCAGACCCTGGGCTGGGTGGGCCGTCCCGAGCATGTGGACCCACTCCGCCGCGCCCTGAACGACCCTAAATCGGACGTTGCCCGGGCTGCCCTCCGGACCCTGGAAGAACTGAGCGCCCGCTATGGCCTGACCATTCCGGCCTGAAGCCCTGCATCCTGCACCTCCATCCTGCATCATGATAGACCACCTCTGCATTAACACCATCCGCACCCTGGCTATGGACGGTGTCCAGAAAGCCCGCTCCGGCCATCCCGGCATGCCGATGGGGATGGCCGACGTCGCCTACGTCCTCTGGACCCGCTTCCTCAAGCACAACCCGAAAGACCCGCAGTGGCCGGGCCGGGACCGCTTCGTCCTTTCCGCCGGCCACGGCTCCATGCTCCTCTACAGCCTGCTGTATCTTACCGGCTACGACCTGACGCTGGAGGACCTGATGGCCTTCCGGCAGTGGGGGAGCCGCACACCCGGTCACCCCGAATACGGCCTGACCCCCGGCGTGGAGACGACCACGGGTCCCCTGGGACAGGGCTTCGCCAACGGCGTCGGGATGGCGATCGCCGAACGGTTCCTGGCCGCCACCTTCAACCGGCCCGGTTTTCCCATCTTTGACCACTACACCTACGCCATTGTCTCCGATGGCGACCTGATGGAGGGCATCAGCCACGAGGCGGCCTCTCTGGCCGGCCACCTGGGCCTGGGCAAACTGGTCTATCTCTACGACGACAACGACATTTCCATTGAAGGCCCTACCGACATCACCTTCACCGAAGACGTCGCCGCCCGCTTCCGGGCCTATGGCTGGCATGTCCAGCGGGTGGATGGGTACGATCTGAAGGCCATCGCGGCGGCAATTCGGGCCGCGCGCCGGGAGACCGCTCGCCCCTCCCTCATCATCTGCCGGACCCACATCGCCTACGGGAGCCCTGGTAAGCAGAACAGCGCTTCGGCCCACGGCGAGCCGCTGGGCGAGGAGGAGGTCCGGCGGACGAAAGAGGCGCTGGGATGGCCGCCGGACGCGCAGTTCCGGGTGCCGCCGGAGGTCCTGCCCGTCTTCCGGCGGGCAGTGGAGGAGGGCGCGGCCGCCCAGGCCCGCTGGCAGGCGATATTTGCCGACTACGCCCGCCATTACCCCCGCGAGGCCGCGCTCCTGGAGCGGCTCTGGGCCGGCGAACTCCCCGACGGCTGGGAGGAGGCTCTCCCCTCCTTCTCCCCCGCCGACGGCCCGATGGCGACCCGCAGGGCCTCCGGCATCGTCCTGAACGCGCTGGCCTCTATCCTGCCCACCCTCATCGGCGGCTCCGCCGACCTGGCCCCCTCCAACCTGACCCTGCTCCAGGGCTACGACGATTTCCAGCGGGATACCCCCGCCGGTCGGAACCTTCGCTTCGGCGTCCGGGAGCATGCGATGGGCGGTATCCTCAACGGGATGGCCCTCCACGGCGGCCTCATCCCCTACGGCGGGACCTTCCTGGTCTTCTCCGACTATATGCGGCCGGCGGTCCGGCTGGCTGCGATGATGCACCTGCCAGTGGTGTACATCTGGACCCACGACTCCCTCTGGATCGGGGAAGACGGGCCCACCCATCAGCCGGTGGAGCACCTGGCGGCTCTGCGCGCGGTTCCCAACCTGACCCTCCTCCGTCCCTGCGATGCCAATGAAACCGCCGAGGCCTGGCGAGCCGCGCTGCGCCGCCGGAACGGCCCCACCGGCCTGATCCTGACCCGTCAGAACCTGCCGATTCTGGACCGGCGCGGGATGGCCGGAGCGGAGAATCTGGCCCGGGGCGCCTACGTCCTGCGGGATGCCCCCGAAGGACGCCCCCCTCTGATTCTCATTGCCTCCGGCTCCGAGGTCCACCTGGCCCTGGCCGCGCAGGAGGGGCTGGCAGAGCGGGGCGTGCGGACACGGGTGGTCTCCATGCCCTCGTGGGAACTCTTTGACGCCCAGCCACTGGAGTACCGGGCCGCCGTCCTGCCTCCGACCGTCCCCAAAATCGCCATAGAGGCCGCCGTGCCGCTGGGCTGGGAGCGGTACGTGGGACCGGACGGGGCCATCATAGGCGTCCATCGCTTCGGCGCTTCGGCCCCTTATCCGGTCCTGATGGAGAAATTCGGCTTCACCCCCCAGGCGGTGATAGAGCGGGCATTGAAGGTGTTGGGACGGTAATGAGCATCTACTCCACCGACGTTCTGATCTATGAGAAAGGCTCTGTGCGGCAGGAAAAGGGTGCCCTGCCGGTGGAGGAAGAAGTTATCCTCACGGTCAACGGGCAGGACATCGTCGGCCTGATGTGTACGCCGACCCTGCTGGAGGAACTGGCCCTGGGCTTTCTCTACAACGAGGGGCTGATCGGCGGGATGGAGGATGTGGCCAGCGTGCGCGTCTGCGGGAGCCGCCGCTGCGTGGATGTGTGGCTCCATCGGGACGTGGAAGTCCCTGCCCTGCGCACATTGACCTCCGGCTGTGGGGGCGGGACGACGTTTGATGATCTGCGGGAGGTCCGCCCGCCGCTGGAAAGCGCCCTCACCGTGACCCCAACCCAGGTGGTCCGGCTGATGCGCCGCCTGCAGGACGCGGCCGTCCTCTACCGACAGGCCCGGGGCCTGCACACCTCCGCCCTGGCCGAAGGGGAGGACCTGCTCTGGGTGGCGGAGGACGTGGGCCGTCACAACACGGTGGACAAACTGGCCGGCCTCTGCCTGCGGCAGGGCCGCCCCCTGCGAGACCGAATCCTTCTCACCACCGGGCGGGTCAGTTCAGAGATGCTGGTGAAGGCCGCCCGGATGGGCACGCCGGTGGTGATTTCCCTCTCCTCACCGACCTCCCTCTCGGTGGAACTGGCCCGCCTCTGGAATATCGCCCTTATCGGCTACGCGCGGGGAGGACGTTTCCGCGCCTATGCTGGCTCCGGTCGCATCGCGAGGGTCGACGCGCCGGGGAGCGAAGCGGAGTGACGCCGGTGGGAACCGGATCCCGTGCCCTGGCGTCTTAAAAGTAACTACCCACAAAGGAATCCCACACACTTTCTTACCAAAAAGTCTAAAACAGGACGCAGATTTTCACCGGCTTCGCTCGCAGATAGAGAATCTGCGGGAATCTGCGTCCCAAATAAACGGGACGCCGATTTTCGCAGGCTTCGCTCGCAGATATGGTGAAGATTTTCAAAGAGAATCTGCGGGAATCTGCGTCCCAAATAAAATTTGCCAGAGTTCAGTGGGTAGTTGCCTTTAAGAACAATCCGGGTACGATACGGAGAGAGGAAAATGAGAGCAACTATCCCGATACTGGCACTGCTGGCGGTGCTATCCGCTTGCACCCCAGGGCCGTTCGCCAGTCCCCTGACCTCGCACTCCGCCCCGCCGACCCCGGCCCCTTCGCCTTCGCCGTTCCCGTCGCCAGCCCTCTGGGAAGACGTCACCCCCATCGGCGAGATTCTGGCCGACCCGGCGGGCTACAGGGGGCGGGAGGTGACCGTCGTCGCCTACTACCGGGGGTGGGACCTGCTGGGGGAAGCCGGAAGCGGCCCGCCCTGCACCCGCAGCGACATCGCTGTCGCCGACCCGACCGGCGCTATTTACATCGCGCCCGCCGGGGAAGAGGCCATGCACGGCCTCCCGCCGCTCCTCCCCTTTGAGGTAGAATCCACCGAGACCCTGCTCCGCTTGCACGGGAGGGTGGAGATGACGGAGGGGGGTCAGCCGTACATTCTGGTCACGAAAATGGAAGAGATCAAGGGACTGCCCGCCCGCGTCCTCCTGCGGGTCCGCCGAACCGGTGGTATCGCCGGGATGGACCAGGAACTGATGGCGCTCTCCGACGGCACACTCTATTTCCTGGACCGGAAAACCCGCACCCATATCCGCTGGAAGACCGACCCCGTGCAGGTCATCCAGGGGATAGAACGGCTGCGCCCATTTCTGGATAGCGAGGTGGGGACGCAGGTCCCGGACGGCTTTGCCTACGCCATCACCGTCCAGGACGGGGAGCGGGTGAGGACGGCTGTCTTCTACGAAGGGAGGCTACCCGAAGAAGCGGCCCGGGCTCTGGCGCCGATTCAGGACTGGTTCGGCGAGGCGATGGGCCGGGTCATTCGCCCCACCCCTATCCCGGGCCCGTATCCCGGCGCGGTGGTGGCCGCTGTCCAGCGATTGGCGGAGGATCGGGGCATCCCACCCGAGGAGATCGCCGTAGTGTCGTGGGAGCCGGTGGACTGGCCGGACACCAGTCTGGGCTGTCCGGAGCCGGGGATGATGTACGCGCAGGTCATCGTCCCGGGCTACCTGGTCATCCTGGAGGTGCAGGGGGGCCTCTATCGCGCCCACACTGACCGGGCGGGGAAGCGGGTCGTTTTCTGCCTCCCGTAGGTAACGACCGGGCAGTAGTTTAGTCCTTACCCCCCTCCCCCTGCCCTCTGGCCTCTGAGCCGCCACCCCGAGGTTCCTTTCCGGTATCCGCGCGTCGCGTTCCACCCCGGCGAGATAGAGGCGTGGGGGGTCGCGACGGTGCTGGGACTGGAGGTCTCCATCCACGGCCGGGCGACCATACATCTGGAGGGCGG
>JASFBC010000033.1:0-1812 GCA_036172315.1 Anaerolineae bacterium | reverse complement strand
CATCCAACGAGGACCGTCTGCTCCTGAATTTGTGAATTGCAGCTTCAACACGTCTCTCAACATTTTGCGGATCGTACTCTGGAAGGTCAGCCCGAAGCAGGTGATCTAGGCCTTGTTCTGGTAGGGCAAGAATTTCCCCTTGAGATGAGAGCTCAAACCCGGAACCGTAGTCTCGGAGAATCTCATTGATCTCTTGGCGAAATTCTTCGCGCCCGGCTTGCTGATCAAATACACTGTAGTGCCAGCCACACTGATTCCAACTGTGGTAGTCGCCAGCTTGGGAGACTGGTCTAGAGATCCAGTCGTAAAGTAACTCTATAACGTCGAATAGATCATCTTCCGAGTAGTCCAGGCACTTATCGTGAATGGGCCAGAGATTTGTTTTCCGGAGATTTCGTAAGATTTGAGCTTCAATCTCGTCGTCGTCGCCAAGCTTTCCAGGCACATCGCCTGCATCGACACAAGTGTAACCGAATGCTTCCTGAAAGTAACCTCTTCGCAAGAAGGATAGGTACAGATCACAGAACAACCGCTTTACGAACGGAAAGTCGATACCCTGAAAGTAGGGATTCTTGCCTGTACGAATTGAGTAATATGGCCTCTTGCCCATAGGGTTCGAATACCTCGGAATCCTAGCCATTCGAGCGGGCTAACGGCTCGCGGATGAGCCGCTGCGCGGAGCGCAGTCGGCTCCATCCGCTGGTTAGGCTGCCTAAACGCTTTCAACCTATCACGGCATTTTACTCATCTTTGCACCAGCGGTAGAAAAAGGCAATGGACATCAAGCCCCGATGTGGCGATAATCCTGAAACTCCACGAAGGTAGTACTTCATCTACCGCGGCCCAAAATCCTACGTTATCATCATTTGGGTCGGTGCTTGGGGTTACCCATCCGGTCACCTGCATCAGCCGATCGAGTACAATCCAGATAGTTGGGGCATTAGGCTTCCACTCTGAGGTGCCACCCAGCAGACCAAAGATGTTGTTAGTGACAAAGGGGGACGGGATTATCCAACCGCTTACCGGAATATCAAAATACCGGCAGCCAACAAAGGCCATTCGTGTGTCCCATTGGGTGGAAGAGATATGCATGGAAGATAGCATAACGGGTTTAAAAGCCTCGCCTGGCCGGTTGTCCAACGGGACACCACCTGCAACTGTGGTTGTAACTTGAGCAATGATGCTGTTCTCTGCTGGAGGTGAAAGGTTTACCTGCGATGACACATTCAGGCCACCGATAGTGCCTACAGTGGAGAGTACCAGGTTCTGGTTCACAACCTGCCAACTATAGTCAGTGACCGGAGCGCCTTGATAATATACTCCACCGCTCCAGAATGCAGGGAATAAAATGACAGAAGTGCCCCAACCTGAAGTGGGGCCATAGTTTAGGCGAAAGTAACTGCTGGCTAAATGTAATGCGCCATACTGAGGGAAATTTGTGCCGCTACCATAGGCAATTTGTAGAATGTTCCCACTTTGCGTTATAACCCAACTTCCGTTGCTGAGTTGTGGTGGCGAAGCACTTGCACCCAAGCTCGCTTTTTCAGGCAACACCACCGAGACCGCTAGCAGGATGGAACATATAACATACTTTGAGAAGTAACGCATTTTTCTCATCGCCCTCAATTACTATGGCATGTGGCAGCCTAACGACGCGAGATAAGCCGCCCGCCGGTTCAGGCAAGCCTACTTTCCCTTACAACCCCCTTGGCAGGCGAAGCGTGTCCCGATCATCACGGCGCAGGCGGGTCGGCTTCATTGAGTAGTTATGCGGCGCCTTCCTCTGGCAAGGCGCGCCTGAATCAAACACCC
>JASFBC010000032.1:0-3751 GCA_036172315.1 Anaerolineae bacterium | reverse complement strand
CACTTCGCGGGCGGGATGGTTCCGCAGGTCCGGGGCGATAGCGGCGACGGTCTCACCGCGCACACCCACGTCGGCCCGCCGGATGCCCTCGCCGGTCACCAGCAGGCCGCCGGTGAGG
This sequence comes from Anaerolineae bacterium, assembly GCA_036172315.1. Lineage (GTDB taxonomy): Bacteria > Chloroflexota > Anaerolineae > B4-G1 > DUEL01 > SpSt-77. Next base: position 3,633 of record JASFBC010000032.1, on the reverse strand, counting down.
ATGAGGTCAAAGGGTTCCATGGGCGTACTCCGTGTTGCGTGTTGCGTTGGGCTCACTCACTTTTCAGACCCAGAATGTGCCCCACCAAACGGTCTATTTCGTTCAGTTGATCTGGAGATGGTTGACCGCCTTGCGCTGTAATGGTCTGGGCCAGTCTGGCTAATTGAATGTGGAAAGGATCAGAAGGATCAAAGGCCGGGATATTCAGGTATTCTGCCACGCTGGCCCCAAGACTCAACTGGGCAGCGTAGGCAGATATTGCCCGGGCAATCATCGGGGCATTGAGAAAAGCGGTCAGATATGCGGCTTCGTCCTCAGTTTCTACCGGTATGAAGTACAATTTGTGATCCGGAATGACGACTTTTTTCCCTAAAATGGGGTCATCAAAACTGCCGATATATGCTGCGGAGAATTTGCCACCAGCCAATTCTCGCCACAGCACCTTGTATTGGCTGAAGGTGTACGGGCCGGTGCTCCATACTGACCAGAAGGGCTTTCCCTTTTGATACCGCCTGTAACTGGAACGCCGCTCCAGGTGGGTCCTAAAGCGACTCAGGAAACGGTACGTCTTCGGTGCGCTCCTCGGCAGGTCCGGGTCGCCGTGCATGCCACGCTGGGGCAAAAGAAGGTAGAACTGGGGATCAGGATGAGCGGAGAAGGGGGCAACGTTACGCCCCCGGAGAAGGGGGAACAGGTGTTCCAATTCCACCCACTCTGTCACCTGTGGGATTTCTGAGCGCTTGCCCAGAGTGGGATCGTTCTGAATCTGACAGTTTTGCCGGTCCGGAGTTACCTGGATGATACGGACAAAGAAAATACCGTTGCAATCCGTCGTTACCCCTTTGCGAGCGATGTAGGCCGATCTCCCTCGTCCAAAAATCTTCCGCCATAAATGGTGGTCGGTGAGGGTTCCTTTTAACCATGGGCCGTTGTCGGTACCGGGAATCGGGGCCGCCCAGTGTTCTTCGCAAACGGCGTTTTGAAGAAATTGCGCAGGGCTGGAGAACCCTCGAACCGCTCTCCCGTTGACCAAGGGGAGGTTCCAGACCCGGTAGGGAACGGGGTATTCCGTAGCGCCGTCCCGCTCAAGAAGCATCAGAACCGGGAAGTTACTCACCCCCTCAAATGGCGCGATTTCGCTGAAATCCTCCACCCGGATCACTTTTGCTCTCAAGCAACGGTGCTGGAGATGGAACCTGCGGAATCCCTGGCTGGATTCATTGAAAAATACCGTACCCGTGATCAAGAAAGCCAGCCTTCCGCCAGGAGACAGCCATTTGTCCATTACTTCATAGGTGATGATTGTGGAGATGTCTGACTCTATCCCCCCAACCCAGCGGTCCTGGCTAAAAACCCCCAGACGAAGGCACCTTTCTTTAATGAAATTGGCATATTCAGGGGGCAAATGGCTCCATTTAACCCAGGGGGGATTGCCTGCGACGAATCGGACCGGCGGGATGACGGCAGAGGCAAAGCGATCGGCCAGGATGGCTGTCCAGATGGTATCCCATCCTCGCTGGTGTAACTCCAAAAGAGTGTTAAGGGCATCTCTGAAGGCGGCCTCTTCTTCTGGGGAAAGGGCCAGGTCAAATTCTTCAGCCAGAACAGGAATCTGGTCAGCCGGCGGGTATCTTGCTTCCACCAGTTCCCGAGCTCTCATCATCACCTCATAGAATTGCGGGTCCGCCACCAATCTTTTGGGGATAGAGAGTTGGATAGGACCCAATTCGGTGAGAATCGCGTGCTGGCAGAGGGGGCCCGTCACAGAAGCGGTGTTGATGGCGTCGGCGAGGAAAATTGGTAATCGGATGGGTTTCTGAGGATTCAGGTAGGGAGAAAGGAAAACCAGCAGAGAAGCTCGCGCGGCCAAAACCGCCAGAGGGTTCAGATCAATTCCGTATAGTCCGGCAAGGAGGTCGTGGGCGTCCTGATTGCCGGAGGCATTCATCACTCGCCGACGCAATGCTTCCAGGAGAAATGTGCCGGTGCCGCAAGTAGGGTCCAGCAACTCGTCTTGGGGTGACCATCCCAATTGGTCCAGCACGTAGGCCGCCAGCCAGTCCGGCGTATAATATTCTCCCAGGGCGTGTCGCAAGGCTCGGGGCACGAACGTCTGATACATCCCTTTAAAGAGGTCCCGAATGGTCGCCGGGTCTTTTCGGGTCATATCAAAGTTAATGCCGCTCAGTACCGTTACCAACCTATCCACATCCGAGCGAAATAGCGGCCAATCGGGGTCATCGTGGTACCAGGAAAAGAAGTCCCCGATGAGCATATTGGAGACTCCTGCGCCGAGAAACAGCTGCCCGGATTCCAGGGCGGCTATTTTTTGCTCTATTGGGACATCGGGGGCGGCCAGGTTCTGCGAGGCTTGGGGTAAAGAAAGCGCCGCAACCAGTTTGGCGATCAGGGCAATGTAGGTGTTCAGCGCGAAAAGGTAAGCGGATATATCCTCGGTATACGGTTGTTGATGAGCCTCTGCCTGACGTTGAATCAACGCGCGCATCTGCTCCGATTGAATACCGACCACCTGTCCGAACAATCGTTTCCACTCCAGAAACAGCAGACGGGTTTTGCCGGGTATGGTGTCAGAGGGCACCGATGCTTTCCGAACGGCCTGAAATAGTTGGGGGATCAACCGGGTACCTACATCGGATTCAGGGCCCACCATCTGGGAGAGCAGCTGGGGATGGACCAGAGGAGCCCCATCGGTCTTCAGGTACTGCAGCAGACGAAACGCGGATTTCACGTTGAAGGGTGAAAGGGGTTCCCAGAAGACCGATCCGTCTCTCTGAAAGTATCCAAAACTTATGTAGCTGCCGTCCCATACGACCATCACATACTCTGTCAAGGGACGGCCTTCTTCGTGCTGAAGCAGGAGGGTATATTCTTTCACCTGGTCCCTCGCGGCCAGGCAAGAGGCCCCTTCTCGTCCCCTGAATTGATGGGGAGATTTGTACTCTATGACGACTGCCCCATGGACCGCGTCGGCAAAGCGCCACCGGTCGCCCTCCGGCGCAAGAGCCCGATCCATCTGAAACGGAATCCATGGAATACCCAGGGCGCGGCAGTACTTTTCTAAAATCGCTTCTATACGGTACCGAAGCGTCGCTTCATTGGAAGCCGATTCAGTTGCCTCCGCTATTTCCGAAACGACCTCTACCGCGTGAGTGAGCAATGTCTCCATATTAAACGTCTTCCCAGATGCGAGTACCTCATGCGCGGGGCGCATTCCTGCAGGCCAGAAACGGTAGCCGTAGCGCAAGATGAATCTTGCGCCATAAGTTTCTGGGTAGCATAAGGAAGTGGGCCTGGTAAACGCCTTATGGCTTCCAAAGAGCATACAACGCGGGTCTCATCTTTCCTCATCCTCCTTGCGCAACACCTCGGCATCTATCCCGGGGAACATCCCCCGGGCCTGCTCTATCGGCGAAACCACCGCCGGACGTATGGATACATCCTGACTACCTGCTACCGACTGCCGACTACCGACTTCCTGCTTCCTGCCTCCTCCAGAATCTCCTCTGCACTCCGATAGGCGGATTCGCCGCTGGCACCCAGCATCTGGGCCAGTTCCTCCACCCGCGCCGGCCCCTCCAGAACGGTCACCCGGGTGACGGTGCGGCCCTCCAG
>JASFBC010000031.1:0-4233 GCA_036172315.1 Anaerolineae bacterium | reverse complement strand
TCTGAGCCGCCACCCCGAGGTTCCTTTCCGGTATCCGCGCGTCGCGTTCCACCCCGGCGAGATAGAGGCGTGGGGGGTCGCGACGGTGCTGGGACTGGAGGTCTCCATCCACGGCCGGGCGACCATACATCTGGAGGGCGGGGTCCCCATCGTCCGGCTGACCGAACTGGGGGTGGCGGGCGCACCGGTGCCGGGGTTTGTCCTTCGGGCCATCCAGGATGCGGTCTACCAGCAGGTGGACCTCTCCCACCGGCCCCTGCCCGTCGTCTTCACCGCGCTGGAGATTCGGGAAGGGGAGATGGAGGCGGAGGGGGTGATCCGGTAGCGGTGTTCAGACCACCCGCCCGTCCCGCAACCGGATGATCCGGTCCGCCGCCCGCGCGACGGCCTCGTTGTTGCGTACTCCGTATTCCGTATGGGGTATGCAGGTGTTAGTCTGTGCGTATGGCCTCCGCCGGGGGGACGCGGGCCGCCACCCGGGCCGGATAGGCCGCCGCCAGCACCCCCACTGCCATCGGCACCCCCAGCCCGGCCGCACCGCCCAGAAGCCCCAGCACCGCCCCCTCCAACAGAAACAGCCGCGCCACCGCACCCGTCCGCCAGCCCAGCGCCTTCAGCACCCCGATCTCCCGCCGCCGCCCCAGAACCCCCACCAGCAACACATCCGCCGTCGCCAGCGCCCCCCAGCATCACCCCTACCATCCCCCAGTGGTACCCGCTCACCCGCACCAGAATGTACCGCCCCAACAGCGTCAGCGCCAGATACCTCCGCATCCTCTCCAGCAGGCTCAGCAGAAAGGCCAGCATCCCCGCCCCAGCCCCCATCACCCCACCTGTCAGCACCGTCCGCATCCTCCGCCGCCAGAGGGAGCGCCCCACATACCCCAGCCACCGGGGCACCCCTCCGCTCATCGTCTCCCCCTGCCGCAGCGCCACCACCGGCATCACCCGCGCCGCCTGGAGCGCGGGAAGGGCGAACCCCGCCAGGCAGAGCAGAACTCCGGTGGGCAGAATCAGCACCGCCCGCCCCAGGGGGAAGACCAGCCCCAGCTGGGATAGGGAAGTCCTCTCCCCCTTCCCTGCCGCCTTCGGCGACACTCCGGGAGTGGGATGAGGATACCCCCACCAGCCATATATATCCCAACTCGCGTCTGAACCTCAGGTTGCCCCTTTCCCAAATTGGAGTAGAATTTTCGTATCCGCAAACCCCGCCCAGGCTCACAGGAGGTCTCATGCTCAGGCATCGCACACTCTGCATTGGCCTTCTTATCTCCTTGCCATTTTTCCTTTCTGCTTCCCCTGTCCTGGCGGACGGCGCTCCTCCCCTCCAGGTCTACTACGCCGGGCCGGAGGGCGGCGTGCGGACGGCCCTCACCCTGACCCCTGACTTCCGCCTGGTCTCTGACCCCGCCCGGGCCGACGTCCTGGTCCTCAACGGCACCATCCCCGACCCGGAGGGGCTGGCGGCCCGCGTCCGGGAAGGTGCCGGACTGGTGCTCATCTTGGGCCCGGACCTCTCCGCCCGCCAGATAGAGACCCTGCTGGGCTTCCCGGTGACGCTGACGGCGCAGGAGGAGCCCCTCAGCCTGGTCGCCGTGGAAAGCGTAGACGATCCTGTCCTGACCGACATCGTCTGGACCAGCGCGCCCCAGGTCCGCCAGCGCTACAAAGTGGAGACCCCTGCCCCCGCCCTGATGCCGCTGGTGGTGGGCTTTGAGGACGGCTCCTTGATCCTCTGGTCAGCCCTGGGCGGACGGGCGTACATCTTCAATGCCTTTCTGGACCAGGCCAATCCCCAATTCCAGAACTGGGCGTACTTCAACTACCTCATCTACCACCTGACGATGCGGGCGGCGAGCCGACCCCCCCTCTCCTTTGCCGATTACGCGGTCTCCCCCGTGCCCCACGCGCGGGACCGGCTGATCCTCTACTGCCTGCTGGCGGGGATGCTGATGGTGGCCGCGCTGATTTTCTGGGCTGTCCGGCGCTACAGCCGCGCTCATCCCGAGGCGCTGGACGTGCTGGTCGCCGACCGGCAGGACTTCGTCGCCCGGGAGGCCGGGACGGCCTGGGAGGATGTGGGCTTCCATCGCCCCCTGGCCGGCTTCTTCGTCGCCCTGATGATGGGACTGGTCCTCTTCATCCCCCTCATCATCTACCAGAACCTGATCCTCCCTGTCTACATCCTCCCCTCCGCCCAGGCGCTGGGCATCTGGGGACGGGTGGTCCAGTTCTTCAATTTCCTCTGGCTTCTCTTTGACCTGGGCACCAGTACCGCCTTCATCAAGTTCTTCGCCCAGTACCGGGTCTATGACCCCCACCGGGCCGTCCAGTACGGGCAGGTCTTCGTCTGGTGGCAAGCCCTCTCCGGCGCGCTACAGGTGGCGATGGTGACAGCAATAGCGGGCACGTTCCTCCCCAAAACCCCCTACGCCCTCTACACCTGGAGTGTCATCATCCACACCTTCATCCAGATTCCCGGCTTCTACCAGGTGATGCGGCACGGGCTGATGGCCTGGCAGCGGTTTGACTACGCCCAGATGCTGGACATCGGCCTCTATCTCATTTTCCCCATCATCACTCAGCCGGTGCTGGTCACCCTGATGGTGCGCTGGGGGGCAGCGCACCCTATCTTCGGCGGACCGATGGGAGGCGTCCTGGGGATGGGGATGGCCGCCTACGCTTCCGAACTCCTCACCTTCCTGGTCGGCCTCTGGCTCTATCAGCGGTTGGGCTACAATGCCCGTCTCCTCTTCCTGGCCCATTTTGACTGGAAGATCGTCAAAGAGGCCTTCCGTTTCGGCGTCTTTGAGATGCTGGGATCCATCGCCTGGGCAGCGGGCCAGGCGCTGGAGATTCTCATCACCCAGACCCGCCTGGTTAACTACAACGAGGTCTGGGGGAACTGGACCCTGGCCCAGAACTTCGTTTTCGCCTACAACGTCCTGAATACCCTCTACTCCAACCTGGTGTCTTCCATCTCCGAGGCCATCTCCCACGCCCGGAAGATGCTGAGCCAGTACTACTCGGTGATGGCCTACAAGTGGGGCGGCATCATGAGCGGTTTTATCGGCGCGGTCCTGCTGGCCGTGGCCGACCGCTTCATCCTGGGCGCGTCGGGGCCGGAGTTCGCCCGCGCCGCCGTATACGCTATCCCTCTCATCATCTGGGGCGCCATCCAGTACCCGTCGTGGGTGGGCGATAACGTCCAGTTGGGCGCCAACCGTCCCTACCTGAAGTCTATCCTGGTGGCCGGGGAGCAGGTCATCCGCATCCTCCTGGCGCTGATCCTGTTGCGGCGGTTCCAGATCAATGCCCTCATCTTCGCCTATTTCGTGGCCCTGCTGACGAAGGATATCGTCGCCTATTTCGTTAACCACCGGCTCTGTTTCCCCCAGCGGTTCTACTTCTGGCAGTCGCTGGGGGCGCCGTTGCTGGCGGGGGCAGTCCACTACCTGGTCCTGCGCTGGCTCACGGGTCTGGTCTGGCAGGGGGATCAGGTGACCAGTGTGCTCATCTTCTTCATCGGCATCCTGCCCTCTTTCCCGCTCTTCGCTTTCTTCTATGGATTCTTCGGCGGCTGGGACGACGGGACGCTGGAAGAAGTTCGGCGGGCGGTGGGCCTGACGGGCTTCGTATGGCCGTTGGCCTGGCTTTTCTGGGGGGCCAGTGCGCTGGGCGCGCGCGTCAGTCCTCTGCACGGACGTTCCCCCATTGCCATCCGTCCGGCGGCGCTAGAGGAGGCCCATTCCCTCACCGAGGAGCGCGTGAAGTTAATCTAACCCCACGTCTCCCGTTTCACGTTTCACGCTTCACGTTTCACGTTTCACGCTTCACGCTTCCCGTTTCACGCTTCACGCTTCACGTTTCACGCTTCACGTTTCACGTTTCACTTTTCCCGATGCACACGATTCTGGTTGTGGAAGATGAACCTGTCCTCCTGGAAACGCTGGAGTACAACCTGAAGCGGGAGGGCTACCGGGTCCTGACCGCCACCGACGGATGGGCGGCGGTGGAGACGGCCCGTCGGGAGCGCCCGGACCTGGTCATCCTGGATGTGATGCTTCCCGCATGCTGAACGGTTTAGTCACATAATCGTCCGCGCCCACCTCCAACCCAACGACTTTGTCCACCTCGTCGGTGCGGGCGGTGAGCATCAGGACAGGAGTGGTGGCCTCTCGCCGAAGAATCCGGCAGACCTCAAAGCCGTCTATGTCGGGAAGCATCACATCC
>JASFBC010000030.1:0-2725 GCA_036172315.1 Anaerolineae bacterium | reverse complement strand
GGGGACGCCGCCAGACTGGATGAGGGCCAGGGTCTGGGGCTGCATCCAGACCTCTCCAGCGGCCACCGCCTCCCGCGCCGTAGGGGCCTTTTCGGAGACGTCCACCATGCGGGCCGCGCCCTGTTCGTCCAGATGGGTGAGCATAGGAGCCTCTCTTCCATATCAGCAGATGAACTGTTCTCGCAAACCAGATCACCGGGGAGGCAACCATATTCCTGAGGCATCCGCAACAGGCAAAAGAAGCGAAATCCGACCTGTTTCGGGGTCCCAGCGGTAAAGGCCATCATTCTGATCACCGCTCCAGTACTCCCAGTGGACCAGAAACACCTGGCCCTCCCAAACAGAGAGAGCAGCCGCGTCCCACTCCTCCGGCAAGGTCCAGGTAACAATCTGGCCGTTCACCAGGTCCAGTCGGGAGAGCCAGCGCTCCGAAACCGTAAGGGTGCTGTTCCAATTGGGATTATGATAAGCATAGAGAAAATTTCCTTCTATTGCCCCCCAGAGGGGAGAAGGGGAACTGGCCAAGGGGATCACTTGCGGAGAGTCCGGCGTAAAAACCAGAATGTCGTTTGCCTCATACCGAGGCTGACGGTAACTGCCAACATTCAGCAAATAGAACTTGCCCTGGTGAGGGAGAATATGCCAGATGTCTGTATTTTTGCCCAGAGGGATTTGGGCTCGTAAAGTCAAAGTGTGGGGATCAATCCAATAAAGAATGCTGTAACTGGCCTCCTCCGGCCCCGTTGTCAGTCCAATAACCACCACAGCCCGCTCATCCGCCGCGCTGGAAATCAATACCAGCGGCGCATCGGGAACTTGCAGCGGTATTATCGCTTCTTCCTCCAGGGTCTGGCGGTTCAGGACAACCACTTTGCCCATCAGACCATTCTCAGCACAAGCAATAAAAGCATAAGGACTAGTGAAAGAAATACCCGCTTCCGGGTCAGTACATGGCGTCAGGGTGTACAACAGGTCTCCGGAGGATGAGTAGATTTCCAGCCGGCGGTCGCTATTTCGTATGTCGCCGGAGTAGCCAATCCATATATTTCCTTCAGGATCCACAGCGAAGTTTTTGGCCCAGGACCGGAGAAGAGGGACAGTACGAATGATGCGCATAAGATCGGGATCTATAATGGTCAGCGCGTTACGGACAAAACCTCCCGCTACGTTCTGTCCGGAGAGGATATAACCCACTCGGGAGGAGGAAAATTCGGGCGAAGCCGAGTGGGTGCAGGAAACCAGCATCAGGATGCAGAAGGAGAAGGCGAAAAAGCCCCACTTCATTGATGTGTTACGAACCGGTGCATTTTACAAAAAGGGGGAGGGCCCGGGCCTCCCCTGTTGGACGAATTCGCGTCAGTTCCAGCCTGTGGAGTAGAAGGTCACGTCTCCGTCCAACCCAATTTCGTCCGGCGCGACCGCGGGGATAGAAACGAGCACAACAGCCCACCAGCCCCATCGCGCGGCAATCCACAACTGATATTGCCAGGCGTTGCTATCCAGGTCCACGCCGATATGTTTATGGATCTTCCAAGTCAACTGGGAGCAGTAAAGCCGGCTATCTGTCCATTTATCGGGATAGAAGTAGTTATAAGGGGTCCGGCCATCTGTCCCGTAGAATCCCTTGGCCCAATCCACAGCCGATTGCACCTCGGCTATAGAGCGCTTGTTGTCCCGCCCCAGGCCGATGTATTGGCCGGGTTGCTGCCAGTTGCTCAGCGGCTTCAAGCGCACGCCGTCGGTGTTGGATTCATAAACCAGGCCGTTCCCATCGTAGTTCCCGGCATGGCTGTACCACATCGCATAAATGAACATGAACCAATCCCATAAGCCGGACCGGACCAGCATAATATCCCCGCGCTGGAGCGCCCCCCAGTTCACAGACGCGGTGCTAACCGCCCCTTCGGTCATTGCTCCAGTTTTTATTGGAATATCTCCACCCTCCCGAGCGTTCGGAGAGGCCAGAAGTACCGTCAGGCTCTGGATCGTCCGAGCGTAGTTGGGGTCGGCCATCATCTCGTTGGAAAGGGCGCGCAGTTTTTCTAGAATTTGTCGGGCCTCTTCGTCGCTCTTAACCTCGGCCATCTGCATCTGAAGCCGCTCTGCCTCCCGTTGGAGGGCGCGGGTGCGCGGCGAATAAGGCAAGCGGCTCACGAAGTCGGCAATCGCGGCCATCTGGTCCTGGCTCCGGGCAATACGGTCCACTTCCGCCACCAGAGCATCAGGGATACCGTCCCGATTGGCGTCTTTCCGGAGGTCAATAGGAGGGCCGCCAGCGTGAACGGCTGACGGGGCGATAGTGAGAAGCAAGACCAACAGAGCAGCGATGCGGGACATTCGCAGTACCATAGCAAACCTCCTTATTACGTGGCTGGGGTTACTGAAAAAAATCCATCAGCAGGGCCCGCCCGGGCCGGGCCCGCTGGGATTGCTGAGTGCTGCCAATGACGCTCTTCTCGCCTATCGTTAAAGCGGCGGGCTCAAAATGCAAAGCCCTTCGGGCTATCCAGCCCCCAAAGGGGGCTTTACAGGGTAAGCCCAGCGATTTACCGTCGGGCGAGGCTATCGGGTCATCGAGAACAGAGAAGGTGCCAGGCACTTCCCCAAGGTGCCCGGCACCTCCGGACCGTTCAGTCTTTCGCCACGTAGTAGGCGCCGGCCGTATCGGCGATCTGGCCCAGGACCCGGCCCCGGTGACGGATGGCCGCCTGCGCCGCCGCCAGTC
>JASFBC010000029.1:0-3015 GCA_036172315.1 Anaerolineae bacterium | reverse complement strand
TCCTTCAGGCTGTCCTGGACATATCCGGCATAGAGGAGGTCCGGGTATGCATCCACCGCGTCCACCATCCCGGCGGCGACGGCGTCGGCCTGAGCCAGCAATTCCCGGGCGGTCTCCCATTCCTCCCGGTGGGCCGCGCGGATGGCGGTGGCGCAGAGGCGGACCAGTTCGCGGGAGCGGCGGAGGGCCTCATCCCGCGCCGCGTCCCGGGCGGAGAGGTCAGCCCGGATCTCCTCGCCAATGGCTTCCAAGCGCTCCATTCCGCTTTTAGAGCAAAATATTATTGATTTTCGTCCCGCAAAAGGAACAGTTGGTGCGCCATTTACCCGGTGTAGGGCGGGCCCCAGCACGATGCTTCAAGATTTCGACCTGGCTGGGAATCGAGCCTGTAGGCGGTCCGCTCCGGCTAAAGCCTCGATTCCCCCTGGCTGGGACGGCCTTTCCGGGCTGCCGGAGGCCAGAATGTGCCGCCCTCACCGATTCCTCGTGGCATGGGCAACAAGCCCGCTCGTCCGCCGGAGGTCCTACGGGCCGCGTGGGCGTGACCCGGCGGCCACCCCAGTGTTCCATTTTCAGCGCGAGAGTCTATAAGCCGGGTTATACCTCATTCGGTCAGTATTACCGAAATGAGCAGCCGGTCTAAATTGCTATCGTTCAATGGAAGTGTTGTAAACGTTAACAGAAGTCAACACTTGATACTTAACCAATGCTCCAGTTTTATCCACCGCCATAATGGGGCCATCCGAGGTATAAACTCCCAAAATCAAATTATACGTTCCCCCCGGAACGCCGGGGGGAACATAGATGCCGCGCTTCTCTACTATGCAGTCACCCAGTGGCCATTGGTTTACATCAATACCGCCGTATTGGAGGCTACCATCGGGGCCATGCACGAGTGCCCCGTCATCCTTTATAAGATGGAGGAAAATTTTATAATCAGCGGGTATCTCTGCCATCTTTTTACACACCTGAAGTTGAACCCCCAGCACCTTATCAGGAAACAGTTGGGTTGTATTTATGGCGAACTCCCCAAAATAAAAGGGCCCAATGGCCTGTCCGAAAGGTTGCCAGGTCCAATGAGCCGAAGGTAACAGAGCATAACGAACCAATTCATATCCATCAAACCATTGGGCGTCTGTCCTAAATAATTGCTGATTTAGCCGCCATTCCAACTCCTTACCAGAGTCGCTCGGCTGAATATGAACGTGATCCACCACCAGGGTAAGCCAAGTGCCTTTATTGTACTCCAAAATCTCCTCAAACTGAGCACGCTGACTTGGAGAATACCAATAATGGACGAAGTCGCCTTTTAACAAGCCCAAGTAGAAATAAATATGAAACTCGTTGGAGACGGTAACCAGAGTATAAGGGGAGTTGCCCCGAAATCTCACCCATTTCGCGATATTTTGAGCGGTTTCGGGAGATAACCCCGGATAACCGATCATGTTACCCTTGCCACCAAGTTGTAAGATCAGTAATGCCGATAATACAGGCAATCCGACCCGGAAATACGGCGGTTTATCTCGCTGAAACCACCAGAAATACACAATACTGAAAAGACAGCCGGACAAGAATACACCAATCCCGATCTGCCGATACCAAATACCTGCTGCATCTCTTCTGAACCACAAAAGTGTCAAATCATCAAATTTCCATTCTCTTAACAGAACCAAAGGGGGTGAAAGTGATATATAGCGTAAAGATAAACCCACATTGTTTTCCGGCGTGGGGTTTAATGTAAAAAGAGGCGCATAACCTTTCCACCAATCATTGGTTGAGGCCGTGAATTGAATACAAATGCTTATCAAAAGCAGCGCCCCAATTCCCCCCCGAAGAAACGGGTAGGGAGTTTGATCCCACAAACTGGCTATAGATATCAACACAAGAGGAATTGCCGGAATTAGCAAGCGAGGTCCCCAGGATTGTCCTCCATGCCATGCGGGGTAGAAACTCACAGCACTCACCAGCACGAGGAATGTCAATGCAACGCCAGTAGCCACGAAGAGATACCGCTTACCCAGAAGCCATAAGCCCGGCACTGCCAATACAATAACCGGCATATAAAAAACCAGCCCTTTCACCGGGCTGAACAATTGGCCATATACGCGAAGTAACCATTGTTTGGGATTGATTTGAAGTATGTGAACATAGTCCCACCACTGTCCGGTGCGCCAGTGGTACAATAGTTGGAACAAAACCAAGATACCCAGGGCGCTTCCGACGCCGATCATCATATAGGTACGCCACACCCATCTCCGGTTAGGTCTTTGGGCGATTAAGAGAACAAAGGGAAGGCAAAATATAATATTGATTTTCACAAAGGGCGCTAAAAAGAGTATCAACAAACCACTGTACAAATACCGGCGATTGGCTATAACACGCCATTTGACAAAGTTGTAAGTACTAACTAACCAGAGAAAACCGACTAACGGTTCACGATAAAACGACAATGCGTAAGGCCATCCCAAAGATCCAAGGCCATAGGCAACGGCTGCCACTAATGAAGCGGTAGTTGAGTACTTTAACTCCTTTGCGGTTAAATAGATAAGAGTAGCACTCAGGGCAACGATCAATGGATTCAGAATCATTACAAAATAAATGTTATCAACGAACGGAAGGTCTTTGGCAAGCATATAAAGGGGCGCTGCAACGATCGGTAGCCCTAATTCGTGGGACCCGACAGGATTATGATAGGCGGCAAACTTCATCTGAGGTACATAGGGCCTGCCTTGTTGAACCACGCTTTCCGTTATGGCATACAGATTCAGTTCGTCAATGGAATCAAATTTTCCATCAAAGGTAAGAAGGTATATTATCAATAACACTCCCCAAAGAAAGTAAGTATTGCTGTCAACTCGTCTCTGCATATGTATCCTATTCTCCCACTACGTGGACTTGCAGCATATTGGTGCGGCCCTCGCCGCCGAAGGGGACCCCCGCTGTCAACACTACCCGGTCCCCTTTCCTGACCAGGCCCGTCTGGAGGGCCGCCTGGATCATCCGGACAACCATCTC
>JASFBC010000028.1:0-8504 GCA_036172315.1 Anaerolineae bacterium | reverse complement strand
TATTCAACCTCCTCAATTTCAGGGCAGTGGTGAGCCATTCCCTCCGCTGGAATGGCGGACGCCGCCGGGCCGCCATGAGCACTGGCCCAGGCTCTCAGGGAGCACCCAGCGCACGGAGCACCAGCGGCAGATAGACTTTATTCAGGTTAAGAATCACCGTCATCGTCACCGGCATGGTGACCTCCGGCTGCTGCGGGTCGTTGCTGCGAATCCGCAGCGTAGCCGTATGCGGGCCCGGTGCGGCGTCCCCTGCATCAAAGGTCACGCCGACTACCCGGATATCCCCCGGCAGAACTGTGCCCGTGACTGGCTGTGCGGAAAGCCACGGCAGGTCCACGCTCCCCATCCCTTCTATCCGCGCATCGTCCAGCCCCACCTGCGCGCCGTTCTGGCCGTAGTACTCAAATCCGATCCGCACCGGACTGCCGGGAAGTTTCGGCGTCAGATCAAGCGTGCTCTGCGCCCAGGTCCGGTTAGAGGGCCAGACATCGTCGGCCTTGCCGATATAGATGTCATCCACGCCGCCCACCTCTCCTACCACCAGCCAGATGAAGAGATCGCAGCGGTTGTAAGTATCCCGACAGACGGAGGGGTCACCGAAGGACCAGAAGGAAAGGGTTGCGGTGGCCAGGTTCATCTCCGAAGTGAGGAGCCACTCATCCTGCGTCTGGCTGGAAGGTATGACGGTGGCCGCATAAGAGCCGGAATGAGCGCCGGTGCTGAGCACCTCCCAGTTGGCGCTCGCGTTTAGAACCTTTTCGCTCCAACCCGCAGGCGGTACCTGCCCGCTCTCAAACCCCTCGTTCAACAGCGGCGTTCCGGCCCCCGACCATTCCTCCATCGCAAAGGTCAGCGTCAGCCCGCCGGAGTTGGTCAGCGTCAGGGGGAGGGTGGTGGTGAGCCCCCGGGTCAGGACGACGCTCATAGTGGCGGGCGCGTAGGTCAGGCGGGGGGCCGTCAGATAAAAGTCCAGCCGGACGGTGCTGCTCTGGACAACGTTGGTCGTGGAGACGGCCGCGCTGTAGCCGGTCAGCGTGGCGGTGAAGACATGGAGGCCGGGCAGGGAGAAGAGGGTGTAGAAAGAGTCCGGCACTGCCGGGTCCTCGGTGACGGCGGTTGTCGCGGTGGTGCCGCCATCGTTGGATACGAGCGCGCCGGCCAGCGCCGCGCCGGTATTGCCGTCGTAGACGTTGCCGACGACCAGGCCGCCGGATTGAGGAACACACCCACCACCCAAAACCACGTCGTCTATATGGATGTCGTTGCTGTAGCCGCTGATGCCCAGGAGGCCCACCCGCAGGTCCGGCTGAGTGCTGTAGGCGCTCAGGTCCACGGAATGCTCCTTCCAGCCTGTGGAGCCGTCGTAGCGGGGGATGGCGGCGCCGACGTTCGTCCACGATGCCCCGCCGTTCGTGGAGACCTGAACTTGCAGGCGGTCGTTGGAAGTGCTATAGCCGGTGTCGTGGTACATCCAGAACCGGAGGGTGGGGACCAGGCCTCGCATATCGGTCCCTACTGTCCGGTAGAGGCGGGTGGAGGAGCCGCTGCTGGCGCTGTACGAATTGAAGTAGGCCAGGTTGGGGGGACTGTGGGGGGGAGACCCAGAGGGGTAGCGGGTGCCTGCGTTCGTCGCCCAATCCCCCGCCGTCCCGCTGACATCCGCTCTGGCCCAGTTGGCGGGCAGATTCGGAGGCGTGGCCGAATCAAAGTTCTCCGCAAAGCCCAATACAGAGTGATACCCCGGCGCGTTGCAGGCGGCGCCGTCCACTGCCAGGGGGAAGTTTTCGTTGCGGTCTGCCGTCAGCGGGCCGACGGTGCGGGTGAGGGGGAGGTAGCCCGTCACCCAAGCGCGGGCGGTTATGGTGAAGACGGCCCCGCCGGGGAGCGTCGTGCTGTAGAAGCCGGTGACCGGGTCGGTCCAGAGGCGTGCACTGTAACCGATACCGTCCGTGATCTCCAGGCTGGCGTAGAGGGGCCAGCCCGCCAGTCCGTCGGAGACGGTGCCGGAGACGACGTACCATGGGGCCGGGGTCAGGGAGAAGTTCTGGGTCGTCGTCATCCCGGCGGTAACCACCACCCCGGCGGCGGTGGAGGGAAGGTAGCCGAAAGCGGTGGCCGTGACCACATAGGTAGCGGCAGGGAGGGGTATGGAGTAGACCCCGCCCGCCCCGGTGGTCGCGGTGCCCGTCCGGGTGATGTCCGCCGTCGCCTCTACCCGCGCGCCCACGATGGGGTTGCCGCTGCCGGCTTCGGAGACAGTGCCCCGCAGGATGCCCGTTGGCTGGGTTGTGGCGTTATAGACCACCAGTGCAAAGTCCTGGTCAGTGGGGTCGGCGTTGCCCGGGACGCCGTTCCCGGCGATATTGGTGGCCGTGATGATGACGGTGAACTCGCCACTCGTCCCGGCGGGCAGGAAGACGCTCTCCACATTGTTGCGGGGGTCGGCCGTACCGCCGGGGACGGAGGTGCCGCCGGAGAAGACGTTGCCCCGGTAGGTCTGCCCGCCGACGATGACGGCCAGGTCCAGGTTGTTGACGTAGGCATTGCCGGTGGTGGGGCCGGGGGCATCCGTCCAGGCCAGCGTCACGCGGAAAGGCTTGCCGGAATCCGCCACAATGCCGGAAAGATAATAGGCCTGGCCGGTGTTGCCAAAGATGTGGGTCTGGTCCGCCAGGATGCGGGGAGCGTCGTCAAAAGCGCGGCCCAGGTGGACCTCGCCGTAGCCCTGGGAATTGGAGGGGAGATTGCCGCCTGCGCCCGTGCCGGTGAGGTAACGGGCGGCGTTGATCAGGTAGGCTTTGACCATCGCCGGGCTGGGGGGCTGGCCGCTGCCGTAGCGATTCTGATACCAGTAGTAGATCAGCGAGGCGGCGCCGGCTACGGCGGGGGTGGAGTGGCTGGTGCCGGAGGAGGCAGCGTAGAGGGTCTGGCCGGAGGGCCAGTATGTATTGCAAACCCCGTTACCGTTGTAGTTGGGAGACTGCGAGGCTGCTCCGGCGATGTGGGTGCCCGGCGCGACGAGGTCCGGCTTCACTCGCCCGTCGTCGGTGGGGCCGCGGCTGGAGAAGAACGCGATGTCCTGCGCGCTATCGGCGCCGGATGATGGGACGGCACATCCATCGGTCCAGCCGGGCCGGTAGTTCTCCGCCGCGCCCACGGTGATGACGTTTTTGGCCGTGCCGGGGGTACCAACCGTGTTGCTGCCATAGGCGCCGTCATTCCCTGCCGCAAACAGGATCACAATTTCCTGATTCCCGGTAACGCCAGAACGGGCATCTCGCACCAGGTAGTCGTACTCCTGCGCCAGCGCGTCGTAAGCGCCCCAGCATTCGGTATGCGGGTAGCCACATCCCCACGAATTTGAACTGATACGCGCGCCCAAAGTGTAGGAGTTGTTGATGATCAAAGTTCCGTTGGAAGGGCCCTCCCAGTTTCCGGCGTTGTTGAACACTTTGGAGCCGGCCACCCGGCCGAAGGGGTTGATCCCCAGGCCGTAGTTGTAGCCGCTGCTGTCTTCGTAGGGGAATCCGGTGCGGTCGTTGTAGCCGGCGGCGATGGAGGCGTTGATGTTGCCGTGGCCGCCCCCGCCGTCCGCGCTGGGGTCGGAGGTCCAGTTGTAGTTGTAGACCAGCCGGTCCGGGTTGGAGGTACTGCCCAGGACGTAGAAATCGGGATGGATGGGAGTGGCGTCGCCGTCGTCTATGCCGTCGTCGGTGATGTCTATGATGGGGTAGGAGTCGGGGGTGGAAGGGAAGCCCCGCGCGGTCAGCCAGGAGAGATAGCCGGGGCCGGAAGGCTGGGTGCCGGCCCCGTTAAGGTTGCCGGCCATGATCTGGCACTGGATTTCGTCCAGCAGCCGGTAGCGAGGGAAAGGCTCCACGTTGACCACGTCGGGGAGGGAGGCCAGCCCGGGGAGATCGGTAGCGGCGACGCGCACTCCCAGGTTGCGGTAGGCCAGGACGGAATCCGGGGGCCGCAGGGCTGCCCGGGCGCGGGCCAGAACGGCCCTGACCGTTTCCTCTGCACCGGGGTGGTCATAGACCTGGACGGTCACTTCTACCTCGGCGGGGAGAGATTGCAGGTCGGCCAGGGCGGGGTGGAGGGCATAGGCAGGATGGTAGGTGCCGGCCCAGCGCAGGGGGGCCGTAGCGGCCAGTCGCCCGACGGCCGCGTCGTCCCCCCAGACCAGGTAGGCGTAGTCGGAGATGTAGGTGACGACTTCCAGGCCGGCCTTCTCCATAGCCGTGTACCATTCGTCCTGGATGGGGCCGGGGAACTGGACCAGACGAAGGCCGGGCTGGCCGGCGGCCAGGAAGCGGCGCATTCCGGCGGGGACGGGCGGTTCGCCCGCCAGAGGGTCAAAAGAGCCGACACGAAGGTGGAGGTACAGTGCCGGTCCGGCAGGAATGGTCTGGCTCGAGGGTAGTGCAGCCATGTCTGGGGTGAAGGCCAGAGCGTTCGTGCTACTCACTAGACTCAAGCAGAGCAGAAGCTGGAAACCGACGAAAACGGTCACTCGGAGCGACTTGTTCTTCCTCGACATCCTTCATCCTCCCGAATGGAGGGTCAGGTGGCGGGCCTTATCTGCAGCGGCCTCCTGGATAGGTGCACTTGCGCAACACAATATCGTCCACGTAGGCACCCTCTGGCCTTGTATCGGACTGGTCGCTGATAAAGAAGCCAATCCACACTTTGGAGCGCCCCAGCAAACTGCCCAGGCCCGAGACATCGGAAAGGTCCAGTACCTCCTCCGATCAATCTCCGTTGCCTGAGGTGCGGGTTACCTGAAACTCGTCCCCGTCAATAGAGGCTCCCCAGCAAGCGCGATCATATAGCGGTTCTATCTGCACCCACAAATAGAACCGTAACTCGGCTGCAGTCGTGTTCGCCAGACTGAATGAGCCATAAGACCTGCCCCAACGGCGTTCGGATAGTTCTGCCTACAACTCTGAGAATCACCCCGCGTTCCTCCCCCACGGCCCAGGCGCTATAACTGCCCGAGTAAGCGCGACAGGAGCGTCTTTCCCATTGGTATTCTTTATACCTCCCAGGCCCATGATAAGAGGCAGCCGCGACCGTTGAGGCAGGGATGGCGCGGCTGGAGGGGCGGCAGGATAGAGGGCGGCCGGGGATGGGTATGCCACCCCCGGCATAGCGACCGTGGCTCCCGCCTCGCCTCTCATCAGTTCCAGCACCGTCTTCCCCAGGCGGATGCGGCCGCCGGGGCGAAGGGAGGTGGGGGCAGTGAGGCGCCGCTCGTTGACCCAGGTGCCGTTGGTACTGTTCTCGTCCCGGATATAGGCCTGCCCGCCATAGACCCACACCGTGGCGTGGTAGCGGGAGGCCTCCTCATCGGCCAGCACCAGGTCGTTCCCCGCCGCGCGGCCAATACGCAGACCTCCTTCGGAGACGGGGTGAGCCTGACCGGTCTGGGTATTTCGCAGCATCCACATCATTCACCTCCCCGGTGCAGGTGACCATCACCATTGCAGGTGACGGTCACCTGACCTTACCGATTCCAGTCCAACGTTATACTGGCGGGCCACTCTATCAGATTGGCGCCCTCGGGAGGTTTCTCCAGGCCTGCAGTACCTGCGCAAGATGCGTACATGCATTTCCGCAGCACGATGTTATCTACATACGCGCCTTCGGAATACGTAATGGATCCGTCGCTGATAAAAAGGAGGGCAACCCATACGCTGGAACGGCCCAACAGATTGCCCAGGTTGGGAACGTTAGCGAGATTCAGGACTTCCTCATACCAATTTGCGGTTCCTGTTACGCAAGAGCCGGAGAAATCTGTTCCGTTCACCGATGCCAGCCAGCACACACCGTCATAGTTCAACTCGGTTCGGACCCAGAGTTGGAATCTCATTTCGGCGGCTGTGGCGCCAACCAAACTGAAGGGGCCATACACCATCCAACTCTCCGCATAGTTCGGGTAGTTGCTTCCGCAACTGAGCGATGAGCCATTTGCCCCTCCTCCTACCGCCCAGCCGCTGTAACTGCCCGCGTAGGGACGGCATGAGCGCTTCCCCCAATAGTACTCCCCATAACCAGGATAGTCATCTGAGACCTGCCACGAGCCCGGGAAGGCGCCCTCAAAATCTTGAGTAGTAATCACCGTCCAGGTTGGAGGCGGATACGAGCGCAGCACCAACGGCAGATAGGCCCCCAGCCTCAACGTATACAGCCATCCGCTGCGCCCGTTGGTGCCAGCCATCACGGTGAGCGGGGAGACGTTGCGCAGCACCTTGATGGAGCGGATGCGCAACTCGGTCAGGCCCGTGTTCCGCTGCATCCAGGACGTCCCGTTGCTCAGGCCGAAGTACACCCCTTTGGTGTTACTCCCGGCGACGACGGTGCCATCGCCGGCGACGTCCAGCGCCCGCATCCAGTCGTTGGCCCCCGTGTATGCGGCGCTCCAACTCTGGCCGGTGTTCGTGCTCCGGTAGACCCCATACGCGGCGGCGTAGGCGGTGGTGCCGTTGGGAGCAAAGGCCACATCGTAGACATAAGTGTTCCCGTCTCCGGCGGCCGGGATGCCGGAACTGGATTCGCTCCAGGTCCGGCCGGAGTCCGTGCTGCGCCAGACGCCGCCGCCGTAGGTGGCGGCCAGGACGTTGCTGGAGGAAGTGGGAGAAACAGCCAGTTTCAGCACTACCCCGCTGTCCAGCCCGCCCGCCGTTGTCCATGATTGCCCGCCGTCGGTGCTGTACTGGACGCCATCGTAGGTAGCGGCCAGGAGGCTGGTGGAATATCCATCCAGCGACTCTATATCAAACGAGATGTCGCTCCGATAACCCCAACTGACCTCTACCCAGGGGGAAGCGCCGTCCATATACCGCTTTAGGACTCCCCAGTTACTGTAAAAGGTAGCCGCATAGATGATAGTGCAGGTGGGGCCTCTCGTGGCTTCAATGTCGTAGATATAGGGCACTCCGCCGAGGAGAGACCATGTGTTTCCTCCATTGGTGCTGATGAATGCCCCGCCGCCCCAGGTGGCCGCGTAGAGAACGCTGGAGTTGTTCGGGTCCTGCTCAATCCGCAGCACGAAGGTATCGTCCATGCCGGTGGCTTTGAGGGCGAAGGCGGCGGTGCTGCTGGTGCGCTTGTAGACGCCGCCCAATGGGTAAAAGTTTGCACCGACCAGGACGGTATCCGGCTGGGTCGGGTGGACGGCAAGGCCCTCAACATAAAAGGTGGGGAAGGAAGTGTCGGCATTCGTCCAGGTTGCGCCGCCGTCGGCGCTGCGGTAGACCCACGAATACCCTCCGGCGTAAGCGATATTGGGGTCGCTGGGGGCAAAGGCGACGGAGAGGAAGGTGTTGTCACCCAGCCCACTGCTGACCAGGGTCCAGGAGTTGCCGCCATCGGTGCTGCGGTAGAGGCCGCCTCCCGATGTCCCCGCCAGCACGATGTTGGGGTCGGTGGGGTGGATGGCGACGGCGATCACCGTGCGGGTGATGGTGGAGCCTCCCACCTCGGTCCAGGAGTTCCCCCCGTCTGTGGTGCGGTAGAAACCACCACTATCGCTCCAGGAGCCGAAGGAGGCATAGCGGATGTTGTTATTGGAGGGAGCGAATACGTAGGTACGGGCGCTGGCAGTGATCACCCCCGCCGGGGGCCCCAGGTCCACCCGCGACCAGGTGCTGCCCCCGTTAGTGCTGCGATAGAGGCCCTCTCCGACATCTATGCAGGCATAAATCTCATTGGCATTGGTGGGGTGAATCGCCACCCGACGCACCGGGGTCCAGGAGAGAGCGCGGGGGAGTCCCTGGAGGTCAACACTGCGCTCTTCCGGCTGGAAGCGCAGGATACCGGGCGAGTCCGGTGTGAGGGGCTTGCCCGGAACGGCCGCTGGTGTCTCTGGCATTCCCCAGGAGTAACTATAGCCGCCGGCCCGCACTTCGGGCAGTCCAGGAGGCGGGGCAGCCATTGCCTGAGTGCCGGAAGCCAGGGGGTCGGTCAGGCGGGTCCAATTACGCCCGGCATCGGTGGATTTAAAGAGGCCATATCCCCAGGTGGCGATGAAGAGGATATCGGGGTTGGTGGGATGCCGCACGATCCCGCTGACCACCAGATCGCCGTAGCCTCCCAGGCCGCCGTTGCGCGGCTCCCATGTCTCACCGCCATCGGTGCTCCGGTAGACGCCCTGATCGGTGCCGGCGTAGACGGTGTTGGGGCTAGAGGGGTCTATGAGGATCTGGATGACCTGGGGGGCCAGGCCGTTGGTTGCATCCCACATCGGCCCGGTTTTGGTCCAGGTGTTGACCCCGGCCGGCCCCGCGGCGCCGGCCGCTTGCTGAGCGATTGCCGGTTCGGCAGCGGTGGCTGCAATGGAAATACCCAGAAAGCCCAGCGCGATCAGAACGATCGCAATCCAACAGATGCGCAATTTCATTTTACACCTCCAGTCATTGCTGCTTCTATTTAAGTTGCAGAACTCAACAGACTCGGTTTCTGGGCATCATCCCAGTTCCCTCTTATGGTGGCGGTGGCGG
>JASFBC010000027.1:0-6427 GCA_036172315.1 Anaerolineae bacterium | reverse complement strand
CTCGCCGGGATTGAAAGAAGTCTGTCCCACCAGCGCGGCCTGCTGATCCCCCAGGTCGCCACAGACGGGGATGGAGGCGCCCAGGGGGCCGTCTTTCGGCGTGTAACCGTAAATCTGGGGATCGCTGGACGGGCGAATCTCCGGCAGCATCTGGCGCGGGATGCCCAGGATGTCCAGAATCTCCTGGTCCCAGTCCAGCGTCTCCAGGTTCATCAGCATCGTGCGGCTGGCATTGGAAACATCGGTCACGTGAGCGCCGCCGTTAGGGCCACCCGTCAGCCACCAGATTTCCCAGGTGTCAATGTTGCCGAAGATGGCCTCCCCTCTCTCCGCAGCGGCCCGGACGCCGGGGATGTTATCCAGAATCCATTTGATCTTGGGGCCGGAGAAATAGGTCGCCAGCGGCAAGCCCGTCTTGGGGCGAAAGCGGTCCTGCCCACCATCCTTAGCCAGGTCCTCGCAGATATCCTTGGTGCGAGTACACTGCCAGACGATGGCGTTATAGTAGGGCTTGCCGGTCTTTTTATCCCAGACGATGGTGGTCTCCCGCTGATTGGTGACCCCGATGGCCGCGATGTCCCTGGGGTCTATGCCGTTTTTCTCCAAGGCAGCCCGGATCACCTGCTGGGTGCGCTCCCAGATTTCCATCGGGTTGTGCTCTACCCAGCCAGGTTGGGGATAGATTTGTTCGTGCTCTAACTGATGGACGCTCACTACCTGACCAGCATGGTCAAAGACCATGAAGCGGGTACTGGTCGTACCCTGATCCACAGCAGCAGCATATTTGGCCATCTCCCTTACCTCCGTAATAGTGTGGTAGTCTTCTGGTTAATTTCGTTTTCCTCGGGCCACATCGGCTATTGCCTGAAGTAGAAGATATGTGGAAGTGGCTCCGGGGTCCTGATGCCCTATGCTTCGCTCACCTAGATAACTGGCCCGGCCCTTTTTGGCCAGCATCGGAATGGTATCCTTCATCCCCTGCTCAGCTGCCGATGCGGCCTGTTCCAGCGCGTCTACAATGTCGACACCGTTCTGGAGGGCTTCACGCAGCGCTTGGACAGCAGGAGTCAGAGCATCTACCATTGTTTTATCCCCCAGGTTAGCTTTCCCGCGCATTACAACACCCCGAAGAGCCGCGTCCAACGCAGCCAGTATATCCTGAAGTTCCAGTTCGTACTTGCCTCCCAACGCGGTTCCAGCCTGCATAAACGCGGTCCCATAGAGAGGGCCGCCTGCCCCTCCAACAGTGGACACCAGCGCCGCACCGACTGTCTTCAGGATGGTGCCAGCATCTTTGTCCTCTACAGTAGGCAGCCGTTTCAACGCTGCCTTAAACCCGCGGTCCATATTGATCCCGTGATCAGCATCGCCAATGGCAGCATCCAGTGCAGTCAGATATTCCTTGTTGGCTTCAATCACCTCCGCCATCCGGTACAGACAGGTCAGGATATCTTGGGTTGTAATCGGCATCTCTCTCTCCCTGAAGTCCCTACCCATCTCCGGAAACTTCCGGAGATGGGCAAGGCCGTATTTGGAATGCTATATCCCCCAACGGAGAGCAGGGGTTTTGACCGGAGCATCCCACAGGTCAATCAACTCATCGTCCATTCGCAGGAGCGTGATAGAGCAGCCCTGCATCTCCAGGGAGGTGATATAGCGGCCGATAAGGCGACGGACAATCTTTAGCCCTTTCTTCTCGCAAATCTCATGGAGTTTGCGATAGATGATGGGTAGTTCAATGTCCGGGGTGCCCCCCATACTATTCACAAAGGCCAAGACGCGATCACCAGAGCGGAATGGAGGATCTACCAGTTCTACCTCCACCCACTCGCCCTTCTCCTCATCAAATTCCCGAACTGTGCGCCGGTACTCTGGGTCTTCAATGATGGAGAGGGCGAGCATTTCGGTGATCTCATCGGCGGTCTTGAGTTTCATCCGCTCGCGCCCCGGCTCCCCGTGAATGCCGATACCCACCTCCATTTCATCCTCGGCCAGTTCAAAGGTGGGTTTGCCGGCCATAGGGACCGTGCACGGGGTGAGGGCCATTCCCATACTACGGCCGTTGATGTTCACTCTCCGGCAGATGTCAGCGACACGCCGCAGGTCGTAGCCTCGCTCTGCAGCGGCCCCGCAGATTTTCTCCGCCAGAACGGTGGTGCCGACCCCGCGGCGGCCCGCCGTATAGAGGCTATCCTTCACGGCCACGTCGTCGTCAATGAGGATATTGAGTACCCGCAGGCCTTCGGATCGGGCCATATCTGCCGCCATCTCAAAGTTCATCACGTCGCCGGTATAGTTCTTGACGATATAGAGTACACCGGCACCACCGTCTACCATCTTAGCGGCTTCCAGCATCTGGTCCGGAGTAGGGGAGGTGAAGACCTGACCCGGGCATGCCGCGTCCAGCATCCCTATACCGACAAACCCTCCATGCATGGGCTCATGGCCACTTCCGCCGCCGGAGATAACGGCCACCTTCCCCCGAACAGGGGCATCCGCGCGGTAGATAAAATTGGGGTCAAAATGGACCTTCACCATGTCCGGGAAGGCCAGCGCAATGCCTTCCAGTTCTTCTTTGACCACATCTTCCGGTCGGTTGATCAACTTCTTCATGGTATCCCTCCCTATTTGGTCGTACTACCTACCAGGCAGTAGTTTAGTCCTCGCTCTTCCCCCTGGCCTCCCCTCTCCCGAACTTTGGTTCAGAAGAGGGGAGGTTGGCGGCAAAGCCGCCGGGAGTGGGAGTGAGGAGAGATGGGTAATTACATTTGGTCTATATGTCCCCGCGCTTATCGTGGTGGCCCCTTGAAGAATGCTGGCGTCTACTTTTCGGGGAGGAAGCGGCTAATCAGCCAGTCGTAGGTCAGAATACCCAGGACTCCGCCAGTTAAGGGGCCCACAATAGGGCAGATAAGCCAATATAGGCCATCAAAAAGGCCCTTAGTGCCGACCAAGGCCCCTAGGAGACGAGGGCCGAAGTCGCGAGCCGGATTAATAGCATACCCGCTGGGACCACCCAAGCAGAGGCCAACCCCCAGGACTACCAAGCCAACCAGCAGGGGGCCCAGATTTGCTCCCACGCCTAAGTTTCTGGTGTCGAACACCGCTAGCACGCCCCAGAGCAGAACTGCGGTTCCGAAAACCTCAGTGATGAACGCGTTCAGAATGGAGTAGGCACCTATTGGCTGTCCACCGGCGCCACCCCAAAAGGCCTGGCCGAAGACAGACCCAGGGCCGGTGCACCAGACGTTGGGTACGCCTACTGCGCGCAGGCCTTCCATATACACCAAATAGACGCCGAGAGCGCCAAGGAACGCGCCAGCGATCTGGGAGATCCAGTAGGGGATCACCTTGCGCCAGGGGAAGGCCCGCCGGATTGCCATCGCCAGGGTCACTGCTGGGTTAATGTGGGCGCCGGAAACCCCCCCGGCCACATACACAGCCACCACCACCGCCATAGCCCAGCCGAAGGCAATGGTGTTCCAGTTATAGGCCGGAGCAGCCAACCGGGGGGCTAGACCCACATTGGCGACAACACCATCACCCAGCAGGATCAGGATGAAGGTTCCGAAGACCTCCGCTATGCATTCGCCCAGCAGGCTGTTCTTTTTCATTGGTTACCTCCTTACCAACGTGAAATGAAATGGTGAAGTTAAAGAGGCTCAGAGTGTGCATAAAACGCAGAACACACAGGATAGTTTTTGTTTCGGGCTCACCTCCTTTCTTTCTCAACAGATAGGGAAACTTTATTAAATCCTTCGTTGAATAAAAATTCGCCTTTTCACGCGCTGTCAACTACAAACCAGATGCAGCTCGTGGTCTGCGCTGCATATCTCCAACCAACAACACACCGGGCAATTCTCTCAAAATACTGAAATAAAAAGACCCTTTTGAGATGCCACTATATCTCAAAAAGGGTCTTCAAATCCTGTCCTCTCCCAGTGTAATAGAGGAACAGCGCAGGGATCTCTTGAAACCGGGACCACCCTCCGGCGATGTATTGCAGTGGCATTTCCCTTCCGTAATCCTCTGCTTCCCGCTTGGGTGAAAACCGTTCTTATTATAGCCATGAGCCAGAAACCTGTCAATATCTGGAGATTGGTTTGTTCCATATTGAGACAAAAATGGGCGTCATTTGGTTTCAAAATGAAACGAGGGGGTGGCGAGGTAAGGACTTCCTACGAAAATGGTCTGGATGAAGACCAAAGGCTTTCATTTTGCGCCACAATGTTGTGCGCCCGATTCCCAGAGCATTGGCCATCTGGGTCACATTCCCGCGAAAAGTCTGCCCGGCAAGAATGATAGCCTGTTTTTCTGCTTCCCTCAAAGTTAGGAGATTTGCTTTTTCAGTGCCTGTCATCACTCTACGGACCTCTTCTGGCAGGTGATGTATATCCAATTCGTTTCCTTCTACCAGATGGACTGCCCATTCCAGCGCGTTTTCCAGTTCTCGCACATTTCCTGGCCAGGGGTAGGTTTTCAAAGCGGCCATCGCGCGCGGAGAGATAAGCACCTCTTTTCCTAAACGAGCAGCATATTTATTCACAATGCGATTGGCCAGCATAACAATGTCTTCCCTCCGCTCCCGCAGAGAAGGAATGGTTAGTGTCAGGGAGCGCAAGCGGTAAAAGAGGTCAGCGCGGAATCGCTTTTGCTGCACCTCATCTCCCAGGTTCACATTGGATGCAGCGATAATCCGTACATTGATAGGAATGTTGACAATTCCGCCTATCCGGGTAACATACTGGGTGTCTATTACGTTCAATAAGGCCGCTTGAATGTTGAGCGGTAAATTTTCAATGTTTTGTAAGAAAAGCGTGCCGCCGCAGGCGATCTCAAATTTACTTGGTCGGTCTCCTTGAGTTGGACCAAATCCGGTTTCGTAGCCAAATAGTTCGTAGGCGGTCAATTCTCTCGGGATCGTTGCGCAATCCACAAGAACAAAGGGGCCACTGGCATAGTGGCTGGCGTTATGAATAGCCTGTGCAAAAAGCCCCTTGCCTGTGCCAGGCTCGCCCATTAACAGTACCGGTGCATCGCAGCGGGCAACAGCACGTCCATAGTGAATCAGCCGCCGCATAGGAGCACTCCATCCTAAAATATCATCAAAGGTGACAACCGCCTGCATTCCCATAATACGATGGGCCAACTGGCGAACTTCCTGGACAGGTCTTAAAATCATAACAAAACCAACAGGTTGGGCTCCCTCTTTCAATACATCCAGAGAAACCATTACCGAGAAGGGCGGATTGCAGGCCCTAAGAAAGACCTCGCGCTCAGGCATGGGGATTCCCTGAGAAAGAGAGGTTTGTACTTCCGGAGGGAGCGGAATCAGAGAGTCTAACGATCGTCCCGGCGCCATTTTGTGAGAAATGCCCAAAATGTCCCCAGCACGAGTATTCATATGGGTGACCACGCCTCTGGCATCCATAAATACAATGCCTCTTTGCAGCGCCTGGAGAGAGGCGTTCAGTTCCGCCAAATGCCGGTGGGCCTGAGCCAAGCTGAGATCCGCCTGTAATTGATTTTCTATCGCTCGCGCCGTTGCCATCACGAGGCCCAGGGTATGAGGGTGGCTGCTTCTTTCCGGTGTAATAATTCCAATTGCGCCAATCAACTGACCACAAGGGTCATAAATAGGAGCCGCTGTTCCTGTGAATCGGTGTAAACTCTTGAAAAAATGTTCAGGTCCCACAACTTGGATAGGCACACCTTCACTAAGAGCCAGAGCAGCTGCATTGGTGCCAAGACATTCTTCCGCCATCCCTATACCTTCCACAAATCCACAACCATATAAAATCTCTCCCACCGATTGATCTCCCACGCATTCGAGAACCATCAGATGCTGATTGGTTAAATACACGATCAATCCCGATTCGCCGGAGAACTGGTAAATATCCTCCATCATTGGCCGGGCAATGGCGATAAGGTCAAACCACTCCTGGCGTTGTTGTTCTAATATCTCCGGGTCAAAACGAACCAGGTGGGGTACGGCCAGGGGATCCAGGCCAGCACCCCGACAACGAAGCCAGGAACGGGCAACAGACAGGTCCATCTCAAGGAGAGATAAGGTGCCTTCATTGACAAACTTTTCCCAAAGGGCGGTCAATTTATGCAAGTCGTAAGGATATGCTGTTGGTAGCATGTCTCACCCCCTATGCTCTCAGAGCAGGGCAAACCAAGGAGAACCGCAGGCGCGCTGTGGTAACAAGTTCTCTCCGGGTTTCAGCAGGAGGGAGGAATCTGACCTTGTTTCATCGCCTCCCCCGTCGCTCGATGAACATTCGGATACACCATCCACACCGTCGCCAGGCCGAAGAGGGCGCCGGTGAGCATGCGTCGCAGAGGGGTGCTTTCTATGGGGACAAATCCCGCCGTCGGGAAAAGGAGGGCCAGTATCTGGCCGACAAATTGGAGCCCTCCGTCC
>JASFBC010000026.1:0-2316 GCA_036172315.1 Anaerolineae bacterium | reverse complement strand
TCCACATGGATGCCCACGCGCGGCCTCCGGTAACGGTAAAGAATGTAGAGGGCCCCGATCAAGCCAAAGAATAAGGAGACCCAGATGTCCGACTCCTTAAAGATGACATCCAGGTTCATCAGGACAGCCAGAACGGCAGAGAAGAAATCGGCGTCCTCCTGGACCAGGAGCAGGACAACGTACAGTAGTTCACCGACCAGGACACTACCCAGGGTAATGAGGACAGCGGCGGCCTGACCGAGCCAGGTGAACTTCCCCATTCCCCGGTGGATAGCCCAGCCAACGAAGAGGCCGATGCCGATGGCGAGGATCAGGAATATCCTCTGGCTCAGAAGGGCCACGATTGCCCATGCCACCGCGCTTGCCAGCCCTGCACCGATGCCAAAGAGCAGACCCAGGAGCAGGTTGGGAGACTTTTGAGCATATGCCCGCGCGGCCTCGTTTCCGGCGAACCGCAGGGTCTCGGCGCATCCGTCACAGAGATGGAGCGGGATACCGTTCACCAGCATGATGGACGCATCGGACCGACCGCAGCGGTGGCAACTCCGGCCCAGTTCTCCCACCGTTTGGGTCACCCCGGTGGCGACCGAGCGGGCCAGTGCGGCGATCTTCTCTGCTGATGGAGGACGCAGTCCTATGGGCCACACAAGAGCCACCCTCTCGTGCCCAACATGGAGCATAGAGCGCAGGTTCGCCCGCCCCTGCTTCTCCTTCCCCAGGGCCTGCAGGACGGCCGGGTCCGTTTCCAATGTGGCCCGCAATCCGGCCGCATCGGTGATGGGTGGGGACTGGACGAGAATCCCCACGGCGTCGCTCCTCCCCACGCTGGCCGGGCCGACAGTAATCAGTTGCCCCTCCAGGTCACCCACGATGATGCCCTCTTTGCCGAAGGGCCCGCGACGATTGGGATAGTACGGCAAGCCCAGCAGGGCCGCCACATCTCTCCAGTTGACTCTGGCTATGAGATAATCCTCCTTCCCAGTACAGGTTTTCAGAAGTATTTTTCATAGCCGGCGATGCCCAGTTCATCTCGCATAATCTGGAGTTCCCGCCGGAGGTTCGGGTTGACGGGGATACCCTGTGCCCGAACCCGCTGCTCGGCCTCGTATTCCTTCTCTCCAGCGACGTAAATGCGGTCCCGGCCCGGCTCCTTGCGGGCATTCTGCAGGTCGCGCATAATTTGCCCGACGATGCGCCGGGCCACCTCCAGCGGGACGAAGTGCTCAATATCTATCGCCAGGAAGAAATGGCCCAGCATATAGGGGCGGCGGGAGCCGTCGGGAGCGTATCCCAGCAAGTCCTTCAGGAACGGGCCGCCACAGAGCGCGGCGGAGAGAATCTCCACCATCGTCGCCAGGCCGTAGCCCTTGTGCCCCCCCAGTTCCTCCCCGGCCCCGCCCAGCGGCAGAAAGGCCGCCGTCCCCCGGTCCAGGTCCCGCAGGATGCGGACCGGGTCGGTGATGGGGCGGCCCTCGGGGTCTATCAGCAACCCCTCCGGGACCGGTTTCTCGGCACGGGCGGCGACTTCTATCTTGCCCCGCTGGGTGATGGACGTTGCCGCGTCAAAGCAGAACGGGTAAGGGAGGTCACTGGGCGCGGCGAAGGCGATGGGGTTTGTCCCCAGCATCGGCTCGGTGCTGAACGTTGGCGCGATGGCGGGACGGGCGTTGGTCACCACAAAGCCCATCATCCCTTCCTCCGCCGCCATCAGCGCGTAGTAGCCAGCGATGCCGAAGTGAGTGGAATTGCGCACAGCGACGGCACCCAGACCGTACCGACGGGCTTTTTCCATCGCCATCCGCATGGAGCGATAGGCGATGACATGCCCCATCCCGTGATGGCCGTCCACCACCGCTGTCGTCTCCGTCTCCCGGACTATCTCCATCTGGGTCTGGGTGGACTGGACGCCGGCCCGGATGCGGTCGTAGTAGTACTTGAGGCGGCCGACGCCGTGAGACTCAATCCCCCGCAGGTCGGCGGCGATGAGGACGTCGGTAACGATGCGGGCATCCTCCGGAGGGACCCCCAGTCCCTCAAAGACCCGGCGCATAAAAGATTCCACGACCTCCACAGGCAAATACTGGATGTCCATTCTCCCTCCTCCTACGTGCCAGACGCTTCCGGAAGTGCCAGGCATGTCCCTTTCACTCCATCCAGCCGAACGTTCGCTCCACTGCCTTCAGCCATCCCCTGTACAGCCGCTCGCGGGTCTCGGGATCCATCCTGGGCTCCCAGACCTTGTCCACCGCCCAGTTCCGACGCAAGTCGTCCAGGCCGGACCAGAAGCCGACGGCGAGACCGGCAGCATAGGCGGCG
>JASFBC010000025.1:0-16564 GCA_036172315.1 Anaerolineae bacterium | reverse complement strand
GGGCAGAATGAGCCCGACGGTTTACCGTCGGGCGGAAATTTCCGTCAGCGTTGAATCCTATCGGTAAATATCCAGGATGTCCCGTAGCATCGTCGCTGCCGAAGGAAGCGGTGTGGGCTCATCAATTGCCGCCATCAGGGTGCCATAAATGTCGGTGTGGTAGACGACCCCCATTTGCTTGCGGCCCAGACGGGCCAGAAAGTGGTCGCCCGGAAGGGGGACGGGGGCCACCCGCATGGCTACCGCCCCCTCGGGGAGACGGTCCGCCGTCGCCAGCAGTTTGTAGACCCGCCCCTTTCGCCGCGCGGCCACCACGTCGGCGCCGCTGAGGGCCGTGATGCCTGTCCGCTCCACCTCCTCCAGCCGGGCCGGGTATCCCATCACCCCATTGACCAGGATGACCAGTTTCGCCGCCGCGTCCCAGCCCTCCAAGTCAAAGGACGGGTCGGCCTCCAGGACGCCCTCGGCACGGGCGCGGGCCTGCGCCTCTTCCCAGGAGAGGCCATCGGCCAGGAGTTCCAGGACGTAGCCGGTACAGAGGTTGGGGACGGCCTCTATGCGGTGGACCGTCGCGCCCCGCAGGTCGCGCTGGCCGATGGAGAGGGCCGGGAGTCCTCCGGCGACGGTACCGTCAAAGCGGAGTTGGACGCCCCGGCGGGCCGCCCGGTCGTGGAGTTCCCGGTATGCCAGCACCAGGGGCCCCTTGTTGGGGGTGACCACGTGCATCCCCCGCTCCAGCGCCAGCCGGATGTGGGTGAGGCCCGGTTCGGCTCCCTGGCGCAGGTTGACCGGCGAGGCTTCGCAGAGGAGATCCGCATCGGCCTGGGCAATGAGGTCGGCAGCGGGCCAGCCAGGCCGGCCCACACCGGGCAGGTCAGCGACGGAGCCGCCGGCTTCTTTCAGAGCGGCGATCCGGGCCGGGTCCAGCCCGGCAGGGTCATACGCGGCGCCCCGGCTATCCGCCGCGCCGACCAGGAGCAACCGCAGGCCGTAGCGGGCCTCCACCTCCGACCCCTTCTGAGCCAGCAGGTCACAGA
Source organism: Anaerolineae bacterium (assembly GCA_036172315.1). Classification (GTDB taxonomy): domain Bacteria; phylum Chloroflexota; class Anaerolineae; order B4-G1; family DUEL01; genus SpSt-77. The sequence continues at coordinate 15,527 of JASFBC010000025.1, read as the reverse complement.
AGCGCCGCCCCAGATTCCCCAGACCGACCAGGAGCAGGCAGACGGTCTCCATCATCTTTCATCCCGAAGGGCACATCAGGACCGCAGGGCGGCCTCCCGGCCCAGGCGGAAGGCGGTGCGGTTGGCTTCGGCGTAGCGCGGGGGAACGCGCCGGACGACGGCCTCTTCCCACACCTCCGGCGGGGTCTCCAGGAGGGCGGAAAGGGCGCCCAGGATGACGCTGTTGACGGCGCGGGTCGTCCCGGCCCGCTCGGCCAGGCTCAGGCCGTCCACCAGGACCACCCGCGCGGCCCGGTGGCGCAGCGCCTCCAGAAGAGCCGCATCGTCCGGATAGATTGCGTTGCCCACCGTCACCGACATCGGGGCCATCTTCTGACGGTTAACGACGACGCTCCCGCCCGGCCGCAGCCATTCTATCCAGCGCGCCGCCTCCAGGAGTTCAAAGGCCACCAGGACGTCCACCGTCCCCTGTTCGGCGATGGGGGCCCCGACCCGCTCCCCCCAGCGGACGTGGCTCTCCACCACCCCACCCCGTTGGGCGAAACCGTGCACTTCCGATTTCTTGGCCTCCAACCCCAGGTCCAGCCCGACTTGGGCGGCGATATCCGAGGCAGTCAGCACTCCCTGACCGCCAACGCCGACAAACAGGAAATTGATCGGTCTACCCTGCATATTTCCTCCTATCGGGGTCTCGCACAGAGTGCTTCCCTTGCCGCAGACTGCAGACCATAGACCACAGGCCACAGATGACGGTGGTCAGTGGTCCGTCGTCCGTCTTGACTTGGACTGCAAATTAATACCGCCTGACCACAGATACGGGCACATCGGTCAGGACGGCACCGACGACTCGCACGCGGGCCCGTTCCAGCAGCTCCCGCGCCTGCCGGGCCTGGTCGCGGCGGGTGCGGCCGGCGGTGACCACCAGGAGGACCCCGTCCACCTTCATCCCCAGGACAGCCGCATCGGTGACAGCAAGGACCGGCGGCGCATCAAAGATCAAAGTGTCGGCCCGGGAACGGAGGGCGGTGATGATCTCCTCCATCCGCTGGGAACCCAGCAGGTCGGCGGGGTTGGGAGGGAGTGGCCCGCTGGGAAGCAACCAGAGGTTCTCCACGCCGACCTCCACCAGCGGCGGCTCAGCCCGGGCCTGGGGGTCCACAAACATCGTCGTCAGACCGCGCTCATTGGAGACGCCGAATATCTCGTGAAGGACCGGACGGCGCAGATCAGCGTCCACCAGAATGGTCCGGTGTTCACCCTGGGCCATCACCACAGCCAGGTTTGCCGCCGCAATGGACTTCTCTCCACCGACAGCCGGGGATGTGACAACCAGCACCTCAACAGGCTGATCCAGTCCGGCAAAGGTCAGATTGGTCCGCAACGTGCGGTAAGCCTCTGCAGCCGGTGAACGGGGGTCGGTCAGGGTAATCAATCGGGGTTTGCTCATGGCATTGTCTCCCATCGGTTATTCGGCTGGAGGGAGAGTCCCCAGTACGGCCAGGCCCAGCCATTGCTCCACATCTTCGGGGGTACGGATGACGCCCGACTCAGCCCACTCCAGGAAGAAGATGATGACGAAGGCGATGATCAGGCCGAGGATGGCTCCAGCGATGCCCATAATGGGCAGGCGCGGAGGCCAGGTCTGGGAATAAATTGGCTCATCCCGCAGTTCGGCAAAGACCCGGTCCTCCTTGCGCTGTTTCTGGTTCTCCTGATCCCGCCACTCTACCAGCAGAGTTGCCCATGTCTTGGCAATTCGGTTGGCCTGTTCGCCGTCTGTATCCTCAACCTCAATCCGGATAATCATCCGATCGTCCTCCGCCGCGAAGCGGGCATTGGCCCGCAATTGCTCGGGCTTCATATCCAGGTTCAGCCGGTTAAGCACCTCCTGGGCCCATTTATTGGAGTCGGCAACGCTCATATAGGACCGGAGGAGTGTCTTGGCGGACTGGGTGAGGCCAAAATCGGGGCGGGCCGGCTGAATGAGGACTTCGGCGGTGGACTGATAGACGGGGGTCTGGAGACGGCTGAAGGCCATAGCGCTGACGGCTGTCACCAGCACCGCTACCAGGATAATCCACCATCGCTTGCGCAGGATGCGGAGATACTGAGAAAGTTCCATTGGAATACCTCCTTCCAGGTAGGGTAACTATTCAGCGGAGCGCAGATTGGCGGCCTGTAGCGCAGGCTGTTAGCCTGTAGCGCAGGCTGTTAGCCTGTAGCGCAGGCTGTTAGCCTGCGCAACGGCCCGCGCTACGTCCGGCTGAACGGTTACCAGGCAGGTCTATTTTACCACGAGAAGGGATGAGCGCAATAGCAATTTGCCGCTCCCGCCGTTTTGGGGTATACTCTTTCCACAATGAACTTCCTGGATAAGATGTGGGCCATCGTCGTCAAAGACGTGGCGGCGGAATGGCACACCCGGGAGATCGTCAGCGCTATGCTGGTCTTCGCAGTGCTGTCGCTCCTGGTCTTCAGTTTCGCCCTGGACCTGCGCGGGGCGACCGCCCGCGCCGCCGCGCCGGGCGTCCTCTGGGCCACCGTCGCCTTTGCGGGCACCCTGGGTTTGAGTCGCTCCCTGGTCCGGGAGCAACAGACCGGTTGCATAGATGGCCTGCTGCTGGCGCCGGTGGACCGGGCGGCCATATTCTTTGGCAAGGCGCTGGGGAATCTACTCTTTATGGTCATCGTGGAAGTTATCCTGCTCCCCCTGTTTGCCGGCTTGTTCAATATCCCGCTGTTACGCCCGGAGGTGCTGCTGGTGACGCTGTTGGGGACGGTGGGGTACGCCGCCGTGGGGACGCTGCTGGCGGCTATGGCGGTGAACACCCGGGCCCGCGAGGTCCTGCTGCCCGTGCTGCTCCTCCCTCTGGCTTTCCCCCTCCTCATCGCTGCGGTCCAGACCATCGGCGCGCTTCTGGAGGGAGGAACGCTGGCGGAAGCGGGCGGCTGGCTTCGCCTCATCGTCGTCTACGACCTGGTCATTCTGGCCGTCACCACGCTGACGTTCGGGTACATCCTGGAGGAGTAGGGGCAGGGCTTGCCTCTGCCCCAGATGGGGCAACCGCAAGAGTTGCCCCTCCAATTCGCAGGAGGAAGGATGAAAGGATACCGCGATCGCACCGGTTTCATCCTGGCTCTGGCCTCGGCGATTACTCTCCTGACCGCCCTGGGGATGGTCTTCCTTTACGCCCCCCGGGAAGCAACTATGGGGGACGTCCAGCGTATCTTTTACTTCCACGTCTCCTCGGCCTGGGTGGGCTTCTTCGCCTTTTTTGTTACCTTCCTGGCAGGCATTTTGTACCTGATTCGGAGGGAGCGCCGGTGGGACATTCTGGCCCTCTCATCGGTGGAAGTCGGGCTGACCTTCATCGCCATGGCCATCATCAGTGGCTCACTGTGGGCGCGGCCGATCTGGGGGACATACTGGACCTGGGAGCCCCGGTTGACCATCTCGGCAGTGCAACTGCTCATCTACACCGCCTATGAGATGTTACGCCGGACAGTGGAGGGGCCGGAGCGGCAGGCCCGTTTTGCCGCCGTCTACGGCATCGTTGCCTTCGTGACGGTGCCTCTCTCGTGGTTCGCCATCCGCTGGTGGCGCTCCATCCACCCGGCCATCCTGAGCGGCGAGGAGAAGATGGCGCTCACCCCGTCTATGCTGCAGACGCTGCTGGTCTCGCTGGCCGCGTTCACCCTGCTCTACGCGACGCTCCTGCGCCAGCGGATGCGCCTGGAGCGCTTCGCCGACTCGCTGGCCCTCCTGCGCCGGGAGCAGAAGAGGTGACTGTTCAGCCCGATGGAGATCGCCCTCCTGGCGCCAATGGGGAATCGGCCTCCCCGCCCCAGACCACAGATCATAGACCCCAGACGACGGTAGTCGGTGGTCCGTCATCCGTTGTCCATCCGGAAAGGACGGCGCGGGCCGTCCGGAGGCCGAAGGCCTGAGGAGACAAACTTTCCGTCAGCGCTGAATAGTTACCAGAAAAGTTCTGATGATAGGAGGGGAAATGCCGGTTTATCTGGTCGCCGCATACGGGGTTTTCTGGGGGCTGACGTTCGCCCTGGTCTTCTCCATCTGGGCCCGTCAGCGGCGGATGGAGCGGGAGTTGCGGGCTTTGCAGGAAGCAGAGAAACGGGAGACCGACCGGCCATGACGACCCGATGAACATGAAGCGGGCGGCGGCGCCCATCCGTGCGTCGTCGCCCGCATCCACTCCCCCATCATTCCGGCAGGCCGGAAATCTCAAAGGTGTAGCCCAGAATCGTCACCACGCAGGAAGGCGCCCGGGGCCGGGCAAACTGCAATTCCACTTCCCGCGCCTGGCCCGGCTCCATTTCCCACGGCAGCGGCGGCGCGGCGACCTGCAATTCCCCCGGGCCGGCGCGCGAACTCAGCGAGATGTCCCTCTCCGTTACCGTCAACGCCGCCGCCCCCCGGTTGCGCACCCGGGCGACGATATGCAGTACCTGCCCCCCCTCCCCCAGAAACGCCTGGGTAACCTCCACCTCCGCCTCCGCCGTGGCGGCCGGCGGTGGGGTGTAGGGAAGGGAGAATCGGGCGCGCAGTTCGGATGCCACCTGGGGGCCGAAAACCCAGGTCAGCGCAGGGCCGGCAACCGCTTCGGGAACCACATAGGCAAACGTCCCCTCTGCCTTCCCCCCCGCCGGGATCTCCTCCGGCAGCGGGCCGTATTTCCCCTTCCCCGCCAGAGAGGGGGAGGGAAGATACCGATTGCCGTCCACGTCCAGCAGTTCGGCGGCAAAATCGCGCGGGAACAAAGATGCCGTCCCGTTGTTCTCCACCGTCACTTCCACGAAATAGGCCACCGTCCCCACCGGAAGGTCCGGCAGCCCGCGCTCTGCATGCCCCTCCACGACGGTCACCCGCGCGGTTCCCACCTGCACCGGCTGCCCGGGGCCAGCCATAGGACCGCTCACCGGGGGCGTTGGCTCCACCAGTTCCCGAAAATCGGCCACTGCCGCCGGACGTTCCCCCTCCTCTAACACCACCAGCGTCAGGCCAGGCCGGGTCTGGGCCAGGATGGCCGTCTCTTCCGGAAGAACGGTCTCTTTCCGGACGACCCGAAAGGTCAGCCGGGCCCCGCTGGAGAGGAGGAGGTGAATTTCATCCCCCTCCTTCAGTCCGCCGACCAGAGCGCGGTTTTCATCCGTCGGCGCCAGACCCAGCACGTACCGGACCACGGACCCGGAAACCCAGAGGGCTGCGCCAGTGTCGGACGCCGGCGCATTCCAGATTCCTTCCACCCTCACCGGCTGCACCGGGAAGGTGTACCCACCCACCTCCAGGGACGTGGGGATGGGGAGGGAGACCTGGGCGTTGCCGATTTCGGCCACCGGCGGCGCAGGAGGGGGCAGAGGGCTCGCGCCAGGTATGATCTTCGTGACGGAAAGAGGAATCCCTTCCGGACGGCCGGGGAAGAGGACCGGGCGGAGGGCCAGGAGGGCAACCAGCATAATCAGCAGGATGGCTACCCCCACTCCTCCCAGCCAGAGGGCAATAGCAGGGACACGGGCGAGCAGACTCTTCGCCCGGGGGGACGAAGGGGGCGAGGAAGCAGGACCGGGTTCTTCCATTACGGACTCCCTGTGGACGCGGCGATACGGATGTAGACGCTGGCCCCTTCCCCTTCAATCACCCGGCCGATGCCCAAATAGGGGACGACGATGCGGACAGCGCCCCGGACAGCGGCGGTGAACCGCAGCCGTCCCATCTCGTCGGTCACCCCTTCGGCGACCTGCTCACCGGTGAGGGTGTCGTAGGCCAGGATGCGCAATCCCGCCACCCCTTCTCCAGCCCCGGGGCTGCGGTCGTTGTTGGTGTCATAATAGACCAGGATGTCCAGCGGGACAAACCGGGGGGCCGGTGTCACCTCCGGGGATGGCGGAGCGGGGGTGGAGATCAGCCGCACGGAGAGTCCCGCGCCCGTAGACGGCGTGGCCGTGGGGGGCGGAGAGGTGAACGTGGTGTCGGGCGTGGGCGTCCAGTCTTTGGGTCCCGGTGTGGCTGTGGGTGGCCGGGGGGTCGCCGTCGGCGCCGGGGTGGGCAGGCCCAGGACCTCCACCGTGCAGCGCAGGCTGTAGGTGCTGTTCTGGACCTCGGAGTACGGGAACCGACCGCCGTGCCCCACCAGAACGTAGAGCCACCCCTCGTAGGTGGAAAGATAGGAAACGCGGCTCCGGTAGTCCCCCGGCGTCACGTCGTCGTTGCCGGCCAGGCCGTTGCGGTTGTGGTCGTAGATGATGATGTTCGTATCCAGGCCGGGGGCCAGGTTCAGCGTCTCGCAGGTGTAGAGAAGGCCGGGCTTCACCCAGAGTTTAAAGAAATCGTTGTCCTCGGTCGCTCCGCCCCAGGGGACAAAGTTCAGGTTATCGTAGGTGACGCCTGTGGCAATAGTGGAGGCGTGGTTAAAGTCGTGGTTGGGCTCAAAACGGTCCGCGCCGGCCAGCGGAGTGGGTGGCGGTGGGGTCGCCGTCCCGGTCGGGGTAGGTGTCGGCGTGGGCGTGGCCGTCGGCGGCGACTCGCTGGCCTCCAGGTGATAGGTCCCGCCCGAGCAGTAGTTGCTAATCTGGAGGACCTTGAAGTAATACGGCCCGGTATCCCCGGCAACCAGGCGGATATGGGCCGAATTGCCATCCAGGGTGTTCGTATCCGTCAGGATGGGGGTCCGGGCCGCGTTGTAGACAATGATCCCCAGGTTGTAATTTCCCACCCCATCCGGGATCGCGTCCACTGTGTAGGTCCACCCGGGGACGGCGTTATCCAAACGGAAGTAATCTTCGCCCGGGTTTTTCGCCTCCCCGCGGTTCCCCTCCACCAGGGCCAGGCCGGTATAGTCGGCCAGGATGGCCGCTGCGTCAAAGGAATTGTTCCCTGGAATCGCATCTGTTGTGGTGACGGCAAGGGTGCAAGTAATGAGATCCGTAGAGACGGCGGGCCGGAAGCGGAACGGGTTCACCTGGACGGGCTGAGCCGCCAGAGAATCCTTTACACGGAGTGACTGAAGGGTCAGGAGCAGGAAGACAGCGGCTACCCCCAGAACCACCCCCCCCAACTGCAAGGAACGGATTCGCGTCATCGTTCTCCCTTCGGTCCGGGGGGCTCGGCGCCCGGGCCACTTTTGTTATACCACAAAACCGGGGGGCGTCAAGTCTTCCATTGGTCATACCAGATGGGGGCGGGCAAAGAGGCCGGCGACGCCGCCGGTGTGCCAGAAGAGCACCCGCTCCGACGGGGAGAACATCCCCCGGCGGATCAGGTCTATCAGGCCGCCGAAGGCCCGCCCGGTGTAGACGGGATCCAGGAGCAACCCTTCGGTGCGGGCCAGCAGGCGGATGGCCTCCCGCTCCAGGTCTCCGATGACACCGTATCCGCCGCCCAGGTAGCCATCCTCCACCGCGAAGTCCTCCGGAGCGAAGGAGAGGGGAAGGCCCAGGTAGTCGGCGGTTGCAGTGGCCAGTTCGGCCATCCGCTGGCACAGGGGCCCGGCGGGCAGGTCCACACTGATGCCCAGGATGCGGCCCCGGTAGCCCAGTGCCCGGGCCGCCACCATCAGTCCGGCCTGGGTGCCGCCGCTGGAGGAGGCCAGGACGATGTGGTCAAAGGGAATCCCTTCCCGCGCCGCCTGGGCCAGCAATTCCTCCATCGCGGCGACGTAGCCGCAGACGCCTACGGGATTACTGCCGCCGTAGGGGACGACGTAGGGGCGGCGGCCCTGAGCCCTCAGCGATCCCGCCACTTCCTCCATGCGCTCCGTGATCGGTGCATCCTCCGCCCAGACGATCTCGGCGCCCAGGAGTTGGTCCAGGAGGAGGTTGCCCTGGGCCTGGGCGGGGGGACGGCCGCGCAGGACCAGGGTACAGGCCAGGCCGAAGCGGGCAGCCGCGGCGGCGGTCTGGCGGGCGTGGTTGGATTGGGCCGCCCCACAGGTGACCAGCGTGTCGGCTCCTCGGGCCAGTGCCTCGGCCACCAGAAACTCCAGTTTTCGGGTCTTGTTCCCGCCGGTAGCCAGGCCGGTCTGGTCGTCCCGCTTCACCCACAGTTGGGGGCCGCCCAGCAAGACGGTCAGCCGGGGCAACATCTCCAGCGGGGTCGGGAGATGGGCAATGGATACTCTGGGACGTCGGTTGGTTAACATGGCGCAGGTCGCAGGATACAGGCAAGATATGTTTGTAGGTATGTCAACATTATAGTGGCAACGGTGGAACTGTCAACCCCACCGAGGCAGGATAGGATGTGTCGCCTAAAAATCAGAGGCACACCTTTTTCGGGTGCGCCTCTGGTATCAAGGCACGGAAAGCAGTTCCTGTTAGCAAGTCAATCTCAATCCGCTCTTTCCATTGCGTAACTCTGGGAACTTGACCTATCTGCTTCTTGTACGACTTGTAACACTTCTTTAAGATACCGGGTGGTTTCAGCGGCAGAGGGTAGAAGGAGAGCCTGTCGGGCAATTTCTCGGGCCTCGGTCAAGCTCAGAGCACGAATCAGCCACTTGGCATAAGGGATCGCAGCAGGGGTCATGCTAAACTCGTCTAACCCCATTCCCAAGAGCAATGGAATGGCCATCGGTTCCCCAGCCAGTTCCCCGCATAAGCCGACCTTTTTACCATATTGATGTGCAGCCTCAATGACATGCTGAATCATGCGAATCACGGCTGGGTCCAGTGGTTGATAGAGGGATCGTAACTGGTCGTTGCCTCGGTCACACGCCAGGACATACTGCGTCAGGTCATTGGAGCCGATGCTGAAGAAGTCCACCAAGGGTGCTAGGAGGTCCGCTGCAATGGCTGCCGCTGGTGTCTCCACCATAATTCCCACAGGAATTTCCCTAGTGTAAGGAATTCCAGCCTGTTCCAAGTCTCTCTTTGCCTGCTCCAACGCTTCCAGTGCCCGAAGAACCTCATCCCGGGTAGAAATCATTGGAAACATCACTAGCACATTTCGTCCTACGCCCGCTCGGAGGATTGCCCGCAATTGGGGCTGGAATAAATCAGGGTGATTCAGCGAGAGACGAATCGCGCGCATCCCCAGGAAAGGATTTGCTTCTGGCAGCAGTTTGAGATAAGGCAACGGCTTGTCCCCGCCAATATCCAAGGTGCGAATGATAAGAGGACGCCTGTCTAATACATTAGCGATAGCCCGATACGCCCTATATTGTTCCTCTTCATCAGGCATGGCCGTTCGGTTCACAAAGAGAAACTCCGTGCGCAGCAGACCCACACCTTCAGCGCCAGAATCTACTGCCTCGCGAGCTGAAGCCACATCACCAATATTGGCAAATACCTCCACCCGGTGTCCGTCCAAGGTAATTGCGGGCCAATGAGCTTGAGAGAGAACTACAGCGGCCAGAGATGTCCGTTGAACTCGTCTCTCTTCGTAGTGGCGGAGAATTTCTTGGGGAGGATTCACCTCTACCAAGCCAGATTCCCCGTCTATAGCCACCATTGTGCCATCGGGAATTTCCAGCACTTGTTCGCTAAGGCCTACCACTGCTGGGATCCCCCACATTCGCGCCAGGATGGCAATATGGGAGGTTAATCCCCCTCCCACTGTACAGATTCCTTTCACCTTTTCCCGGTCCAGACAGGCTGTATCAGAAGGAGTCAAGTCCTTCGCTACCACAACGACCGGATGAGGAAGTGTGCGTAGCAAATTGATCTCTTCGGCTCCTACTAAGATGCGCGTCAACCGCTGATAGACATCCTGAACATCCGCCGCTCGTAATTGGGATAACTCACTATCTCCCCGCTCAAATCGGGCAATCCACTCTTTAAACACGGCTTCCACAGCGGCCTCAGCATTGGAAAACTGTTGGCGAATTCTTTTCTCCAACATATTGGTCAAAACAGGGTCCTCCAACATCATCCGCTGGAATTCAAAGATGCGCGCTGTTTGTGTATCTTGGAGAGCGATTTCTTGTTGCAGAGCAAGCAGTTCTTGGCGGGCCTGTTCCAGCGCTTTCTGTAGACGGGTTATCTCCGCTCCTACACTGCCCACAGTCCGGTGCTCTACATGCCAGGTAAGAGGGCGGTACTGAAAAACCGGGGCGATGGCGATACCTGAAGAAGCGGGAATACCCCGCAACTGCCCTCCCACCTTACCTTCTGCGGGCTGAAGTAACACCTGTTCGGGCTGGCGGAGTGGAGAAGGCACGGGGGGTGCCTCCTCCATCTCGCCAAATCCGCTTTCCACTAATGCTTGCAGGGTGCGGATGGCCTCTCTCGCGTCTTTTCCCCGCGCAACAATGCGAATCCGTTCCCCCTGCCATGCTGTCCCTCCGCTGGCGACTTCCATCATACTCTTCGCGTTTACCGGAAGGCGACCCTGAGAGAGATTTTGCACCGTAATATCGGCCTGAAAGCGCATTGCAGTTTGCACGAAAAGAGCCGCAGGGCGGGCATGAAGCCCTGTTGGGTTAGGCACAATTAAATCCACGATTTCCTCAAGGATAGCCTTCTCAGGCATTTCTATCGGAAGCGACGGAGAAACTCCCAACTCAGGGATTTTGGACACAGTCAACGCCTGTTCAGCAGCCTGCCGTACATTTTCCAGGTCTCCGCCTCCGGCGGCTGCAACCACAGCCGCAATAGCTCCCTCCACTAGCGGTGCACTGGTCAGGCGCACTCGCTCCCGCCACTCTGGGAGCAGAGTCTCCAGAACCATCTGAGTGACCATCACCGCGCTGCCCAGATCGGCCAGCACCAATGCGTCGTATCCCTGCTCTAGGACGCGATCCAGCGCATCCTGGACTTTCTCAAAACTGGTGCCCAGGCGGCCATCTTCTGTCCCTCCCGCGGGCAGAACGGGGACCGACACCCCCCCTGCCATCTGCAGGGCTACCTCGCAGACTCCGGCTGCCAATTGTTCGCTATGGGCAACGATCACGATACCAACCAAATGCAGACTCCTTCCCGTATGATTCAGGCGATAAAGCCCGAGCCCCGTTTAAACAGCCCCTTCCTCCAAAAGGCCGAAGTTCAGGGCTACGGCGGCGACTTTTAGCCGCCACCGCAAATCCTTATCTTCTGCCTTCTCCGTTCTGAGGTGAGGTAAAGGTTGAAGCTATTTCTTGGTGCGCTTCGGGATTACATGCTGGACAATCCGCCACCTCAACAGGGTCCAAGTCCGCGCAATTCCCTGTTCCTACATAACCGACAGTTCCGCAGCGGCAGGCATACCAGCTCTCAGCCAGTTCAGTAAAAGGAGTTCGGGGAGCCTTCAGGTCTATGACTTCCAAGCCGGATTTCCATCTGGCGTTGGTCAGCAGCCATCGGCATCCACTACTCTGAAGACGGTCGAAGTAACAGCCGAAGTGCCGACAGTGCCGCATCAGCAAAATCCCAACGGTTACCCCGGCAGGGATAGGGAAATCCAGCGCGTTGGCACAAATCACTGCCAGGTTTCGCGGCAGAGAGAGGCCAATTCTTTCCAGCGACCGGGCAACCAGCAGCGGGTTGACCTCAATGGCATATACCTGCTGTACGCATTGACTAAGCCGAAGGGCAAGGCGCAGATCTCCCGCTCCGATCTCTACTACCACATCCATAGGAGTCACATGCTCCAAGACAGCACAGTACAACTCCTCGTCATAGGGGCTGAACCGTGCCTCCCACTCATCCAAGTCATGGCGCAGTAAAAAGGATGTGATGTCTGTGCGCTGATTATCCCCACTCGTTTTCATTTCCGCCCCGGCCTGCGCGCTTTTTGGGAATTCTCCCGCCTCTTGAATATTGCCCATCCCGAACGGTGCAATATCGCTACCCAGAAGCCAAACCAAGCCACCAGAAACAGAATCATACTGCCCCAACGCCCGGCAATGTAGAACATCAGTTCACTAACAATTAGGGGGAGTAAGAAAACCAGAATCCAGAACCAGAGCGGTCTAGAGGAAACATCCGCGTCCTCTGACACTCTCTTTCCGGGCGCTTTCTTTGCCATAATTACCTCTGAATCATTATGCCAGTCTTGGGTTGCCGGTTGCCACTATAAACCCAAGGGCCATAGTAGGAACTACTCACCCCGTGTCTAAGCGAGAAGATGATGTTGTAGCGGCAGAGCCGCCACAACGTCTCTTCAGTAGGAAGGTGGTTTGTCTACATCCAAAATAGGCCAGTGGTAACCCTCCATGAACTTTATTATTTAATCGCCATACCGGGCAGCATGGCCTCGGTTCTATTTTGCAAGAAGGTGTGGCACATCCAAATCTTGCGTTCCAGAGCCTGTCTATCACCGAAGCGGGTAAGATTGTTGCGATCAGCAACATTACGCCGGGGGAAGCGGCTCCAGATGAGTACGGCAGGGCACCGAAATACCCATCTTGGCGCAGACCAAATCCACCGTCTTCTCTGCCATCAACCGGCAGGTAGTCAGTTTGCCACCGGTAATGGTGATAAACCCGCTGAGGCTATCCAATTGTTCGTGATCCAGCACGTAGAAAGCCCGGCTGACCTCCCGGCGTTCCTCTTCCCTAGTCTCCTGTGGGGGCTGATAGAGCGGGCGCACCGCGACGTAATACCGTTGGATGCTCATCTCCTCAACTACGGGGACCATCTGCGCGCACTCATCCAACAACAGATCAATCTCCCATTCCTGAATGCAAAAATCGTCTGGGTCCTGGATTGGTATTGATGTGGTACCCAAGACAATGGTCGTGCCGACCGGTACGATAATGTCCCCGTCAGCGGGAGGACGGCAGCGGTTGATTACGCGCCGAACTGGGCGGCTATCCAGCACCACCATTGTCCCATAATCCAATGCCATTGGTACATGAATCCCTGCCAGACGGGCTGTTTTCTCCGTCCACGGGCCAGTCGCGTTGATGACATACTCGGCACGCACCAGATACTCCTCTCCAGAGGTTTGGTCCACTGCCCGTACACTAACCACGCGGTCTCCCTCCCGGAGAATCTCTGTGACCAATGTATACAACATAGCTTGGGCGCCGTATTCCTTTGCAGCCTTGACGCTTCCGATGCAGAGGGTCCAGCCATCCACGCTTCCGTCCGGAACCACCACAGCCTGGCGAACCTGAGGGGAAAGGGCTGGTTCCTCCCGACGCGCTTCTGAGCCGGAGAGCACTTCCGTGGGAATGCCCACGTGGCGACAACCTTCCACCAATCGTGGCAGGAAAGCCTCATCAGTATCGGTCAGAGCGATGAAGAAGCCACCTGTGTCCTCAATAGCCTGGGGGGCAATCTGACGCAGGATACGGTTCTCCACAATACACTCTTCTGCAGCGGAGGGATCTTTGACCGCGTAGCGGGCGCCGCTGTGCAGAAGCCCATGAAAATTTCCCGAAGTGCCGCTTGCCAGGTTCCCCCGTTCCAGCAGAATGGCCTGGATGCCGCGCATCGCCAGGTCCCGCAGTACGGCGGTACCGGTCGCCCCTCCGCCGATCACAACCACCTGGGTTTCTAACGTTTTTGTTTTCATGGTAACCTCCTGGTATCAGCGGGAATACATCTCCTGAAAAGCCCGAATCAGCGGTGGAAGCACCTCTTCCCACTCGCCGATCACACCGAGATGAGCCAGTTTGAAGATGGGCGCGTCTGGGTCCTTGTTGATAGCCACGATCGTTTTGGATGACCCGGCGCCAGCCATATGCTGGGTCGCGCCAGATATTCCCACAGCGATGTAGAGCTTGGGGGCAACGATTTTCCCAGTCTGCCCTATCAAGTGGGAGTGGGGCACCCAACCCATATCAGCGGCGGGTCGCGAGCCCCCCACCGCCGCCCCCAACACGCGAGCCAGTTCGTGCAAAACACTGAACCCTTCGGCACTTCCCATTCCTCGTCCGCCACTAACAACGATTTCCGCCCGATCTAGGCTGAGCCCTCTCTCCTCGGCAGCCTCTATCCGCTCCACAACAGTCACCGAGGTAGAGAAGGATTCTGGAGCAACTTTGACTTCCTTGATTTCGCCCTGGCGGAAAGGATCAGTCGATAGAGGTTCAAACGCGCGTGCACGGATAGTTGCAATCTGGACCGGCCCCCGGGTGCACAAATAAGCCATCGCTTTTCCCCCATATACAGGGCGAAGCCAGCAAATGTCGCTGTTCCGAACTGCGAAGCCAGTGCAATCTGTCACGATGCCGACCCTTAACCGATAAGCCAGGCGGGGGCCTACATGCCCTCCACTCAACTCGTCATGGGGCAGGAGCACCACCCGGGGCTCAAACTGACAAACTACTTTCTGGGTGATCTCTAACACTATTTCGTCTTCCGGATGCTCCAGGCAGGGGTGGTCAACCAGCAGGACCTGATCGGCGCTGTGGTAAATCAAGGTGAGGGCATGCTCCTTTACCCCGGCTCCCAAAAGGAGCGTTTGGACGGGAAGTCCGCCCAATTGCTGACTCAGCAGCCGCGCTGCGGCCAGTAACTCCAGACTAGAGCGAGGAATAGACAAGTGGGTAGCCATGCAGAACGTCAAGATAGAAGCCATCTTCCCTTCACCTCACACCAATCCAAGTTCTCGCAAGCGTAAGGCCAGATTTCGTGCTCGCTCTCCCGCCGATTCTCCGGCGATCAACTCGCAGCGGATTTCTCGTTGGGGAATCCACATCTCCTCTATCTCAATCCTCCTCTCCTTGCCCAGCATAAGAGGGTCTAAACCCAAGTTGGTGGCCGTCCATATAGGAATCGGAGTCCGCATGGCAGCCCGAATTCCTTTTACCGAGGCATAACGAGGGACATTGCTTTCGTCATTTGTGATGGTCGCCAGGCAAGGGAGGGGTACCTCCAGAACCTCATATCCGGCCTCGGTAGGCCGCTTCAGGCGGATTTTCCCATTTTGGGAGACCACATTGGTCACCAGCGTGGCGCAGGGAAGCCCTAACTCTTCGGCTAGAAAAGGACCGACCAGCCCCATCTCTATATCTCCAGCCTGCCGCCCACACAGGATAAGATCGAAATCGCCAATTTTGCGCAGTGCGGCGGCCAAAATACGGGCTTTTCCAAACGAATCGGTATGCTCAAAGAGGGGATCACAGAGAAGAACTGCCCCGTCCGCTCCCATTGCAAGCGCTTGATGGAGGGCCTGGATCGTCTCCTTTGTCCCGATGCTCGCAACAGTTACCCATCCGCCAAATCTCTCTTTCGCTTGAATCGCCACTTCTACCGCGACTTCATCGTAAGAACTGATAACCAGAGGGTGACTGCCCCGAATTTGAGTCTTCGCAACCGGGTCAATGCGAAACAGGTGAAAGGGCACTTCGGGATCTACGATTTGCTTAAGACAAACCACGATATGCATATCTCCACCTCAAATAAGACGGAGAGGGAACGGGGAAAGACACCCCCATTCCCTCCCGTGTCCTCTTGGCCAAGGATGGTTTGTTTATTCAACCCACCCGAAGGTGCGCTCTACCGCCTTCAGCCATCCCCTGTACAGCCGCTCGCGGGTCTCGGGATCCATCCTGGGCTCCCAGACCTTGTCCACCGCCCAGTTCCGACGCAAGTCGTCCAGGCCGGACCAGAAGCCGACGGCGAGACCGGCAGCATAGGCGGCG
>JASFBC010000024.1:0-1863 GCA_036172315.1 Anaerolineae bacterium | reverse complement strand
GCAGGCAACGGATCCGGCAGAAAATTCCCCAAGACGGCAATCCTTTCCATTGTGGTCAAGCGGCTCTCCACCAGTTTATGCGCCACGAATTCGCTCACAGGAGCGAAGCAATCAATTAAATCAAACGTCCCCCAACGGCGGTGCAAGCCAATGATCAATGTATACAGCGCGCTGAGAAGATAACTCTGGCGATAACACCTAAAACGAACAGCGTGCAAGGTATTGCCAAACTTGCAACGTTCACAGATTTGGCCATAGGTGTAGAAGAGAGCGTTTGGGCACAGAAATCGGTAGTTATGTACAGTCTGGACAATGGGTATCCCCTCTTTTTTCAAGGCTCGGTAAACCGCTGGAGAAATCAGTGGAAAGACGTTATGAACGTGCGCTACATCTGGTTGCTCTTGTTTCACTACGGTACGAATTTCCTGAAACGTTCTCACCGATGAGAAAGCGTTGATCAAGAAGGCGATCTTTTGCGCAAATCCATAATGCTCAATTTCCCGATTGTCTCGCCAATAGGTCACCACCGGATGCCCATATTGCCGAAGCAACGAAATCTGGGCATTTACGGTAACAGTTTCGCCGCCGGGTTGCTGGTAGTCGTTGTGGGCTATCAAAATTTTCATAAAGCACGCACCAAAGCAATGCAGTGATCAGTAAGTAAATGCCTATGGTTCGCTCATTTTTAAGGCGGTTTAGCGAAATCGGCGCAGAGCCTGGCATAGATATCTGTGGAGAAACCCAACAACGCCAGAAAATGTTGCATCTCGGAGAGCGGAGTGAGATGACGACGGGTTTGATGAGACTCCTGAATGACCGTCAGGGTAATCTACCGGAAAGCCTCCAGCGGGCGCTCCGTGGTAGGTTGCGCGGTGGCCCGCTTGGGGTTGCCGGCATACAGACCGGCCAACTTCACACCTTCGGCAGCCAGGTTGCGGCGGACGACAAACTCCAGCAGGGTCAGTACCCGCAGGCCGATCGCCAGCAGCCGGATCAGGCCGGTAACCCGATCATCCCGCTGGAGATACATCGGCACGAGCGACAGCGGCCGACCTTTCAGACGTCCCATACCCCGGTCAATGATATACTGACCCCGGTAGGCCAGCACGGCCTGCCCCAGGGAAAGCCGTTCCGCCGGTGTATCGGTGGCATACACCCGCCATCCCAGCCGGCGAATGGCCTTCTCCAGCGCTTCCTCATCCAGTACGGGCGTAGCATGCTACGCCCCTACCGTCACCCGCATTTCCCGCTCCTGTCGGACGGCCGCCGGCCTTCCCCCGTAGCGCCGCACTACTCGTTCCTGGACCTCCTCCTCATAACTCAGGCGCAACAACCCCTGGGCCTGGTGCTGCTCTACCAGCGCTTCTGCCGCCCGCCGCAGAGATTCCACCTCTGTGAACCGTCTCTTCCCCCGGCCTCTCTCATTCAAGGTGGCCAGCGCCCTTTGGGCCTTCGCCAGCCGGTCTCGCAGCGCTTCTTCTGCGGCTTCTGCCGCCTTCAGCGACCGCAGCACCAGCCGTCGTTCTGTCTGTGGGTGAAGGCCCGCGTCTCCAACGCTCCCATCTTACCGTCCCCGATATACAACAATCCCCGCCGCCTCAAAGCCCTCCCAGGCGGCCTCCTGGCTGAGGGCGCTCAATATATCCGCCAGGCGGTCGTCGCTGAAGTCCAGGGCGCGCACCTCTCGGCCGGTGCAGCGACTCTCTCTCCAGACGCTTCTCGGCCCAGGTTTGGACGTGGTTCAAGCGGTGATCGCCCTCAGAGAGGATATGGGCCAGCCAGACCGTGGCTGTCCACCCCAGGCTGAGCCCCTGCCAGTTGCCGTGGGTGGGGAAGAATTCATCCAGCAAGGACGGTACCCCC
>JASFBC010000023.1:0-1839 GCA_036172315.1 Anaerolineae bacterium | reverse complement strand
TTCTTGTCATTGCGAGCCCCGCAGGGGCGAAGGGCCACGCCGAGGCTCGCCCGATGCGCAATCCTCCCGCTGCAATCAGGAGACTGCTTCGCTTCGCTCGCAGTGATATGATAGGCAGTTACCTTTTTCGACAGTCTCGTTAGGCGGCCCAATCGCCGAAGGAGGACAGAAGCCATGAAACGCGCCCTTGCTTTTCTCGGGCCGGTGACGCTCATCCTTTCCGCCTGCATGCCAGTATCTGCACCGATGGCTGCACCTACTGCGACACCTTTGCTCACCAACACACCTGCACCAACGACAATGCTGATCAGGACACTATTACCTACTGTCACAGCGACTGCAGCGCCTACTAGCACACTCTCACCAACGACAACCCCCACGCCCAAACCGCAAACGTTGCGTAATTTAGCAGAATCTTGCAATTTCAAGATTGGCACGTTCTATATGGCATATGAGTTTGATCGTATTACACCCTTACAGGAAACGGAATTCAATCTGGCTGGAATTTATGTGGGCATGTCGCTAACTCAACCCAAACCAAGAGAGTTCCAGCTTGGCACGATGATCGGATTGGCTAATCAAGCGTTCAAAACTAAGCGGGAGGTCCTAATCCATCCACTCGTTTGGGCAAATGACGTACCAGACTGGTTGAAGAATGGGCACTTTTCGCGAGACGAATTGATCGAGATAATGAAGGCCCACATCCTTACTCTGATGAAACCATTAACAGGTAAAAAGGCAATTTTTGTGGTAGTGAATGAAGCCTATATACAAGATGATATCTTCAAGCGAGTAATTGGTGATGACTATGTGGATATTGCCTTTCAGACTGCACGAGGAGCCGACCCATCTGCAATTCTGATTTACAATGACTACGATAACCATACCCATGAAGGACAAAGAACCCACATCTCGAGATCTATTGTAGAGCGATTGAAGGCAAAGGGCTTAATAGATGGGATTGGGCTTCAAATGCACCTCGATGGCTCAAGACCTCCAGACAAAACAGATGTTATCTCCACAATGCAGAGTTATGGCTTGCCTGTCTACGTGACAGAATTCGATGTTAATCTGAGAAATGTGAAGGGGAATCAGGAACAAAGATTTGCTATTCAAGCAGTTATCTACGAGAGTATGCTTGAGGCTTGTATCGAGTCCTCTGTTTGTCGTCACTTTGTTGTCTTTCAAACTGTGGACAAATACTCTGTTTGGGAAACGATGCCCTCTTTACCTTTTTACTCTGCTAACGCCGATCCAACGCCTTTCGATGATGATATGCGTCCCAAACCTGCATATTTCGCTATGCGGGATGTGTTGTCCAGTAACTGCCAATAATATGCCGCCCAACCCGCGCTTCCACCTGACGCCGCTCCGCTGCGCTGCGCAGCGCAGGTGAAGCGCCAACCGTTGGGCGGCCCAATCGCCGAAGGAGGACAGAAGCCATGAAACGCGCCCTTGCTTTTCTCGGGCCGGTGACGCTCATCCTTTCCGCCTGCGCGCCTGTTGCGGCGCCGACCGCTGCGCCTGCGACCCGCGCGGCGCCCCTGCCCGCCACCCCTGCGCCGACGGCGACCTTCACCAGCACCCCTGCGCCGACGGCCACGGCCACCGCCACCCCGACACCCATCCCCACCCTCCAGGTGGGCGAGTTGAGTGTGCCCGATCCCCGATGGGTCTCGCCGGGACCGGGCCGCCGGTCCAGCGGGACGGAGGTGGGGGGAACCTGAAGGGTGACGCGGAAGCGGCCTTTATCATCTGCCGGAACCACCAAATTCATCTATTGGTAGATTAATAGTCTTCTCCAGTTCCTCTCTCTCTTTTTGTGAGGCAAAGAGCAGG
>JASFBC010000022.1:0-6848 GCA_036172315.1 Anaerolineae bacterium | reverse complement strand
GGGCCGGTAGAGGGGACCATCCTGGTGGACGGCTCCAGCACCGTTGCCCCCATCACGATGGCCGTCGCAGAGGAATTCCAGAAACTCTACCCCGACGTGCGCGTCCCCGTGGGTATCTCCGGAACCGGCGGCGGCTTCAAGAAGTTCTGTGCCGGGGAGACCGACATCTCCGATGCCTCTCGCCCCATCAAGTCCTCGGAGGCCGAGGTCTGCGCTCAGAACGGCGTTGAGTACATAGAACTCCCCGTCGCCTTTGACGGCCTGGCCGTGATGGTCAACCCCCAGAACGACTTCGTCACCTGCCTGACGGTGGAGGAACTGAAGAAAATCTGGGAACCGGACGCCGAGGGCAAAATCACCAACTGGAGCCAGGTCCGGGCGGGCTTCCCCGACCGTCCCCTGACCCTCTACGGGCCGGGTGTGGACTCCGGGACCTTTGACTACTTCACCGAGGCCATCGTGGGGAAGGCCCAGGCCAGCCGGGGCGACTTTCTGCCCAGTGAGGACGACAACGTCCTGGTCCAGGGCATCGCCGGTGACCCCAACGCGCTGGGTTACTTCGGCCTGGCCTACTATGAGGAAAACAAGGACAAACTGAAGTTGGTTGCCATTGACGCCGGGGACGGCAACTGCGTCTACCCGACGCTGGAGACGGTGGCCAACGGTACGTACCAGCCCCTCTCCCGTCCCCTCTTCATCTACGTCAACCGGGCCCGGGCCGACCAGAAGGACGAGATTGACCTCTTCGTAAAGTACTATCTAGAAAACGCAAAGACGCTGGTGCTGGATGTGGGCTATATCCCGCTGACGGACGACATCTACGCTCTGGCCCAGCAGCGGTACGAGAAACGGATAGTGGGGTCGGTCTTCAAAGGCGGCCCTCAGGTTGGCGTCACGCTGAAGGACCTGTTGGGGGCGGAGCAGTAGCCGCCGAGGATGGAGCCGGTGGCAGCGGCCACAGGCCGCTGCCACCGCGTGCCCTGCGGCGCGAAGCAGTTCTGAAGTTTCGTACGAATAAGATGCCACCAATGGCAACTTTTTGCAACCAAAAGAGGGGGATGGTTCATAACTGGTGACACTTTCCTCACCCCCACCCCCGGCGGCTGCGCCGCCACAGGGGGAGGGGTGAGGCTGAATGATCATAAAGAGGGCGAAGACCATGTCGGACATCTCTGCTCCCTTATCCCTCACCCGCCGCCGCAAGGCGGAAGAGCGGGCAGTTCGGGCCGTCCTGTTCTTTTTTGCCCTGGTCTCCGTCCTGACCACATTGGGCATCATCTACGTCCTCTTCCAAGAGACGGTGCTCTTCTTCCGGGAAGTTTCCTTTGCCCAGTTCTTCCTGGACACCCGCTGGACGCCGCTCTTTCTCTCCCAGCGGTTTGGCATCTGGCCCCTGGTCAACGGGACGGTGCTGGTGGCGGCGGGCGCAATGGTCGTTGCCCTGCCGCTGGGGCTGCTGGCGGCCATCTATATGAGCGAATTCGCCAGCGAACGGGTCCGCCGGCTTCTCAAGCCCTTCTTGGAGATTCTGGCCGGCGTCCCGACCGTCGTCTATGGCTATTTCGCGCTGACCTTCATCACCCCTATCCTGCAGTCCATTTTCCCGCAGACCCAGGTCTTCAACGCGGCCAGCGCGGCTATCGCGATGGGCTTTATGATTCTGCCGACGGTTGCCTCTCTCTCCGAAGACGCGCTCTACGCGATTCCCCGTTCGCTGCGGGAGGCGGCCTACGCCCTGGGCGCCACCCGCTGGGAGGTGGCGACGCAGGTCGTCGTTCCGGCAGCCCTTTCGGGCATCGCCGCCGCCTTTATCCTGGCCGTCTCCCGGGCCATCGGCGAGACGATGATCGTCGCTATCGCCGCCGGCCAGCAGCCCAAACTGACCCTTAACCCGCTGGAATCCATAGAGACGATGACCGCCTACATCGTCCAGGTCAGCCTGGGCGACACTCCCCATCAGAGTCTGGCCTACAAGACCATTTTTGCCGTCGGCACGATGCTCTTCCTGATGACCCTGGGGATGAACATCGCCAGTTATTGGTTCACCCGGCGTTTCCGGGAGGTGTACGAATGACGACGGACGAGGGACGACGGATGATGGGGTACGGAGTACCAATGTTTGAGCCCAGCCTGGGCCGTCGGAGGGCCGTCGGGCGAGTTTGGGAAGGAGTGGCGCTCCTGGCGGTCCTTTTGGGGATCGCCATACTCCTGACCCTGCTGGTACGGGTCTTTCTGGACGGCCTGCCCTATTTGCGCCCGCAACTTTTTACCGAGTTCCCGTCCCGGTTCCCGGAGAAGGCCGGATTGCGCTCTGCACTGCAGGGCTCCATCTGGCTGATGGTGCTGACGGCGCTCCTCTCCTTCCCGCTGGGCGTCGGGGCGGGGATTTACCTGGAGGAGTTTGCGCCGAAGAATGCCCTGACCCGGTTCATCGAGATTAACGTCGCTAACCTGGCGGGGGTGCCGTCCATCATCTACGGCCTGCTGGGGCTGGGGCTCCTGGTGCGCGGCCTGGGACTGGGCCGCAGTCTCCTGGCAGGGGTCCTGACGATGACGCTGGTCATCCTGCCCGTCATTATCGTTTCCACGCGCGAGGCGCTGCGGGCCGTGCCGGCCTCCATCCGCGAGGCGGCCCTGGCGCTGGGGGCCAACCGCTGGGAGATGGTCCGGGACCACGTCCTGGTCTACAGCATGGGCGGCATTCTGACGGGGATGATCCTGGCCCTCTCCCGCGCCATCGGCGAGACAGCGCCGCTCATCACCATCGGCGCGCTCACCTATATCGCCTTTGACCTGCGGGGACCGCTGGACATCTTCACCGTCCTGCCCATCCAGGTTTTCAACTGGGTCTCCATGCCAAAGGCGGAGTTCCAGCGCCTGGCGGCGGCGGGCATCATCATCCTGCTGGTCGTCCTGCTCTCCATGAACGCGCTGGCCATCTGGCTGCGCAACCGTCTGCAGAAGCGGTGGTAGGCATATGGCATACCCGGAACCCGGAATACGGATTATGGAACCCACTGCGCTGAACATCCGCAACCTGCGAGTCTACTACGGCAATTTTCTGGCCATCCGGGATGTGAACCTTTCCATCCCCCGCCACCAGATCACTGCCATCATCGGTCCGTCGGGGGTGGGAAAGAGCACCCTCCTGCGGGCCATGAACCGGATGAACGAACTGGTGCCCGGCTGCCGGACGGAGGGGGAGGTCCTCCTGGACGGTATAAACATCTACGACTCGCGCGTGGACCCCGTGGAAGTCCGACGGCGTATCGGAATGGTCTTCCAGAAGCCCAACCCGTTCCCCAAGTCCATCTATGAGAACATCGCCTGGGGGTTGCGCATCAACGGCTTCCGGGGGAATCGGGCGCAGATGGACGAGGTGGTGGAACAGGCACTGCGGGCGGCCGCCCTATGGGATGAGGTCAAGGACAAACTCCACCAGAGCGGCCTCTCCCTCTCCGGCGGACAGCAGCAGCGGCTCTGCCTGGCTCGTGTCATCGCCCTGCAGCCGGAGACCATCCTGCTGGACGAGCCTGCCTCGGCCATAGACCCCATCGCCACCCTCAAGATTGAGGAACTGATGCGGGAATTGAAGAAGGACTATACCATTGTCATCGTCACCCACAATATGCAGCAGGCGGCGCGCGTCTCCGACTACACGGCGATGATGATGCTCACCGGCGAGGGGGAACGCTCGGGCACCGTCATTGAGTTTGACCGGACAAAGACCATCTTCACCAACCCCCGGGATCGGCGCACCGAGGACTATATAACCGGGCGGTTTGGATAAAAGGGGGTTGGAGAGGTAACCGATGACCCGGAAAATACTGGACCAGCAACTGCGGGAAGTGAAGGAGAAACTCCTGATCCTGGGAAATATGGTGGAGCGCGCGCTGGTGGAATCGGCGGAGGCGTTCTGGAAGCGGGACCAGGAGGCCGCCCGGCGGATTATCCGGGCCGATCAGGAGATCAACGACCGGCGCTTCGCTGTGGAGGCGCTGACCATCGGCCTCATCGCCACCCAGCAGCCGGTGGCGGGTGACCTGCGCCTTCTGGCGGCGGTGCTGGAGATTGCGGGCGAACTGGAGCGGATCGGCGATTATGCCAAGGGCATCGCCGTCATCCATATCAGGATGGGCGCAATGTCCCAGCCCGCCATTCTAGCGGAGATTCCCCGGATGGCCCAGAAGGCGGCGGATATGCTCCATCGGGCCCTGCTGGCCTTCATCAACGAGGATGTGGAGGCGGCCCGCGCCATCCCCCAGGAGGACGATGAGGTGGATGCCCTCTATCTCCGCATCTACCGGGACCTGATGGACACGGTGGTTCGGGACCCGTCTGCAATAGAGCGGGCCAACTGGCTTCTGTGGGCCGTCCATAACCTGGAACGGGCCGCCGACCGGGTGACCAACATCTGCGAGCGGACGGTATACGCAGTGACCGGAGAGATGGCAGAGATGGACGTCACCTGGGATGAACTGGAAGAAGGGCGCTACTCCCGCACCGGCAACGCCACGTAGAACGTACTGCCCTGCCCCGGGGCGCTCTCGGCCCAGATGCGCCCGCCATGGGCCAGGACGATGTGCCGGGCAATCGCCAGGCCCAGCCCCGCGCCGCCCGACGGACTCCCCCGCGCCTTGTAGAACCGCTCAAAGACCCGGGGCAGGTCCTCCGGAGCAATCCCGATCCCCGTATCCCGCACCGAGATAATGACCTCCTCCCCTGTCCGTTCGGCCCGCACGGTCACCTCGCCGGAGGGGGTGAATCGGATCGCGTTGTGGACCAGGTTGACGATCACCCGCCGCATGCCGTCCACATCCACCAGAACCGGGGGAAGGTCGGGGGGCAGATGGACGGTCAGCCTCAGCCCGGCCCGCTCCGCCAGCGGGCGCAGTTCCTCCACCGGTGGCCCGATGATCTCCGTCAGTGCCGCCCTTGTCATCTGCAGCGGCATCCGCCCCGATTCTATGCGCGTCAGGTCCAGCAGTTCCCCGACAATCCGGTCCAGGCGGTCTAATTCCCCCTCCATTGGCTCCAGAAACCGGTGGGCGGCCTGGGGGTCCTCCAGCGCCCCTTCCCGCAGCGTCTCCACCAGCGCCTTCAGCGTCGCCAGGGGGGTCCGCAGTTCGTGGGAGACGTTGGCGACAAAGTCCCGCCGCACCGTCTCCAACTCCCGCACGCGCGTCAGGTCCTGGAGGAGCACCAATGTGGCCCCTTCTTCCCCTTCCAGCGGCGAGATAATGGCCTGGAACACGGTAGGCCGGCGCGGTGCCAGGTCAATCAGCCCGGCCCCTTCCTCCTTCTGTTCCCGGCACTCCTCCCATAACTCCACCAGCCGGTGGTCCCACACCACCTGGACGAAGGGACGGCCCAGCGCTCTCTCCGGGGCGATGTCCAGCAAGCGGGCGGCCGCAGGGTTGATCAGGCGCACCCGCCTTTCGCGGTCGGTGATGAGGACGCCGTCGGTCATCCGCTCCAGGAGGCCCGAAAGGCGGGCTTGCTCCTCTCGCAGGGCCAGAATGGTCTCCCGCAGCCGGTCCGCCATCCGGTTGTAGGCATGGCCTAAGTCACCCAGTTCATCGTCCGTCTGAGGGAGGACGCGCGCTTCCAGGTCGCCCGCCATCCATCGGCCCAGCACGTCGGAAAGGTCGCGCAGGGCTCTGACCGTCGGGGACAGCCTGAGGAAGGCCACGAGCCCGACCAGGCCCATAAAGAGGACGGTGATGCCCCCCACTGTCCACTGGAGACGGGCCACATGGGCCTGGACCTCTCGGAGGGGCAGGGCCACCCGCGCGATGCCCACGACGCGGCCGTCGGCCCCCACCGGCACGGCCACGTACATCATCTCGTAGCCGACAGTATGGCTGAAGCGGATGCTGGTCCCCTGACCCACCGCCAGGGCTTGCCGGACCTCCGGACGGCCCAGGTGGTTCTCCATCTGCGTTCGGTCTTCGTGGGACTCTCCCCATACAGTACCGTCGGGCCCGATGAGGGTCACCCGCGCGTCCAGAAGGGCCGCGTAGCGATGGGCCTCGGCGTCCAGGAAGCCATCGGGTTGCCCGGAAACCATCGCGGGAGCCAGCGCGTCCCCGATGAGCCGGGCCTCCACGGCCAACTGCTCCTCCAGGTGGTCCAGGTAGGTGCGGCGAACGGTGGCGGAGAGAGTCAGGGTCAGGGCCACCATCACAACCAGGACCACCAGTTCTATGAGTACCAGAAGTCGCCAGCGGAGACTGCGAAAGAGTTTCATAGGCCTCTTTATTTCCCCCCTGCCGCCTCTGGC
The DNA here is from genome assembly GCA_036172315.1 of Anaerolineae bacterium. Taxonomy (GTDB): domain Bacteria; phylum Chloroflexota; class Anaerolineae; order B4-G1; family DUEL01; genus SpSt-77. The sequence goes on along the minus strand of JASFBC010000022.1, from coordinate 565 downwards.
AGGGGTCGGTGAGGGCTACCCCTCAAACCGATACCCGACCCCCCGGACGGTCACGATGCGGGTGGGGTTGGCCGGGTCGTCCTCCAGTTTCTCCCGCAGCCAGCGGATGTGGACGTCTACGGTGCGGCTTCCGCCGATAAAGTCCCAACCCCACACTCGCTCCAGAATCAGGTCGCGGGAGAGGACGATCCCCCGATGACGGGCCAGGAAGAAGAGCAGGTCGTACTCTTTCGGTTTCAGCGGGACGGGCTTTCCCCGCAGGTAGACCGTCCGGCGGGCGTTATCTATGACCAGGTCGCCGAAGACCAGCCGCTCCCGCCCTTCGGCGCGCTCCGCCGCCAGTTCCTCCCGCAGCATATGCTCCCGGCGCAGGAGGGCTTTCACCCGCGCCAGCAATTCCCGCATACTGAACGGCTTGGTCACGTAATCGTCCGCGCCCACCTCCAACCCAACGACTTTGTCCACCTCGTCGGTGCGGGCGGTGAGCATCAGGACAGGAGTGGTGGCCTCTCGCCGAAGAATCCGGCAGACCTCAAAGCCGTCTATGTCGGGAAGCATCACATCC
>JASFBC010000021.1:0-3040 GCA_036172315.1 Anaerolineae bacterium | reverse complement strand
GCGTATGCCTATGCCAGCACGTGGTGGAACAGACAGAATAACGACGATGACTGCTATCTATGGCTCAACGGTGGGCTGGATTGCACATACCATCTGGGGGACACAGGGGTGGATGGAGCGCACTTTGTCAACCGTGCAGTGGCGGCCGGAGGACGCCCGATTCCGGGTTTGTGGAACTCGGAAGCACGTACGGTGTCCGCATTGCGCACGTGGTTGTTGAACGATGGTTGGACGGTGGTCTCGGCGAGCCAGGCTCAGGTGGGAGATGTAGTGATTATCGGTAACCGGTGTTGGGCCGGGTTGGTGGTAGAACCGGGGAACCCGCCTGTGGTGGCAACGCACTCGATAGAGCGATGGGGATCGGCAGGGCCGTTGTATTGCAACGGGAACTACAGCAAGGAGTACTTGCATGCGCCGTATGGTGGATGGCTCATCTATCTGCCGGCCGTGTTACGGAATTGGCCGCCACCTCCGCCCAAGCAGTGGTCCGGGATGCATCTGGGTAATCGGATTTATGCTGACTGGAGCAGTGACATGCTGGCTCCATTTGACCCTGAGACTGGAGGAACGTGGCCGTCAATCGTAGTGGCGCAAAGCAATCAGGTGTTCACCGTCACACGCCCTGAACCTGCTTGCCGGATCACTGGGGTTGCAGTGAGGAATTGGACACTGTTCAACTACCTGAGAAAGGCTGCGCAGGCTGGCGTACGGGTGATCATTCGCATCACCCCATCGCCGGGGAACTTTGAGGAGTCCATAGATCCGGGTTGGCCGGACCCGCGGACTCGGCCTGCCGGGCGTACGCTGATCACGCAGCCGGGGGTGAGGCCTGGGGGGTGGCCGCAATGTGGGAACGACTGGCGCTTCCGTCCGGTGGATGATGTGGGGGATGAGATGCTGGCAATTCAGCGGTTTATTCTGTGGTATGCGCCGCCGGGGTATCAATGGCAGGCTTTTGGCTTTGAACCGGCCAACGAGCCCAATGTGGAGTGGTATGCCAACCCCGAAGGGCATATGCCCCAACCTTCATACCTTGATCCAGCCGCCTGGCAGGCAATGGATCAATACTTTGCCAATCTCTACGATTATGTTCAAGCCAATCGTGGCTACCTTCCTATCCGGGTGCTGACGCCGCCAATGGGGCAAAGTGCCTATGCCGAGATGATTAACCCCAACGACTGCTCGCCATTCGCTTTTTCCGGCTACGCGGAGATGAGCCGGGTGTTCAACAGCAGCAATCCCAAGAACGATGGCTACTCGTGGCACAACTACTGGATTCGGGGGCGTGAGGCCTGGGCCACATGTCCAAACGGACAGCACGTTTCGATGTGGTTTCCTACAACAATGGCGAGTAACATTGACAACAACGTGCGGCCGGCGGTCATTACCGAAGCGGATCTGGCTTCTCCTGGGCAGCGCATGAACAATCCACTGACCGACAAGGATGCTCAGTTTCAGGAGGCTGCGATCTCAATCCGGGATTTTCTGTATCACGAGGCGCGTGCGGATTGGGTAGCGGTGTGGCTTTTGAATGACGACACAGGGAAAGTAGAACATATGTGGCATCAGGCATATACGCCTACAATAGGGCTGCGTCCCTGGTTCACTGCCTGGTGGTATGGTCGAGAGACCCCATAAGCAGGGGAAAAAAACGAGGAGGCAAAAATGAACGAGAACAAACCGATGGTTGCTATGGCTATGTTATGTGGCCTGTTTCTGGTTGCTGGCCTGGCTCTGACGGCTTGCCAGTCTTCCCTGGCATTGGGAAGAGCAGAGGAGTCGCCTCTTTCAACTCCTACAGTTTGGCCGGAGTGGTTGCCACTTCCGGCGACAGACATCTGGTCTGTTCCGCCGCGGCCTGCCACACCCATTCCTGCTGAAAGTAGGCCACGCCCTACTCCACTACCGGTGAGTCCATTGCCCACTCCGACTCCTTTACCCGACCACGGCGTAAGAGTAGCAGGGATCCGAGAGAGCGAGTTCAGTGTTAGAGGAGAGTCTGGTCTGCCCCTGGCTCGACACTTGCGTCTTATTAGCCCGATGATTGAGAAAGAAATCCTTGTGGGAGTTGTTAGGAAAAGCGCTGATATTTGGGTAGTGGTTGCGATAGACCTTTCTTTAGATAGCGAGCAGATTTTGTTTGAAGGGCATGACTTTCCTCATGACCCTCAAATCGCGGGTGAATATGTAATATGGACGACGTTGAATGGGTTATATGTCTATAATGTTAAGGAGCGGCTCGTAGAAGAATTACAGCAGGTTGGCGAGGCCCCTTGGCATGCGCGTATCTCTGGAAATATTGTCGTGTGGGAATACCTCCCCAATTTGCTTAGCGCAGACTCGGACATCTGGGGATATGATTTGAGCCGCCGAGAGAGTTTCCCTGTTGTTTCGCGCCCGGGGGTGCAATCTGGGCCATTAATCTCAGATCGGTGGGTTCTCTACTTGGATTCAACGGGCACACAGGCACCGGATTGGGAGAAGGGCCTGTACGCAGTCCACTTGGACACAGGAGAAACACTTCGCCTGGGCCAAGTATATGGGCGCTGGCCGCATGAGGTTTCGCGGTTGTATACACTGGATGTCCCGTGGGTGATCTGGAGTACGGGACGTTGGAGCGACAAACCTGAGTTCTGCCTTTACAACCTGGAGACTCGCCAGACGGTTACTGTCACTGTTACGCCCTGTGGTGCATCCACCGCGCAACCTCGAGGGGTTGAGAATTTGGCCATTTCAGGGAACACTGTTATCTTCACTTGTGGCCAGCCGATGGGATATGATATTGAACGCGGGGTGTTTTTCTCGATTCCTGCCTATGCCACAATGCCTGCTGATGGAAAGTGGTGGGGGCTGGAGGGGTGGAGTATTGCGGGAGACCGGATTGTGTGGGTGCTCAGTTCTGAGCGAGAGAGCCGGATCTACACAGCGCAGATAGAGCGTCGCCCATAGGAGAAACGGCCCAACCCGCGGCTCAAGCCGACAGCCGCTTCGCGGCTCGCTGCGCTCGCCGCTCGCGTCTGCGGCTTAGCCGCCGTCCGTT
>JASFBC010000020.1:0-9670 GCA_036172315.1 Anaerolineae bacterium | reverse complement strand
ATTCCCTGTCCGGTCGGCGAGGACGACCGCCGCCGAAGGGGTGCGTGTTGGGATGTTCCGGAAGCAGCGGCTGAAGTGTTTCCCATAGGGCATCGGAAATCCGGAAAGCGGTGGTGGTTTTATGGTTGGGCGTTCGAGCCCGTGTTCTCGAGGTCGGCATGTTGTTCTCGCTCATACCCCCATTATACCACCCCTGGTTTTTCGGATAGGCTCTTAGCGCAGGCTGTTAGCCTGTAGCAGGCTGTTAGCCTGCGTGAGTTTCAGATCGGCCAAGGAGTCGCAATGAGTACCCGACCTCGCCTTCCCCCTGGACAGGTGCTGACCCAACGCTTCCCTGTCCTTCACTATGGCCCTATCCCTCGCTACGAGAACCTGGATAACTGGGACCTGCGCATCTTCGGGGCGGTGGAAAAAGAGGCCCGTTTCACCTATGAGCAATTGACCTCGCTTCCCACCACCCGCATCGTCGCCGACATCCACTGCGTCACCCGCTGGTCTAAATTTGATACCGTCTGGGAAGGCGTCCGCTTCCGGGACCTGCTGAACTATGTCCGACCCCTGCCCGGCGCCGAATATGTCATGATCCACGCCGAGTATGGCTTCACGACCAACCTGCCTCTCCGGCGCCTTCTGGCCGATAACGTCCTGCTGGCCTGGAAGTACGACGACCAGCCCCTGACCCCAGAGCACGGCTGGCCTCTGCGGCTGGTGGTGCCCGACCTCTATTTCTGGAAGTCGGCCAAGTGGGTGCGGGGGATTGAGTTTTCCTTTGAAGACCGGCCTGGCTTCTGGGAGCAGGCTGGGTATCATAACGAGGGCGACCCCTGGCTGGAGCAGCGGTATGCGGGATGAACGACGGCGCCAGACCCTGCAGGGTGTGATCTCCGGCCTGGTGGCTCTCCTGGCGGCCTCGTGCGCCGCTCCTACGCCCTATCCGACGGGTTTCCCTCCCCCGACATCCGCCTCTCCTCCGCCCACTCCGACGGCCACCCCCTGGCCCGGGCCGTTGATGGTCACCCTAACTCTCTGGCTTCCGGAGGAACTGAGCCCGTACGGGGAGGAGGAGGGGGCGGAACTTCTGGCCGGTCGCCTGGCCGACTTCGGGGCCGCCCATCCCGACTTGCAGGTCCAGGCCATCGTCAAAAAGAGTCACGGGCGCGGCGGATTGCTGGATTTTCTGAGGACGGCCAGCGTCGCAGCCCCGTCTGTCCTTCCCGACCTGGTGGTGCTGGATGAGGCGGACTGGCAAGTGGCAGCCCGGGCCGGCCTACTCCAGCCGCTGGATGGCTTGATTCCCCCCGACCAGGAGGCCGACCTGTTCCCTTTCGCCATCGCATTGGGTCGGGTGGATGAGACTACTTTTGGCCTGCCCCTGGCCGTTGAATTGCATCATCTGGCCTATTCCCCAGCCCTGCTCTCTGCCCCGCCGGTCTCCTGGAGCGATGTTCTCTCCGCTGGACAGCCCCTCTTCTTCCCCGCCGCCGGACAGAACGGCATCGCGGACGATTTTACCTTCATCCAGTATCTGGGTGCAGGGGGTCGTCTGAGGGATGAGAAGGGGAATCCGACTCTGGAGGAAGAACCGCTGACGGCGGTTCTGGATTTTTACGCTCGGGCGGCGGAGACGGGGGTCATTTCTCCCCTTTTAGCCCTTTCCCTCGGAAGTGTGGAAGAATGCCAGGACCGCCTCCAGGAGGAGGGAGGGTTAGCAGTCGTGGGTTCCCGCTGGTTTTGGAGGGAAGGGGAACGGATAGCCGAGCCAGGGCCGATTCCCACCCGGGACGGCCGTCCGGTCGCGCTGGCGGAGGGATGGGTCCTCGCGCTGGTGACCGCCAATCCGGAGCAACAGCAACGGGCAATGACGCTGGTGGCCTGGCTGCTGGAGCCAGGATGGTACGGGGCATGGACGCAGAGCATCGGTTATCTGCCGGTAACCCGGAGCGGTCTGGCGGGGTGGACGGTTTCTGCGGAGCGGCGGGAGGTGCTCAGTGGGATTCTGGCCGGGGCACGGGAACCTTTGCCTCAGCCCTTGCGAGAGCGGTTGGGGCCGCTACTGCAGACGGCACTGGAAGCGATCCTCCGGGGCCGCCAGAGCCCGGCAGAGGCCGCCGCCCGCGCCGTCCAATCCTTGAGATGAGAGGGGGGCGGCGGCGAAGCCACCGCCTCCAGCCCTACCCCCTATCTCTTCACTACCAGGTCCTTTGGTAGCGGGGTCAGGTTGTGGACCTGCCCCTCCTCATCTATCCAGAGGACGTCTTCCAAACGGACGCCGTAGCCCTTGCCGGGGTCGTAGAGGCCCGGCTCCACGGTGAAGACGTGGCCCGGTTGCAGGGTGCGGGTATTGCTGGGGACATCGGTGAAGGCCGGCTCTTCGTGAATGGCCAGCCCCAGCCCGTGCCCGATGAGGTGGTTGAAACCTACCTCGGTCTCCGGATTCTCCGCGACCGTCGGATAGCCCCGCTCGGCGAAGAAAGCACAGGCAACCTGCTGGAGACGCCGGGCCTCTACCCCTACCCGGGCCTCGGCGACCACTGCCTCCAGGCAGCCCGCCACGTCCCGATACACCTTCTCCACCTCCGGCGGCGCGTATCCCAGGCAGAAGGTACGGGTCAGGTCAAAGTAATAGCCGCCGGCCCGCCGGGGGAAGATGTCATAGACAATGGTCTGGCCCAACCGGATGGGGTCATCCGGACGGCCCTGGCTGTGAGGAACGCCCGCATCTCGCCCAACGGCGAAGATGAACCCTTCCGGGGACTCCAGCCGCCGCTCGGCCAGTAGCCGGAAGACGTATTCTTTCACCTGGCCGACCCTCAGTGGAGCATCGTCGTCGGTGATGAGGGTTTCGTCTTTCACCCGGTGGCGGCGCAGAAAGGCGATCGTCTCCTCCACTACCTCGCAGGTCAGACGGGCGACCTCCTGAATTTGTGCCACCTCATCGGCGTCCTTCGTCGCCCGGGCGACCTCCAGAAGGTTCTCGTCGTACTCGCCCCGCACGCGAATCTCCGGCAGCGCTTCCGCCAGGGCGGAGAGGAAGACGTATGCCTGCCCCTGGTCGGCCATACCGTAGAAGCCCACGGCTCCCCGCACTCCCAGGTCGGCAAAAATACGGCGGTAGAGTTCCACCGTTGCTTTCAGCCGGTCGCCCGTCTCGCGGAGGATTTCGATGAAGCGATAGCGGGCCATATTGATCAGCGGGAGGCCGCTGGCGACGGCCTCGTCCCGTTCAATCGGGGAGTGAATGAAGACGGGGGACTCGCCCCGTTTTTTGACCACAATTCCCTGGGTCACGTTGGCCCCGTTGAGGAGGTAGACAAGGGAGGGATTTCCGTACGTGCGGCCGGAGACGACGAAGGCATCCAGCCCTCGGGCTTCCATTAAGGCATCCAGATCCCGTTTCATCTGCTATTTCCTCTAACGCGGGCTGACAGCCTGGTACGGGCTTTTTATTCTTCCTGGTAGGCTTCTTCGTCTTCTCGGTTACCGTGGCGGCAAGGTCAACCCTGCGCCACGATCTTGCTCCGAAAATACGCCACCGTCTCCCGGAGGCCCTCTTCCAGGGAGACTTTCGGCTCCCAGCCCAGCACCTGGCGGGCCCGGGTGATGTCTGGACAGCGGCGCTGGGGGTCGTCGCGGGTGCGATCATCGGTAGGGCGGACGAAGGCGATCTCCGAACGGCTGCCGGTGATCTCCAGAATCTTGCGGGCAAACTCCAGGATGGTCATCTCCTGGGGATTGCCCAGGTTCACCGGACGGGTCTCGTTGGAGAACAGCAGACGGACCAGCCCGTCCACCATATCCGAGATGTAGCAGAAGGAGCGGGTGCGGGTGCCGCCGTCGTAGACGGTGAGGGGTTCGCCCCGCAACGCCTGCCCGATGAAGTTCGGCACCACCCGCCCGTCGTCCAGCCGCATCCGGGGGCCATAGCAATTGAAGATGCGCGCGATCCGGGTGTCCAGGCCGTGATAGCGGTGGTAAGCCATGGTGAGCGCCTCAGCGAACCGCTTGCTCTCGTCATAGACGCCGCGCGGGCCGACAGGATTGACGTTCCCCCAGTAGTCCTCGGATTGGGGATGGACCAGAGGGTCACCGTAGACCTCGGAAGTGGAGGCCAGGAGGAAGCGGGCCCCTTTCGCCATTGCCACCCCCAGCGCGTTGTGGGTCCCCAGCGCGCCCACTTTCAGGGTCTGGATAGGGTAGTTCAGATAGTCCACCGGGCTGGGGAGGCTGGCCAGGTGGAGCACCGCGTCCAGCGGCCCGGCAATGTAAATGTAGCGGGTGACATCGTGGTTAATGAAGTGGAACCGCTCATGGCCGGCCAGATGGGCGATATTCTCCACGCTGCCGGTACTCAGGTTGTCCATCGCGATGACTTCGTGTCCTTCCGCCAGCAGGCGGTCACAAAGGTGAGAACCGATAAATCCGGCCCCGCCGGTGATCAGGATGCGCATCCTCCCTCCCTGTTCTGCATTTGGAACCACGGATTGGGGTTTCCCTTTACGGCCCTTCCAGCCAGACTTCCAGCACCCGGCCCACTCGTTCCAGGCTTGCCGGACCGACTTTGTCAGGCGTGTCGCGGGTAGTATGCCAGTACGGGTAGTCAAAGTCAATGATGTCCACCGCCGGAATGCCCAGGCGGGCGAAGGGGATGTGGTCGTCGTCCATCGTCCAGCGGTACTCCGGAACGAAGGTAGCGGTATAGCCCAGGGTGGCCGCGATGTCCCAGAGTTCCCGCTGGAGGGCCGGGTCGGAGTTGCGCTCCCAGTAAAACTGCTGGTCAGCGTCGCCGACCATATCCACCAGAACCATAGCCTCCGGACGGATGGTCAGATGGGCCGCCATATAGGAGGAGCCGACACACCACTCCCAGCCGTCCAGGCCGCCGTTGTCCTCCGCGTCAAAGAAGACGAGCCAGACTTCGTGGCGCAGGCGGTCCTTCTCCAGAGCGCGCGCCAGTTCCATCAGGACGGCAGCGCCGGAGGCGCCGTCGTTCGCTCCCAGGACGGGCCGGGCGGGGTCCTCCTGGTCGGCGGAGCGGCGGGTGTCGTAGTGCGCGCCGACGATGACCACCGGCCCCTCCCCGGCCCGCCCGATGATGTTGCGGACGGGTGTGTCCCGGTAGACGAACTCCTGGGTCTCTACAGCCCAGTCCCACCCCTCCAGGTGGGCGATGATGACATCTCCGACCGCGCGGATGGCAGGGGAGCCGGTGGGCCGGGGCCCCAGGGCGCACTGTTCCAAGACGTGGGCATACGCCTGCTCGCCGCTGAAGGTTCGGGGCGACACCGGCTGGCATGCCGTCAGAAGGAGCAGCGCGAAGATTAATTTGCTCCTTGATGGAGATCTCATATGAAAAGAGTGTAGCACAATTCCGGGGTTTGGCAAGCGGAGGGGTAGAAATGGGGGGTACGGCGGCGGCTTCCGACCGCCGCCGCACGCCGCTTCTTTCCCCCAGAAGGGAAAGCGGAAGCCTACGCTCTCTGGAGAGCGTGCAGGAGAAGCCGGACGGCTCCTTCTACGTCCTCTTCGTCCACCATCTCGCTGGGGGTGTGGATGTACCGACAGGGGATGGAGAGACAGCCGGAGGGGACACCGGAACGGACCAGTTGCATCGCTGCGGCGTCGGTGGTGCCCCGCTCCAGGACTTCCATCTGATAGGGCACACCCGCCGCCTCCGCCGCGCGTACCAGCCACTCCCGTACCACAGGATGGGCGATCATCCCGGCATCCTGCACTTTGATGGCCGGCCCTTTCCCCAGTTCCACCGCCATCGGTCGGCTCTCCGGCGTATCCCCCGTCCCAGTCACATCCACTGCGATCGCCATATCCGGCTCAATACCGTAGGCCGCCGTCCGGGCCCCGGAGAGGGTCGTCTCCTCCTGCACGCTGAAGACGAAGTGGACTTCGTGGGGTGTCGGTCCCAGCCGCCGCAGTGTCTCCACGAGAACGGCGCACCCGATGCGGTCGTCCATCGCTTTGGCGATCAGCCGTCGGCCCTGGACGGCGAACGGCCGCTCAAAGACAGCCGCGTCTCCCACCCGCACGGGGCAATCCTCCCGACCGGTGGCGCCCACATCTATGTACAGTTGCTCAAAGGTTGGGGCCTTGCTCGGGTCTTCCTGTTTCTCCGACCCGATGACGCCCAGGGTGCCGTTCTCAAAGCGGACGCGCGCGCCCAGGCAGGTGAGAGGGGAGACACCGCCAATGGGGGTGAACCGCAGGAACCCCTTCTCGTCTATATAGGTGACCATAACGCCGATTTCATCCATATGGGCCGCCAGCATGATGCGGCGCCCGTTGCCGGTCCCCCGCCGGACGATCACCAGGCTCCCCAGTGGAGTCACCCGGACCTCGTCGGCATATGGCTCTCCTTCTGCCCGGAGGACGGCGCGAATGGGGTCCTCAAAGCCGGAAGGGCCATAAGTTTCGGTAAGTTTTCGGATCAGGTCGTGCATTGGCCTCTCCTCATTTTCGCAAGATGATGGGGGGATGGTTCGTTTCCCGTACCTATTCAGCCCGATGGAGATCGCCCTCCTGACACCGATGAGAGATCGGCCTCCCCTGCCACAGACCACAGACCATAGACCACAGACGACGGCAGTCCATCGTCCGTCGTCCATCTTGAAGGAGGGCGCAGGCTGTCCATCGGCCAGAGGCCCGGAGAGGTGGATTTTCTGTCAACGCCGAATCGTTACGAAAAATCCAGGTCTTTGCGCGTCAATCGGGTCAGGCTCTCCCGCATCAGTCGGATAGTGTTCTCCAGGTCTGTCGGCGAGAGCAGGCTGACGGGGCTGTGGATGTAGCGACAGGGGACGGCGACGGTGCCGCAGGGGACCCCCTCGCGGGCCAGATGGATGGCGCCAGAATCGGTGCCGCCGATGCCGGGCTGTTTGAACTGATAGGGGATGCCTAACGTTTCTGCCGTCTCCACCAGCAAGTGCACCAGGCCCCGGTGAGCGATAAAGGTACGGTCCATCACGGTAATCGCCGGCCCTTTGCCCAACTCGGACGTCGGGCTCACGTCCTTCTTTTTGGGCAGGTCATCGGCGATGGTCCCTTCCAGGGCAAAGGCGCAATCGGGGCGGCTGGCATAGGCCGCAACGCGCGCGCCCCGCAGCCCCACTTCCTCCTGGACGGTGAAAACCGCGTACAGGTCGTGGGAGAGACGGTCGCCGCGCACCAGTTCTGCCAGGACGGCACAGCCTGCCCGGTCGTCAAAGGATTTCCCCTTGACCAGCGCGCCCACTGCTTCAAAGCGGGTGGCGAAGACCATCGGGGTGCCCAAGGGGGCCAGCCGCTGAGCCTCTTCCTTCCCCTTCGCCCCGATGTCCACCAGCAATTGGTCTATTTTAACGACCCTCTCCTCTTCCCCCTGCTCCAGCAGATGGACGGGTTTGAGGCCGATAACACCGGGGATGCGCTCCGGCCCCACCCAGACCTGAACACCAGGGAGGACCCGGTCGTCTATGCCGCCGATAGCGCGCACGCGCAAACCGCCGGAATCGTCGTGTCCCACGACCATCAGCCCGATTTCGTCCATATGGGCCGTGAGCAGGACGCGCAGGCGGTCCGCGCCGGTTCCCTCCCGAAGGGCATGGAGGTTGCCCAGCGCATCCACCCATATCCGGTCCGCGTGTCCTTCCAGGGCCCGACGGAGGATCCGCCGGACTTCCTTTTCGTAGCCCGAGGGGCCGAATGCTTCGGAGAGTTCTTTCAGAAGTTCCACGGTTCGTTCACCTGAGGGTTGCTTTGGCAATCAAACGATCGGCAATGGCAACAAAGAATTGGACGACGGCTTCTCGTTCCACCGGAGGAGTTGTTTCGGGAAATACGGGTACATGCCCTGGACTGGCTGATGTTGGCCAAACTGCGGTCCAAAATCCCGAACCAGGTCCACCTGTAGAGTCTGACCTCCCCCAGTTGGAAGAAACGGCTCAGAAATGCTTTTTGGAACGGTGTCAGCCAGGGGTTATCGCTGATCACTGAGCCACCTCTTCAGGGCATATGCCCAGAGTTCACCCTCTCTCGGCGAACGAAAGCGAATCTGCTCAAAGTCCTCAGCGATTTGCCGGGGTGTCAGATACCGCCAGATTTCCTCCCATGGGGCATATTCCAGGATACGTCCGATGAGCCAGGCCCGCTCCGCCGGAGTCCCCTGGCGCAACATCCGATGCCCCTCTTCCTCGGAGAGATCATAGTCCCAGAGGAACGAGAGCCGTTTTCCCATTACTCGTCTTCCCATCGCGGCCGGAAATCCGCCTCCAATCCGGCTGCGAAGAGAGCCAGCAGCCGTCCGGCCCGCTCCACGTCCTTCAGCGAAACCGTCTCTACCGGCTGATGCATATAGCGGAGGGGGACCGAGAGCAGGCCGGTGGGCACGCCCTCGCGGCTTACCTGGATGGCCCAGGCGTCGGTGCCGCTGCGGCCCGGGATAGGCTCTATGTGATAGGGGATTTCGTTGGCTTCGGCGATCCCCTTCAACCGTTCCACCACAGCCGGGTGGAAATTGGGGCCGACGCCGATGGCCACTCCCTCTCCCGGCGGGAAGGCCTGATGGTTGGGCACGCCGGCCTGCCGTCCGAAGGTCACGTCTACAGCAACGGCCATATCGGGGGCAACGCCGTAGGCGGCAGTGGTCGCGCCATAGAGCCCCACCTCCTCCTGGACCGTCGCCACGGCGACGATGTCCCAGGCGTGGGAAGTGCGGGAAAGGTGCTCCAGGGCCAGCGTCAGTACCGCCACAGAGACCCGGTTATCCAGCGCCTTGCCCGCCAGCAGGCCGTTTTTCAGTTCTACGGCCTCCCGTCGGAGGGAGATGGGGTCACCCACCCGGACGGCCGCTTTCACCTCCTCCTCCGATAATCCCACGTCCACGAACAGTTCCTCCCAGGGGAGGGTCTTATCCCGCCGGTCAGGGGGAGTGACGTGGGGTGGCCGCATGCCCACGATGCCGGGGAGGTCCCGCCGTCCGTGGACTATAATCTCCATCCCTGGCAGGATACGCCGGTCGGTCCCGCCAACGGGAGTAATGCGCAGGAAGCCTTTCTCTATGGCTGTCACCCGCAGGCCGATCTCGTCCATATGGGCGGCGAACATCAGGGTGGGGCGGGGCTCTGGGCCGGAGCCGCGCCGGCGACCGACGAGGTTCCCCAGGCCATCGGTTTGTATCTCATCCACCAGGGGGGCCCAAAGGGTGCGCACCAGCGCCCGCACCGGTTCTTCGTGACCGGACAGGCCGGGGACTTCCGAGAGTTGTTTCAGCAGATGGATTGTTTCCATAAGACGTTAAGGGCTCCTCTATGAAGCAGGTAATCAGTAGCCAGGTGGGCGGCGACCCCTTCAGCATGCGCCGACGGCAGGGGGCTTTGAGGACTGTCCTGGAGTGGAAGTCGGAGTAGGGGATGGCGTCCCCGTTGGGCTTGCCGTCGGCGAGATCAAATCGGTAGGCACAAGCGAGACGGTGGGGGGCGGAGGGGGTGCTAGCGTCTCCGTCGGCGTTTCGGTCGGTGTGGGTGTCGGCGTAGGCGTGTCTGTCGGCACCGGGGTAGCCGTCGGCGTTTCGGTCGGCGTGGGCGTCGGGGTGGGCGTCGGTGTATGAGTCGGCGTAGGGGTCACGGTCGGCGTGGGCGTCGCGGTGGGCGTCGGTGTATGAGTCGGCGTAGGGGTCACGGTC
>JASFBC010000019.1:0-1514 GCA_036172315.1 Anaerolineae bacterium | reverse complement strand
AATACTAGTCTTCATCAAATACACATTTGATGATCTTGGGGTTAACTGAAAAGTCAGTAGAGTCATAAACCACGCTATATACCGAGCCATCAGGCGCAAGAACAGGCAACATTCCCACTGCTGGAGGTACAGGCGCTATTACTATATGGTTCCCCGAGATACGTATATAACGATAGTTCTGCCCTCCCTCTTGAACATCGAAGTAAAGTTGTCCTCTGGCATCTGCCCCCAGAAATGATACCCATACGGTATGTGAAATCACTGGAGTGATAACCTTATCTTGCCGATGAAGGGGCTCGCCGAGCATGAAGAGTTGATGATCACTCCCCCAGTTGAACAAAACATCGCCCGAAACTTTGTAAGTGTAAATATTACCATCCCAACCTACAGTTAGCTTATCATAACCTTGTGGATCGTCGCCTCCCATATATTTAAATTCCGGCCGCAAGTCGGCGTTAAAATATACGACACCTGCTGGAGGAAATATCAGGTATACCCCCCCTTGCGTGTCGGGAATGGGCGCATAGTACGCACGTAGCGGATAATACCATCCCAAGTCCACGATATGTTCCACTCTGCCTTCCGGCGATAAGGCGGCTAATTGGTCTACCCATCGGTTATTTTGCCATGTATGGAACAGAAGGAATAGACGATCTCTGCCCACTCCTAACCGTAATTTTAGTATAGAGGGGCAATTGCAGTGAGAGAATGCAGCTCCATATAACTCAAACAGATCGCCAATGGGAATAGAGATAACCTGTGGTGCAATGGTACCCACATATCTCAGAAGGCGCTGGTTTGTTGGATCCAATATGTACACATCTCCTTGTGGGCTAAGTCGGAGAGAAGGAGGCTCCCAGTTGCTGCAAGCAATTTTTGAATTTGTGTAAAAGCCCCACTCTCCCCAACCAGTTCCCCATTTAGTTTCTACGTAATCAGTGCAATGGAGAGCGGTACTCACAAAGGTTGGCAAAGGTCGCGTGAGTTCCGGAGAAGATATGGTGCTAAGCGCAGACGGCGGATAATGACCAGAGGTACAGGCACACAGCACCATCAGGTATAAGGGTGTCAATTTCCGGAAAATAGGGCACATAAATTACTCTCCCCTCCTCTCTGGATCAGGGTGGCCAAAGTATCCTACACCCCAAGCACTAAGATTCATTTTGTTGATGGTCCCTTGCGAGTAGCTCGCTTGGATCACGAAGATCTGCTCAGGGTTGTCCCCTTGAATCTCGGCTATCACAGACGAATGCCCATAGTTTGGCCAGAATGCCATATCGCCTAGCTCACCCCATGTGCAAGTTTTTTGGGTTGGCAAAGACGGAGACCTCCTTTACAATCTGCCAGAGAAAAGAAAAACTGAAAAGACAGACTGTGGACAGTTTTCCTGTTCCCGTCTGCCGTTTCGCCCGAGCCTATCGCTGTCGGCGCTTCTCCGGCCAAGCCGCCTACGGCTATGACGAGATGGAGAAACAGACCTTCTACGGCTTCCGTGCCCATATCCGCATCTGCTG
>JASFBC010000018.1:0-69163 GCA_036172315.1 Anaerolineae bacterium | reverse complement strand
GTGTTTGCAGGTCAAACAGTTCGGGGGCGACGGCGCGGGGATCGGGCACGGTCAGGTCGCCCACCTGGAGGGTGGGGATGGGCGTCGGGGTGGCGGTGGCCGTGGCCGTCGGCGCAGGGGTGGGGGTGAAGGTCGCCGTCGGCGCAGGGGTGGCGGGCAGGGACGCCGCGCGGGTCGCAGGCGCAGCGGTCGGCGCCGCGACAGGCGCACAGGCGGAAAGGATGAGCGTCACCGGCCCGAGAAAAGCAAGGGCGCGTTTCATGGCTTCTGTCCTCCTTCGGCGGGGATGCTGCCTAACGATCTGCGCTTCAGCCGCAGCGCCGAAGGCGCTGTTGCTGGATGCGCGGGTTGGGCACTCAAGGCGAATCCGCAATTACTCTCCAATACTGCTGTAATCGTGGCAGTCGCACTTCACGAACATAGACTACTGCTGCTTCCATCTTCGTTTCTATAACTCTCATCAGTTTTTCCCATTCATCAGGCAACAACCGATTTTGGTCAAAAAGGTGATGATGCAAAGGGCACAGTGTTACAAAGTTATCCCGATGAAAGGGCCCACCCTCAGAACGGGGTATAATGTGGCATTCGTGCGTGATGCGCGTCTCACCACAAATAGCGCAGGGCTCGTACTCTTTCTTGAAAATCCTTTCCTGTTTTGCCAAGAAACTCTCAACATCTGTTTTGCGGGGATCAAGCGGCAACTTGACGCCATACTTACCCATCACCACTATTTGAGCAATGATTGCGGTGATCACATCAATGATCTGCCATTGAATATCGTGCGTCAGTATCTGCCCTATGTGTTGGTCTAAATACTCACGGAGGGGATATAACCAGGCATATATCCAACCATACTCACGTTCTACCTGTTTCTGAGGCTTCCACCCCTGTAATTCTTCTGAGCCTATAAGCCTAAGCAAGCGCTCATTGATCGCCTGACTTTCCTTCAAGCGGCGTCTGCATTCCCTTAATTTCCTCTTGGCTTCCTTCAACTCCTCACTGGTCGAGACCCCGTGAATGCTCATAAGAAGCTCATCCCCAACATAGGTTAAGAATCAAACGAGTGCCCAACGGCCTGCCGCTCAGCCGCGCCGCCGCAGGCGGCATCGGCTGCAGCGAGATGTTGGGCAGCTACTACTCCTGTTCCGAACCCTCTTGCGGCAGCAACACCTCCAACTTGTTCAGCAACTCAGGCACATCTCTTGTCGCCGTTCTCCACACTTCATCCCAATCCACTACATCATACCCGTGAATAAGATGATCGCGCATTCCGGCCATCGGCGCCCACGGTATCTCCGGATGTTTTTGGCGCAACTCAAAAGACAGTCGCTTGACCGCTTCACCAATCACAACCAACTGATAAAGCACGGCCGACTGCGTCTTGAGATCTTCAAGGAATTGTTCCTTCTGCAAGCCCTGGGTAAACGTCAGAATGGCGCGTGCGGCTTTTGCGATATCCAACAAAGTACCTTCATCTCGTCCCATGAGCCACCTCATTCTCAGAAAAGATGACAAAAGCAGTGCTTAGAATTTCCTTGCGACGTACCCAATTCTGACTTTTTTCAACAGCGCGTTTCGTCACCAAGTCAACATCACGCTGAAGGAGGGCTTGGAGTTCCTGTTGCATCCTAATATGGTCGAGCAAACTCCAATCCGCGTCGTCATCAAAGGCCACGATGAGATCAATATCGCTCTCTGAATCGAAATCCGCACGTAACGCAGAGCCAAATACCGCCAGTTCTTGAATCTTCCAACGCTGACAGAATTTGCTGATCTCGGCTGTCGGAAATATTTCCGCTAAATTCTTCATCCCACGACCTCTCCCATCTACGCTGCCGCCCAACGATCTGCGCTTCAGCCGCAGCGCGGAGCGAAGCGGAGCGCTGTCGGCTGGATGCGCTGGTTAGCCGCCGTTCTCCATCATTTGCTCCAGAACTGGCCGCAAATAAACTTCAACATTCTCCAGCAAAGCGATCTCCTTCAGATCAAACTGTTTCTCCAATTCTTTAACGGCTTCGTATCCAAGAAAGTAGCCCGTCTCCCTCTTGCCACTGATTTCAAGCCACGAGCCAAAGAACGTGGAGACAGGTTTACCAGCCTCCACTGTTCTTATGAACTCGGCAGCAAGCCAGCCCTTGTGATTATGACACCAATCAAGCCAATCATCATCGTCGCCACTTGCTTGATGCCAAGTATCTGAATCCATAATCAACTTCTCGCAATGTTGTGCAAATCCCTCTTCGTAAAGTTGCCACCAAGGTCCACTCCCCATTGGTTTGCCGTGCTGCATTCGCCAATGATGATGTACAAGATGACCAATCTCATGGGCAACCAAACCCGTGATGGCTTCAGGACCACTCCAGCCACACTCGGCGATGTTTTCCAACCCAAAGAGAATGGCTGGCAAACCACCAAACGATGTAACCCATCCTGCCCCGCAGCCGATGCCCACATAGATGACGAAAAATGTTTTGCTGTCAAAGGTGAGCACTTGTTGCGCTCTGGAATAGAGAGGCCCCCCCAATTCCAGCAAATTGTGATGCGCCTGGTGAATGGTAGGAAGTCGCTCAGCCAGATAAGGGAACACCTTCTCACGGGCAATCTGTCGCCAGTCCAGGTTCTGCGATGAGTAGTCTTCGATTTGCTTGGCCAGAAGTTCGGGCCATAGCGACATATATTCCCTTACCCAGCCTTCTATCTGGTCGTCCACAGGCTTACCTTGAACTTTATCCCAGTAGGTCAAGAAGGCAGGGAAGGTGTCAACAAACTCGCAAGGGGACATTCTGATATCTGCCAACGTATGCAAGGCGGCTAACATGGGATTAGGTTAACTATGTCAGCGTAACGGCCTATATCTGACAACTCTCTACCTAAACAGCAAATTTGCGACATTTGCCAGGATTGTGCTATAATAATATTGCCCGCCTAAACCACAAAAATTTGACGATACCACCACCCTCTTCAAGGGAGTTCACCGGATGGCCACAAAATTCCTGGACCAACTCCGTGAGGTCCTCCGGCTTGAACGTTACTCCGACCGCACCGAGCAGGCCTCTGTGGACTGGGTGCGCCGCTTCATCTTCCACGACAAACGCCACCCCGCCGAAATGGGCGCCCCCGCCTGCCTCACCCCCAGAAGGGGATGACCCCGCCTCCACCCAGAACCAGGCCCTGCAGGGGCAAAGCGCCGCTTCCTGACGAATCTATTATATGCCGACCCCCCTTCTTGTCAACAGCGGAAGGCAGCCTGGATTTATCAACTCCAACGTCGCGGTAGACACTGCAGAGGGTGATAAGCCCGGTTGCCCGACGCGTTCGCTTGACAACTCCTGCTTTTCAGATACAATATTGCCGCCCCGGACCCTTTGGGCCGTGAGCCAGAATTGTCCGACGCTCCCGTCCCTCCTCAGGCGGGAGGGGAGAAGGGAGAATTGCCTCCATGCTTTTCGCGCTGTTTCCCGGTGCCGCTGGGATCGCCGATGCGACCGAGACGGCAGAGGGGAAAGAATCCCTCTGCAGTTTCCCCTGTTTTCCATCACCCGAGAGCCGCGCCGATGAGCCAGGATTGGGGCCTGATCCGGATTGATGACCGACTGATTCACGGGCAGGTGATTGCCGTCTGGTGCAAACACCAGCCCTTCACCCGCATCGTGATCGTGGACGACGAGGTCGCTGCCGACCCCTTCGTGCAGGAAGTTATGCGGCTGGCTGCGCCGCCGGGCCTGCAAGTGGATGTCCTCTCGCTGAAGGAAGCCATCTGCAATCTCCCGCAGGATTCTCATCCCCGCCGGACGACGATGATCCTTCTGCGCTCCCCCCAGGCTGCCCTGCGCCTCTATGAGGGGGGGGTTCGGTACACAGCCCTGAACGTAGGCGGCTTGGGGAGCGGACCAGGGCGGCGGCCCCTCTTCCGCCACATCGCGATGTCGGACGAAGAAATAGCGGCCTTAAAGGCCCTGGCGGAGCAGGGAGTGGAGATCACTTTTTTGACCGTACCGGGGGAGAAGGCCCGGTCGCTCAGAGACCTTCCAGGCCTTGGAGAATAAACTTCATCGGAAAAAGGAGGCGGATAAACGCAGATGAACGCGGATTTTTCCTATCCAGAATTCAGGAGGAAACAATGAGCATATCCAGAAAATCTATCGTGATCGCCATCATCGTCAATCTGGTGCTGATGGGCGTGGGCGCAGCGGCGGCCCACGCCGCGCCGACGGCACCGCAGCCGGTGCAGATGAGTCTCCCTATCGCCGCCGCCGTCGGCATCCTCTATTACCTGGCCTGGTCCCCCTGGTTTGCCAACCTCGGCTTCACCGTCCTCTACCGCCCGCTGGTTGCCGGGAGTTTGGTGGGAGCCGTCATGGGGCGGATGGCGGAAGGGGTTGCCATCGGTGCCAACATAAACGTCCTCTACCTGGGCTGGATCACCGCCGGTGGTTCGTTCCCCGGCGACCCGGGCCTGGCCGGCTACCTGGGGACGGCCCTGGCCCTGGGGGGCGGGCTGGACGTCCAGGCGGCCCTGGCGCTGGCGGCCCCTCTGGGCCTGCTGGGCAGCCTGACCTACTCGTTGCGGATGTCGGCGTGCTCGGTCATCCCCCACTGGGCTGACCGCTCCGCCGAAGAGGGGAACATCAAGGCCGTCGCCCGCAGCAACTATCTCTACTCCCAGCCCTTCTTATTCGTCCTGTATGCAGTGCCAGTAGCGCTGGCGGCATACCTGGGCGCACCGGCAGTGGGCGCGGCGCTGGATTGGATCGCTACCCATGCCATCTGGGCGATGAACGGGTTGTTCGTCGCCAGCGGGATGCTGGCCGCCCTGGGTATCGCCCTGAACCTGAAATTCCTGTTTCGGGGAAATACCTGGCCCTATTTCTTTATCGGATTCGCCGTCACCTCCCTAATGGCGGGCAAGGTCAACCTGGTGGTTCTGGCCATCGTCGGCGCCTGTGTAGCCTATATCCACGTCTTCTTCACGACCCGGGATGATAGGGGGCAACTGGTGCCTGCCGCTGAGCGGCGGGCTGGTCCAGGCCTGCTCAGCCGCCGGGACGTCTTCCGGGCATGGCTGCGCTGGCTCTTCTTCTCCCACTCCTGCTACAACTGGGAGCGGATGCAGGGGCTGGGCTTCGCCCACAGCATGACGCCCATCATTGAGAAACTGTACCAAAAGCAGGAGGACATCCGCGCAGCCCTGAAACGGCATCTGGTCTTTTTCAACACCCAGCCGGACATCGGCGGCATCATCCATGGCATCGTCATCGCGATGGAGGAGGAACGGGCCGCCGGGGCCGACATTAGCGACGACGCCATCAACGGGGTCAAGACCGGACTGATGGGCCCGATGGCGGGCATCGGCGACACCCTTCAGCAGGGCATCGTCATCCCTATTGCGCTGGCGCTGGGCATCGGAATCGCCACCGGAGGGGCCATCGGCACAGCGACGCGGGGGAACATCCTGGGCCCGCTCTTCTACCTGGTTGCGGTCGCAACCTTTGTCTGGGGGGTGGGATGGTGGGTCTGGTGGCAGGGATATGTGCAAGGACGCGCAGCCGTGACGTCTATCCTCCGCACCGGCGCTATTGCGCGCATCATTCTGGGCGCGGGAGTGCTGGGCAATTTCATTATGGGCGCGCTGGCGGTCCAGTTCGTCCGCCTTTCCACCCCGGTGGCCTTCATAATCGGCGGCAGTACGTTTCGCCTGCAGGCCATCCTGGATGGCCTGATGCCCAATTTACTGCCTCTGCTACTGGTGTTGCTGGTGTGGTGGCTGGTAGCCCGGAAGAATATCTCCCCCACATGGATCATGGCCGCCATCATCCTCATTGGCATCCTCAGCGCGTACCCCATCTGGCCGGGACTGAACGAGGCCGGCGAGGCGATTCGGGTGGGACTGTTGGGGGGATGATGCGGATCAGGGGGGACTGGCGGGTGATCCGATGCGGGAGATAGAAGTGACGGTGGGTCACCCGGAGGGATTGCATGCCCGTCCTGCGGCCCGCTTCGTCCAGACGGCGCGGCGGTTTCACAGCCGGGTGCGCGTCCTCTACAACGGCCGGGAGGCGGACGCGAAAAGCCTGCTGAGCCTGCTGGCCCTGGGGGTGGAACAGGGGGCGGTGGTCACCCTCCGGGCCGAAGGGGAGGATGCCGGGGAGGCGCTGGACGCGCTGAGAAAGGCAGCAGCGGGGCAATAATGGGCCTGGGGGGATGCTTTTCGTTATTGCCCGTACACGGCCAGTACGAGAGCCGGTGTGAGGGAAACCTCCACGGCGGCGGCCAGGGCCAGCAGAGGCACCACCACGGCCAGAAAGACCTTCACGAAGTCGGCCAGAGCCTGCATCCATCCTTCCCCAACCGTCATCCCCCGGGGCGGGGCAACGAGGACCGCGCCCAGCCGTACCGCCAGCGCGGTGGCGATGATGGCTGCGGGCATCTCCAGCACGCCGTGCGGCATGACAAACGTCAGCACAAACATCAGCGGGTCATATCCCGCCCAGGCGACCTGGAAGGCAGCATAAGCAATGATGGCAACCGGGGCCATCAGCAGGATAATCGCCAGCGACCCAAAGGAAAAGGTCCCAAAGATGGCCGCCAGTGTGAGGGAACGGACGTTATTCTTCAGGACTCCCCAAACGGTAAAAGCGGGTAGCCAGGAGATGGCCGAAGCCTGCCGAAACGTCTCTTCGGTCACCTGATCCAGCGGGATGTATTCGGCCGGAAGCCGGAAGCGGATGGCGACCTCCCAACCCACCCACACAGCGCCCGCCAGGGAGATCAGAACCAAAGCGAGCGCCAGATGAGAACGGGCCAGAACCCGGGGAATCTCCCGCAGATACAGCCCGGTCCAGGTGCTCAACCAGCGCAGGGGACGGGGGAACCGCTCCGTTGGCCACCCGAAGAACCACCGCTCCCAGACAAGATGCCGCCGAAACATTCGCCAGATGTTGCGCAGATTCAGTTCGTCAATTTCCCGCCCCAGCAATTCCTCCCGGTTGAAGAGCCGAATCCCCATCCGGACCAGCATGAAGTTTGCCACCAGCAGAAAGAGCAGGATATACCACAGAACCCGGTTGCCGCTGTGGAGAAGAATGAGGCTCTCCTGCTGGAGCAACAAGGCCATCGGAATGATGATGAAACTGGCCAGAAGATTGGCCGCCCGGACGCTGGTGGTCTGGCTGGAGGCGATGACGGCGGCGGAGACCATCACCAGGGCCTTGCCGACTGTTAAAAGGAAGACCTGAAGCAGGGTCATGGGGGTCGGACGGGCCTCTATCGGCAGGATGAGCAGATAGAAAGCGATGCCGACGGTGCTGGCCATCAGCGGGAGGACCAGCGCTGCCGCCATCTTTCCCAGATACAGTTGAAGGTCGGAGAGCGGTGTCGCCAGAAGCGGCTCCAGGCTCATCCGCTCCTTTTCCCCCACGAAGGCTTCCAGAGCGATGACCAGGGAGATGGAGACGGGGACAAATCCCACCAGCAGGATCATAAGGGGAAGCAGGCGGGTTGTTACCCCTTCTGCCCCCCACTGTTCATAGAAGGAACCCTCCAGATAGCCCGTCACGAAGCGCATCACGAGGGGAAACAGGAGGGTCAGGGCGAAGATAGGGAACAGAATGCGCCAGTCCCGCAGATAATCCCGCAGTTCCCGCCCCATCAGAAGCCAGGACTGACGGAACCAGCGGGCCTGGCTGGTCTCGCGGGCAGATGGGATGTCGCTCATTCCTTTATCACCTATCACCGTTGGAATGCGGGCCGGGTGGTCACTCCCCATAGTAGTGATTCATCCCGCGTCCAGATATGATCCGTCAATCCGGTCGCCATTGTTTTCGTAATTACCGGGCGGTGGTTGGGTCTTCACCCCCTGGCGGCGAAACCGCCGGGAAGGGTGGGTAGTTACGAGATTTAACCGAACGGCACAGGGAGGCTGTCGTGCCGGGGGCGTGGGAGGCTGAAAGAAAAGGTGGCCCCTTTCCCCGGCTCGCTCTCCACCCAGATGCGGCCCCCATGGGCCTCCACAATCGCCCGGGCCAGATAGAGCCCCAGGCCAACGCCACCCGCCTGCCGGACAGGCGCCTCGTCCACCCGGTAGAAGGGATCAAAGATGCGCCCCTGTTCCGTCGCGGGGATGCCAATGCCTTCGTCGCTCACCGAAATTATCACCTCCTCGGGCCGAACCTCCCCCCGGATGCGGATCCGTCCCCCCTCCGGCGAGTACTTGATGGCGTTGGAGACCAGATTGTTCAACACCTGCTCCAGGCGCATCGGGTCCCCCTGGACAATGGGGAAGTCTGGCGGAAAACGGACGGCGATGTCGTGCCGGTCGGTCTGGGGACGGAACCGCTGGATGACCCGCTGGGCCAGCATCTCCAGGTCCACCTCCTCCTGCCGGAGCGGCAATGCCCGGGCCTGGATGCGGGAAGCATCCAGAAGGTCGGTAATCAGACGGTTCAACCGCTGGGCCTCCTCCTGGATGCCCTCGGCCAGTTCCCGGACCGTCTCCGGGTCCCACTGGGCATCCGGGCGGGCCAGGGTTTCGGCGTACCCCAGAATCGTCGCCACTGGTGTCTTCAGTTCATGGGAGACGACGGAGACGAAGGTGGATTTGAGCCGGTCCGCCTCCCGGAAACGGGTGATGTCCCGCACGTTGGCAATGATGTTGACCAGTTTCCCCTCCCGGTCCAGGAGGGGGGCATAGGTGATGCCCACGCTGAGGACGCCTCCGGTCCGGCGGCGCAGGTCTCCCTCCACGTAGAGGACGGCCTTCCCCCGCGAATGGGCCAGGGGCCAGCCGCCTGCGGTGGCCCGGCTCAGGTCCATCTCCGTATCCCGCCGGGCCCACTGGATGACCTCGTCGTGGTGGCGGCCGATGGCCTCGGCGGCCGACCAGCCGGTCATCTCCGCCAGCGCCCGGTTAAAAACGGTGATGCGCTGCCCGGGGTCCAGAATCATCACCCCGTCGGCGCTGGATTCCAGGATGGCGTCCAGGCGGCGCTTCTCCTGAGCCAGCCGCTGGTACAACTGGGCATTGTGGACGGCGATGGCGGCCTGGTCGGCGAAACTGGCCAGGACCTCCCGGTCGTCTGCCGTGAAGGCCGCGCCGTAGGCCCGGATGACGTAGAGGACACCGATCAGTTCCTGCCCGATTCTCATCGGAAGGGCGATGACCTGGCTGAAGGGAAGGCCAGTCCGCAGGGCGACCTCCGCCAGTTTCGCTTCCAGGTTGGGAATTCGGAAAAGAAACGGGTCCACCTGGTTGGGGATGTCCATCAACAGGAGAGAGAAGTAGTCCTGGAGTCGGAGAGGGAAGCCGCGCGCGGCCCGAATGGTGAACCGACCGTCTGTCTCCCGAACGGCGATGAGGGCCGCCTGCCCGCCCAACATCTCCATGGCCGCCTTAAGCACTTCGGCCAGGACGGTATCCAGGTCCAGTTGGGCAGTCAGTGCCCGACTGATTTTCAGCAGGTAGTCCCGCTGGCGAATCCAATAATTGAAGAACATGGCCACTGACGACTGAACGCTAACGGTTAACCCCCGACGGCTAATGCAAATAGAGCAGGGGGTCCACCGGCACCCCGTTATGACGAAGTTCAAAGTGAAGGTGCGGCCCGCTGGAGCGACCGGTACTGCCTGCCGCGCCGATGGTCTCCCCCTGCCGTACCTGCTGGCCGGGAATGACAGAAAAGGCCGAAAGGTGGGCGTACCAGGATTGCCAGCCGTCGGCGTGGTCTATGACGATGAGATTGCCATAGCCACCGGAGACGTCGGCGAAAGAGACTACCCCGTCGGCTGTGGCGAAGATGGGGTCGTAAAGGGCTGCTGCGATGTCCAGCCCGATGTGGCGGGGATTGGACGGGTCATGGAAGTACCAGCCCGAGATAGCCCGACGCGGCGCCGGCCAGGCGAAACCGGAACTGCCCACCGGGAGTTCCTCCAGCGGCCAGCCCGCCGGCGGCCCGCCGCTGTAGACCTCCGGCCG
Organism: Anaerolineae bacterium; assembly: GCA_036172315.1. Lineage (GTDB taxonomy): Bacteria > Chloroflexota > Anaerolineae > B4-G1 > DUEL01 > SpSt-77. The sequence goes on along the minus strand of JASFBC010000018.1, from coordinate 59,193 downwards.
GGTTAAGTAGCGCTCCTCGGAGAGGGTGACCAGCAGGGTGTAGCGGCCCGGCGTTCCCGATAGGGCCTCCAATCGCAGGAGATACGAGCCGGTCTGAGGGAGTTCCCGCTCCACGATGTACGGCGGCAGGGTGACCGTGCCCTCCTCTTCGGCCACCGTCGTGCCGTCCGGTGCCAGCAGGGTGGCCCGCAGCGATGCCTCCGGTCCGGAGGCGGTGCTGGGGCGAAACCAGACCTCCACGGTGACCAGGTTGGGTGTTCCGGTGTCCCCTCCAGCGGCCGCGAAGACCCACCGGTCCGTCTCTCCGGCTTCCAGCGTTCCCTCCACGCTCTTTCCCGGGACCAGCAGGGACTGGGGCGGGGGTGTAGCCTGGGCCAGGGCGATGGAATCCCCCTCCGGCGGTCCGCCGCCGTTCCCCCCAGACGAGCAGGCCGTCAGCAGTAAAACCCCCAGGGCCAGCGCGCAGGCCCACCTGGACGGGCGGCTCATTGCCCCTCCACTTCCCGCTCCCAGACGTGGCGGACTTCCACCTCCGGATCGGCCCGGATGGCCGCCAGCAACGCTTCCCGGCCCACACCCTCCACCCGCAGTGTCAGGTCCATCTGGCCCGTGGTCCCTGGAGAGTGGGAAACAACGGAGCAGATGTTCCCCCCTGCCTGTGCGATGCGTCCGGCCAGTTTGGCCAGTTCACCGGGGCGATTGGGCACCCGGACTGTGACCCGGACCGCCGCCGTATCGGCGCCCAGGGCTTCGGCGAACTGGGCAAAGATGTCGGAGCGGGTGATGATGCCGACCAGTCGGCCTGTCTCATCCACTACCGGCAACCCGCTGAGATGGTGGTGAATCATCAGCCGGGCCGCTTCTTCCAGGGGATAATCGGGCGGCACCGAGACGACCGGGGACTTCATTACCTGCTCTACCCGGTGCTGTCGCTGGAGGACGCCGGGGGAGGGCGCGGCTGCCAGGAAATGCTTCAGTTCCTCTTCGGTAACCATCCCCACCAGACGCCCGTTTTCGTCCACCACCGGCAGATGGCAGAAGCCGCCGCTTTTGCAGATAGCCACTCCGGCCAGCGGGTCGCTGCCGGGACGCAGGGTAATCGGGTTGGGCGTCATTCGGTCTCGCACCAGCATCGGCCTCTCCACCGGGGCAACCGCCGGGTTGCCCCTCTATTGCCCCTGCCCCTCCATCGGCGCCAGGAGGGCAATCTTCTCGGGGTAAATTATACCCCCGAAGTGAACTCTGGACAAATCTCTCACGTAGCGCAGGCTGTTAGCCTGTAGCGCAGGCTGTTAGCCTGTAGCGCAGGCTGTTAGCCTGCGTAGCAGCCTGCGCTACGCGAACTCTGGACAAATTCCCCAATCTATGGCATACTCATAACCGTCAACCCATCAGAGGTCTTCCGACAATGTACCTGAGCCGGCGCAGGCGAAAGCACTCCAACCCCTGGCGGGTTCTCCTTCTGCTCCTGCTCATCGGGGCGGCGGGATACGTCTACTTCCGGGTCCAGCCGCAGGAGGTGGAAGTGACCATTGTGCCCACTCCGACCCCTACCCGTTCTCCTCAGTCCTACCAGATAGAGGCGGACAGGTACTATTGGGATGGAGACCTGCGGAGCGCCATCGCGGTTTACCAGCAGGCCATCGGGCTGTTTCCCAACGACGCGTCCCTCTACCCGCCTCTGGTCCGCCTGCTGGTGCTGGACGGCAAACCGCTGGAGGCTGTCCGGTACGGGGAGCGGGCGGTGGCGATAGACCCGAACTCCGCTCCCGCCTGGGCGGCTCTCTGTATGGCCTACGACTGGGTCGGGTGGGTGCAGGACGCGCTGGATGCCTGCGACCGGGCTATCGACTTGCAACCCGAGTACGCCGAGGCCTATGCCTACCTCTCCGAGGCGTATATGGATAGTGGGCAATGGAACGCCGCGCTGGAGGCGGCCCGGACGGCCCAGAAACTGGACCCCCGCAGCGTGGACGGGTTGAGGGCTTACGGCTACGCGTTGGAGATGATGGGCAACTACAGCGGGGCGATTGAGGCCTACCAGAAGGCGCTGGAGGTTCACCCCAACCTGGCCTACCTGTATCTGGACGTTGGTCGGAACCGCCAGGCGCTGCTAAACCCGTCCGGCGCCATCGCGGCCTACCGTCGGGCAGTGGAACTGGCCCCCTACCGAGCCGATGCGCTGGCCCAACTGGGCTGGGTCTACTATGCGATTGAGGAATACCAGGAGACCCGGCGGTACCTGGAGCAGGCCATCCAGGCCGACCCGGAGTATGCTACGGCGTACGGCCGCCTGGCGACCGTCTACTGGAGCCAGCGCAACTACGAATCGGCCATCCCCAACTTTGAGAAGGCCATAGATATGGCCTACCGGGCCTCCCGGCGGGCTGCGCGCGGCTTTTACATCACGGTGGAACCGGTCCAGAAGGAGTACACTTATCCCACCCTCGCCCGCAAAATCCTGGAGGGGCGGCTCCGCCCCACCGACAACGGGATGATCCGCTTCTCCGCCGACCTGACGCCCACCGACAAGACCGGCGCCTGGGCCGCCGCGCGCGGTCAGGTCACGATGAACGCGGCCACTGGCGAGGTCACGCTGGCCCTGGAGCGGATGCCCGACCCGCCCACCGGCCAGGTCTACGTGGGCTGGTTCAGCGGCCTGCGGACGCTCTCCGATACTCCCCTGAACACCGGCCCCTTCTGGGTGGCCTCCGACGGCACGGTGACAGCCACGCTGAAAGCCGAACCGGTCCGGGGACCTCGCATTGAGTACTTCTACACCCTGGGCCTCTGCTACTACTATATGGCCCAGTGCGAGCGGGCTTACCCGCTCTTTGACGCCGCGCTCCAGATGGACCCTAACGACGCCAATGCCCAGGAAGGTATCCGCCTCTGCCGCCAGGCAGAGAGTACCCCAACGCCATGACAGGGAGCAAGGCACGGCAATACGCATCCCATTTCACGATGATAGAAGGCCTCGTCATCCGCGCCCAGAGCGGCTTCTACACCGTCCATACCGACCAGGGGGACTTCCTCTGCCATCTGCGGGGGCGGCTGAAGAAGCGGCGGCTGGATACTGACCCCGTCGCCGTGGGGGACCGGGTCCGCTTCCGGCTGGCCTCCGGTGGCGTCGGCGTCATTGAGGAGGTGCTCCCCCGGGAGCGGGTACTGGCCCGCCTGGCCCCGCCCCCCGGCGGCCGGGGCTCCCGCTCCTGGGACCGGGAGGGGTATCTCTCCGAGCGGGAGCAGGTCATCCTGGCCAATCCCGACCAGGCCGTCTTCGTCTTCGCCTGCGCGGAGCCGGAGCCGAACCTGCGCCTGCTGGATCGGCTCCTGGTGGGGGCCGAACTCCAGCACATCCCCGCCGTCGTCTGCGCCAATAAGATAGACCTGGTGGGCCGGGAGGAGGCCCAGAGCCTCTTCGGCATCTATGAGGAGATCGGCTACCCGGTCCTCTACACCAGCGCGGAGACGGGGGAGGGGGTGGAGGACCTGGCCCGGCAACTGGAGGGGCGGGTCTCGGCGCTGGTGGGCCCCTCAGGCACCGGCAAGAGCAGTCTCCTCAACGCCATCCAACCCGGGCTGGGCCTGGCCGTACGGGAGGTCAGCGAGGCCACCGGCGAGGGCCGCCATACCACCGTCGTCACCCAACTCTTCCCCCTGGAGCGGGGCGGCTGGGTCGCCGATACGCCGGGCATCCGCGCCCTCGCCCTCTTTGACGTGGACCCGGAGGAACTGGACGCCTATTTTCCGGACATCGCGCCCTACGTGGCCGACTGCCGTTTCTCCGATTGCACTCACACCGTGGAACCGGGGTGTGCGGTAATGGTGGCGCTGGAGACGGGACGGGTCCACCGTCATCGCTACGAGAGTTACGTCCGCCTGCGCCAGGAGCACCAACGGCTGGCGGATATGTACTGGTGGGGGATCCGGTCGGAGTACTTGTAGGAGGAACGGGGCGCAAGAACTTCCAGCAGTGCCTGGCACGTTACAGGAGTCCCATGCCGAACCGTCTCATTCACGAAACCAGCCCCTATCTGCGCCAGCATGCCGATAACCCGGTGGACTGGTACCCCTGGGGGGAGGAGGCGCTGCAGGAGGCCCGACGGGAGGATAAGCCTATCTTCCTCAGCATCGGCTACGCCGCCTGCCACTGGTGCCACGTCATGGCCCATTACTACGAACGTCGCCATCCGCATCACCCGGCGGCCACTACCGCCGTAAAAGAGGCCAGAAACCAGTGGATCAGAAACGGATAGAGGAATGAACGGGTCCGCCAGGCGATGTAGCCGAAGGCGGTCCCGCCGAAGATGCAACTGAGCGTCTCCAGTTCCGGCTTGCCGATGTGGGCCAGTGTGAACGGCACCGCCTGCAGAAGCAGCGCCAGCGGCCCGCAGGCCCGGTAGAGCGCAAAGAGCAGAAACCCCCGAAAGAAGAACTCCCACCCCAGCAGTTCCACTCCGTCCGCCAGCCAGAACAGTCGGCCGGAGGCGGCGCCGCTGTAGTACGCCCGAAACGCCGGCGTCCGGGCCACGATGGCCATCAGCACTGCCAGCCCGGCGCATGCCCCCAGCGTCCACCTCAGCCCTGCCCGCCAGTCCCCCAGCCGGAACCCGTAGCGGGCCGGGGACTCCCGGAAAGCCAGCAGGATGATGCTTAGCGGGACCACCAGATAGAGTAGAGTGCGGGTCAGCAGCCGGTTGCCCCAGAGGGTATGGTAACTCTCCGCGACCAGGAGGAGGGTGGTGGCGATGATCGCCACGGCGGCCCGCCGAAGGGAGCGCTCCCTCCGGTCTGCGTTCATCCGCGCCCGCCCAACCCCACCGCTGCCAGCGCCGCCTCCGTCGGCGCGCCGGTCTGCAGGTCCCAGCCGTATTCGGCGTACGCGCCCGCCAGCAGGACTTCCAGGTCGGGCACCACGCCCGCTGCCCCGCCCGTCTCCAGGGGCTCCAGCAGCGACGCGGGGAGACGGTCGTCGGCGCGGGTCAACCCCCGGCGCATATTCAGCACCCGCTTCAGGGTGACGATGCGCTTCCCGGCCTCTAACAGGTCCTCCGGAGAGAGGTCCCAGCCGGTGGCCGCGCTCAGCGCCGCCCGCACCCGCTCCACGCCGGGATTCTGGAACTGGCAGAGGATCATCCCGTTGTAGAGGTTGCGCCAGGCCTGCTGACGGGCCGCGATGCGTCCCTTCTCTTCGCTCATCTCAAAGCGGTCGCCAGGGAGGATGCCCAGTTCGGTCGCCGGCCCTTGCCCGGTGTCCACGCCGTACACGTCCCCCTCCATGTGGCAGGCGCCGCGCGGGGAGAGGGCGTAGGTGACGGCCATGCCCACGAAGGCGCGGGGGTCGTGCATGGGCACCTCCAGCCGGTTGACGACGACGGCCTGTTCCGGTACGCCGTACCGCTGGGCCAGCGCCGCGCTTCCCTCCGCCAGGAGGTCCCCGAAGCCCTCCCGATGGGCGATCATGGAGATGAGCCGGTGCACGGTCTCCGCGTCGCCGAAGCGAATTTCCAGGCCGCCGGTGTCGGCAGGGGGGATCACCCCCCGCTCCATCAACTCACAGGCCAGGGCGATTGTGCAGCCGACGCTGATGGTGTCCATCCCGTACACGTTGCAGAGGTGCCCGGCGTAGATGACGGCCTCCAGATCGGCAACCATCAGCATCGTCCCCAGCGCGCCGATGGTCTCGTACTCAGGGCCGTCCACCTTCTCCAGGCCATAGCGGGGCGCGCGGGTCTCCCGGCCACAGGCGATGGGACAGCGGTAGCAGGCCATCCGCCGGTTCAGGTACCGGTCCGTTAGAAGGACGCCGGAGAGGTTTCCGGCCTCCTCCCATTCCCCTACCCGCCAGTTACGGATGGGGAGGTCGCCGAACATGAGCGCCATGTCCACATAACCGGCCGTTCCCGCCAGCCGGAGGGCCTCAGCGACCATGTCTTCAGAGAGGGCGGCGTTGATTTCCCGCACCGTCGCCCCGAACCCCTCCGGGTCGGCCAGGGGGACCTGGGCGGTGCCCCGCAAGGCGACGGCCTTGAGGTTTTTGGAGCCCATCACGGCGCCCATACCGGTCCGCCCGGCGGCGCGGCCGTGGTCGTTCATCACCGCCGCCATCTTCACCCCGCGCTCCCCGGCGGGGCCGATGCAGAGGACGCGCGCCTTCGGCTCGCCCAGGAGTTCCCGGACCCGTTCCTGGGTGGCGTAAGAATCCAGGCCCCAGAGGTCGGCCGCGTCGTGCAGGCGGGCCTCCCCCTCCACGACGGAGAGCCAGACGGGGCAGTCGGCCCGTCCGGTGACAATGATGCCGTCGTATCCGGCGAAGCGGAGTTCTGGCCCCACGAAACCGCCAGTGTTGGACTCCCCCCAGATGCGGGTGAGGGGGGAGAGCGCACCCACGCTCAGCCGTCCTGCCGAGGGCATAGCAGTGCCCACCAGCGGGCCGGTCATAAAGATAAGGGGATTCTCCGGGCCGAGGGGGTCGGTCTCCGGGCCGACCATATCCAGCAGGTAGCGGGCCGCCAGGCCGCTCCCGCCGACGAAGAGCCGGGCGTACGCTTCGTTCAGCGGCTCCTCCCAGATTCGGCCTCCGGAGAGGTCCACGCGCAGCAGTTTGCCCATATAGCCATTCACGGTGCCTCCTTACAGACAGGTTGCAGGTCGCCGGTCGCAGAGAGCATCTACCGCCCCAACAGACGCATAAGGGCCTCTATGCCGTAGTATCCGGCCAGGGCGAAGGCGGTGTTTTTGATGATTTTCCCGGCCGCGCAACTGCCCAGGAATTTCCACACCGGGAACCGCAGCGCGCCGGCCATCATCCCGCCGATGTCAAAGACGGGGTTGGGGATGACCGCCAGGACGAAGATGACCCAGACCCCGTAGCGGCGCATCCAGCCCTGGATGCGGCTGTAAAGGGGGCGGTCGGAGACCAGCGTCTGGCCGCTGTAGCCCAACAGGTAGCCGGAGAGTTCCCCCAGCGCCTGTCCGACCCCCGCCACGAGCCCCACCAGCCAGGGATTGAAGACACCCCCCAACACTGAACTGACCGCCAGGCCCGGGACGGGCAGGATGATGGTAGCGTTGCTGAGCAGCCCCACCAGGAAGACCGCCGCGTAGCCGTAGGCGGCCAGTTCCTGGATTCGGTCCCGGAAATAGACCGCTGCCGCCAGCGCGCCAACGATGATGACACCGGTCAAAACCTGTATCGCGCGCAGGTGGGCCGGAGAGGGAGGCCGGGTCTCCCATCGTAGAGGATGCGAGGAGTTACCCTTGCGGTTCATCAGATTCACCGGGGGAAAGGAGCGCCCAGGCGGACGACCCGTTGCCCCTGCGGCGCGCCCCGGGTAGCATTACAGCAGTCCACCATCCGCTGCGCCGTTTGGGTCACCCGCGCGTAATCCACCGACCGGTGTCCGGTCACAATGACCACGCAGTCGGCGGATGCCAGTTCCTCATCGGTCAGCGGGACCGATTCCAGCGTACAGTTGGGCCGGTAGAAGACGTCCCCCCCGACGGTGAAGCGGGGGATGTAGGGGTCGTGATAGCGGACCTCCGCGCCCCGGGCCAGCAGGAGTTCTATCACCCGCTCGGCGGGGGAGTTGCGAGGGTCGTCTATATCTGGCTTAAAGGCCACGCCCAGCACCAAAACCCGCGCCCCCCTCACAGGGAGCCCGTCTTGAGAGAGGGTCTCTGCCACCAGGTCCACCGCGTGGTAGGGCATGGCCTGATTCACCTCTGCCGCCAGTTCTATGAATTTGGTGTAGAAGTCGTACTCCCGGGCCTTCCAGGAGAGGTAGTAGGGGTCAACCGGGATGCAATGCCCGCCCACCCCGGCCCCCGGATAGAAGGGCATAAACCCGAAGGGTTTGGTCTTCGCCGCCTCTATGACCTCCCAGAAATCAATTCCCATCCGCTCCGCCAGCAGGGCCAGTTCGTTGACCAGCGCGATATTGACGGAGCGGAAGATGTTTTCCAGGAGTTTGGTCATCTCGGCAGCGCGGGGGGAGGAGACGGGGTGGACGGGCGCGCCCATCTGGCCCAGCAACTCGCAGGCCAGATGGGTGGAGGCCGGATTCACGCCCCCCACCACCTTTGGGGTATTGGAAGCCGACCAGTATTTGTCGCCCGGGTTGATCCGCTCCGGGGAGAAGGCCAGGTAGAAGTCCACGCCCGCCTTGAGACCACTCGCCTCCAGAATGGGCTGGACGATCTCCTCGGTGGTGCCGGGGTAGGTGGTGGATTGCAGGACGACCAGTTGGCCGGGGCGGAGGCGGAGGCGAATGCCTTCTGCAGCGGCGCGGATGTAGGAGAGGTCGGGGGCCCGCTGGGCGTCGTAGGGGGTGGGGACGCAGATGAAAATGGCGTCTGCGTCCCGAAGCGCGTCGTAGTCCGTCGTGGCGCGGAGGCGGCCCGACGCCACATAGGGGCGCAGATCCTCATCGGAGGCGTCGCCGATGTAACTGCGGCCTGCGTTCAGCGCGGCAACCTTGCGCTCATCCACATCCACGCCGGTGACCGGGAACCCGGCCCGGGCGAAGGCTACCGCCAGCGGCAGCCCCACATATCCCAGTCCGATAACGGCGACCCGCGCGGTGCGGGAAGAGATGCGGGATAGAAGAGTTTCGTTTTCCATAAAAATTTCCCTCAAGGTCGGCTTTTACAATAACGTGGAATCGCCTCAATCTTATTATACATCTTGCTGTTTGTCAAACGGGAGGAGTGGAAAGGGCGGCGGCTATCGCCCCTCCGGTTGCATTTTCCGCCCTTTCTGGTATACTTTTTTGCAGAAAGTATTACTTACTGGGGTTTCAGCATGACGACAATGACCGTTTCTCCAAAAGGGTGGGTAGTAATCCCCAAAGAGTACCGGGAGCGGTATGGCCTGCGGCCTGGCACACGGGTTCAGTTTATTGACTATGGCGGCATCCTCTCCATTGTGCCAGTCCCGGAGGACCCTGTCCAAGAGGGTTTCGGGGCCCTTCGGCGTTTTGGAGGCGAGGGGTCCTGGACTCAGGCCCTCCTGAAAGAGCGGGAGAGGGAGGAACAGGAAGTTGAGCCGCCGTTACGTTTTTGACGCCTTCGCGCTCCTCGCTTATCTGCGTGGAGAGCCCGGAGCGGAGCGGGCTCGACAGTTGCTTCTCAGTGCCCATGCCGGAGAAATTCGCCTCTCCCTATGCCTGGTGAACTACGGGGAGGTGCTCTATATCAGTGAGCGGCAAGGGGGACGTCCCGCTGCGGAGGGGGCCATCCGGATCATAGACCACCTCCCCCTAGAGATTGTTCCTCCGGACCGGGATCTCACCTTTACAGCAGCCCACATAAAAGCGAATCATCCCATCTCCTACGCAGACGCTTTTGCGGCGGCACTGGCCTGGGTGCAGGACGCGACCCTGGTGACGGGCGACCCGGAGTTCCAGAAAGTGGAAGGATTGATCCGGGTGGAATGGCTCACGGGAGGCTTATGACCGAACTGGTAGAGAGTGACGTCCTGATCATCGGCTGTGGGATTGCCGGAGCGACCGCCGCGCTGGTCCTGGCGCGCGACCGCCAGCGGCAGGTCACCGTTATTACCCGCGCGGCGGACCCCGAAGAGAGCAACACCCGCTACGCTCAGGGCGGCATCGTCACGCTGGGGGAGGACGATAGCCCCGACCTCCTGGCCCAGGACGTCCTGGCCGCCGGGGCCGGCCTCAGCCTCCCCACCGCTGTCCGGATCCTGGCCGAAGAGGGGCCCCGGTTGGTGGAGCAGTTTTTGATTCGGGAACTGGGCGTCCCCTTTGACCGGGAGCCCGACGGGCGGCTGGCTTACGGCCTGGAGGGTGCCCATTCCCGCCCCCGCATCCTCCACGTCGGCGATGCGACGGGGCGGGCCATCATCGGGGCGCTGGTCGCCGCGCTGCGCCGGTATCCCAACGTCCGCCTGGTGACCGGCGCCACAGCGGTGGACCTCATCACCTTTCCCCACCATGCCCGCGACTCCCTCACCGTCTATGACCCCATCACCTGCCATGGCGCGTATGTGCTGGACCGGGCCACCGGGCGGGTGCACCGGTATCTGGCCGGGGCGACGGTACTGGCGACGGGCGGCCTGGGTCGCATCTACCGGTACACCACCAATCCGGAGGGGGCCCGGGGCGATGGCCTGGCCATGGCCTATCGGGCCGGAGCGCGCGTCATCAACGCCGAGTACATCCAGTTCCATCCCACCGTCCTGGCCCTCCCCGGCGCGGAGGGGTTCCTCATCTCGGAGGCAGTACGAGGGGAAGGAGGACGGCTGCTCACTCCGGATGGTCGTCCCTTTATGCAGAAATATGCCCCGGAGTGGGGCGACCTGGCGCCCCGGGACGTGGTCGCGCGGGCCATCCACCACGAAATGGTTGCCAACGGCTACCCCTATGTCCTGCTGGACATTGCTTCCATCCTCCCGCCGGAGCGGATTCGGGAGCGCTTCCCCACCATCTATGACCGTTGCCGGTCGCTGGGGCTGGATATCACTGCCCAGCCCATCCCGGTCGTCCCGGCGGCCCACTACTTCTGCGGCGGGGTCTGGACCGATGAGTGGGGCCGGACGACGATTCGCAACCTCTACGCCGTCGGAGAGGTGGCCTGCACGGGGGTCCACGGGGCCAACCGGCTGGCCTCCACGTCGCTCCTGGAGGGACTGGTCTGGGGCCAGCGCGCCGCGCGGGCCATCGCGGCGCGGGGTGCGCTCCCCATCGTCTCCCCGGAGGAGGTCCCGCCCTGGGAGGAGACCGGGGTGGAGGAGGCGGACCCGGCCCTTATCTGGCGCGACCTGCGGGCGATCCAGTACACCATGTGGAACTATGTGGGGCTGGTCCGCTCCGAGCGGCGGCTCACGCGCGCCCTCCGGGACCTCCGCCACCTGAAGGAAGAGATAGACGACTTCTACCGGGCCAGCCGGCTGAGCGACGGGCTGGTGGGGTTGCGCCACGCGGTGCAGGCGGCGCTCCTGGTCGCAGAGGCCGCCTATCACAACCGCCGGAGCCGGGGCTGCCATTATCGGGAATCTTGATTTGACAATTCTCCGGAGTGGAGTAGAATAGAAAACGAAATCACCAAGGAGCAGGCCAGATGAGCATTGCGACGATTCCATGGATGATCGGGTTTCCTGCGCTGGGTAGTGGGGATACCCGCATGCCGTGCCGCAGTGCGCCACCTGGCTGCTAATTAAATAATACTTAAGGCCGTGGGCGCCTGCGGGAGCCCACGGCCTTTCTGTTTCTCCTGCGCGCGGCCGTGGGGCTCCCCCTACGGCCGCGCTGTCTATATGAGACTTTATCGGGAATAGCGACGGGGAAATCTTGCCCTTAATATTAAAAAATCCGCGAGAATCTGCCTTTCTCTACGTCCGAAATAAAACGGGACGCCGATTTTCGCAGGCTTCGCTCGCAGATGGACGCAGATTTTCGCAGGCTTCGCTGGCCGATGGTGAAGATTTTCAAAGATAATCCGAGAGAATCTGCGTTTATCTGCGTCCGAAATAAATCCGAGAGAATCTGCGTTTATCTGCGTCCTAAATAAATCCGAGAGAATCTGCGTTTATCTGCGTCCGAAATAAATCCGAGAGAATCTGCGTTTATCTGCGTCCTATTTCCGTGGATGGCCACAGAATCAGGCCGAAATCTTCCACGGCTACCATCTCGGAGAAGAAGGTGGATGTACGAGAATATCCGGACTGCTGTCGTTGTCTCCGAAGTCACCAAACAGTTCCGCAGACACAATGGGGTCTTTCACCGGCGAAAACGGGCAGACGCGGCCCCATCTCTCATCGTCGCCGTGGATCACGTGAGTTTCCAGGTAGAGCGGGGGGAGATTTTCGGCATCCTGGGCCCCAACGGTTCCGGCAAGTCCACGTTGGTGCGGCTTATCGCCACGCTTCTCCTGCCCGATTCCGGTCAGATCACCGTCTTTGGCCACGACGTCGTGCGGGAGGAAATGGCCGTCCGGCGGCTCATCAACCGCGTCTCGGTGGAGGCGTCCTTCTTCAAGAAACTCTCGGCGATGGAGAACCTCCTCTATGGTGCCCGCCTCTACGGACTGGATGGCCGTCAGGCCCGGGAGCGCGCACTCCAGATTCTCACCCGCCTGGGCCTGAAGCGGGATGAGGTCTTCCAGCCGATGGAGGAGATGAGCCGGGGGATGCAGCAGAAGGTCGCCATCGCCCGCGCCTTTCTCACCCAGCCGGTCCTGCTCTTGCTGGACGAGCCGACTACCGGGCTGGACCCCCGGTCCAAACGGGAGGTCCAGGCATTCGTGCGGGAACTGCGAGATAGCCACGATGCCACCATCCTGCTGACCACTCACGACATGCAGGAGGCGGACGCCCTCTGCGACCGGATTGCTATCATAGACGGGGGGCGCATCGTCGCTCTGGACACTCCCGGCGCGTTAAAGGCGCGCCTCGGGAAGGCTAACGGCCACGGCGTGACACTGGAGGACGTCTTCATGGAACTGACGGGCAAAAAGTTGCGGGTGGAGGAGGAAGAATGAACGGTTTGACCATCCGTCCGGCGACGCCCGAGGACGCAGAGGCCATCACCGCTGTCCATTGCAGCCACATCCGGGTCTGGCGGCGGGGTGGGAAAGGGGAGGCCGTGCCATACGACGCCCTCTCCCGCTACGAGCACTGGCTCCACGGCGGCCCGTGGATGGACGCGGAGACCTGCGCGGCCCACCTCCGACGCTGGCTGGGAGCGGGCCATCTGGCCCTGGTCGCTCTGCGGGGAGAGGAAGGGGTGGGTGAGGCGGAGTTCGTGGAAGATAACGAGCCGCCACCGTACGGGCATGTCCTTCACCTTTCCCTGCTCTTCGTCCATGCGGCCCATCTCGGACGGGGAGTCGGCCGGGCACTGGTGGAGGCGGGGGTCGCGCTGGCGAAGGAGCGCGGCTGCGCGGCGCTCACAACCCAGCCGGAGCGGGAGGCGGAGCCGTTCTATCGCCGGGTGGGGTTTGAGCCCTGGCTGTGGCTGCGGGAATGGCAGGCTTCAGCGCGGGAGGTTCCCCTCCCCGCCGGCCTCCGCCAGGCCGATGATGCCCCCTATCCCGCCGGGCAAGGGCTGGCGTTGCGGGTGGGCCGTTACCAGACCGGGCGCCATATGTGGCACGAGATCGCCGACCGACCGCTGCCGGAACTGGCTCGCCTCCCCTGGGGGCGATGGCAGGCCCGCATGCCGGGCGGGGAAAGGGTCTGGCTGGGCCTGCGGGCGCAACCCCTGGCCCCCGCCCAGGCCGACGGCTTCGTCTGGGCGCCGCCGGAGGCCGACCTGCGCCCGGCGGTGGAGACCCTGCAGGCCCTGGCGGCCCACCTGGGCTTCGCCTACATAGACCTTCTCATGGAGGAGCCGGAGGGCAGAGCACTGGCATCCGCCCTGGGCCTGGAGTTCCAGACCGATCTGACGTTCTGGAGGCGACCACTGACGATTGACCACTACTGACCACCGACCACTGACGACTGAACCACAATTTTCCGGTTGAAGTGATTTTGGTTCAGGAGCGGTGCACAATGGGCAAGAAACAAAATGCGTTATATGCGATCAGCAGTATACGATACACGCTCGTCCGAACCCTCCGCGCTTCCTATGCGTTCGTGGAGCGGAATTTCAACCTGGTGCGCCGCTATTGGGGATGGGAAGTAGTCTGGCTGGCCTACTCCATTGCCAATACCCTCTCCATCACCTACATCGGCGCCGGCATGGAGGCCATCTCCGGTGTGCCGGTGGATACTAACTATCTCATCCTCTACCTGCTCATCGGGACGATGGTCTGGCGCTTCCTGGCCATCATCTTTGATAACATCAGCGAGATGATCGCCTGGGAGCGATGGGAGGGAACGATAGAGTATACCCTGATGGCTCCCATCACCCGGCTCACCCATATGGCGGGACAGACGGCCTTCGCTGTAGCCTACAGCCTGCTCTTCACGCTGGTCATCCTGGGGGTGGTGGTGCTCTTCTTCCACCTGGACCTGAGCGGGGCAAATCTCTGGGGGGCGACGGTGGTGCTTCTTTCGGGGAGTCTATCCTTTATCGGACTGGGCATCGTCGCGTCGGTGCTGCCGCTATTGTTCCCGGAGCGCGGCGCGCAGATGACCAACGTCCTGCAGGCCGTTTTCCTGCTCATCTCTGGGGTCTACTATCCGGTGGAGGTGCTCCCGGACTGGATCCAGCCGCTGGCGCGGGTCTCTCCGGCGACCTTTATATTAGAAGGGATGCGAGCAGCCATCCTGCGGGGCGCATCTACGGTCTCCCTCTGGCCTTATCTCTGGCCGGCATTCCTGGCGGGGGTCGTCTCCATCCCGTTGGGGCTGGCGATTTTCCACCAGGCCGAGAAATACGCCAAACGGACGGGGAAATTGAAGCGAGATGGGTAAAAAACGGGCCGGGCTCTTGTAGAAGCCCGGTCCGTTAAAGCCCCAGGTCCCAGCCCAGCCCCAGGGAAGTCATCCACGCGCCCAAGATCCGCAGCCAGTCCATAAAAAGGAGCACACCAAAGAGGAGGATCAGGACGCCGGTGACAACCTGGATAGGGCGGAGGTAACGGTGGAGGCGCCGCAGCCCCACGCCAATCCGATCTACCGCCAGTCCAACCAGAAGGAAGGGGAGGCCCAGACCGAGGGAGTAAGTCGTCAGCAGGAGCGCGGCCTTTATGGCCGTCTCCTGGCTGGCCCCCAGGGCCAGAATGGCCCCCAGCACCGGCCCGACGCAGGGGGTCCATCCGGCGGCAAAGGAGATGCCGACGAGGGCGGAGGAGAGGTACCCCCATCGGGAGCCGGTGGGGAGGTGGAGCCGCCGTTCGGTGTAGAGGGCAGGGAGTTTGATGGCCCCCATCAGCGCCAGTCCGAAGAAAACCATCACCAGCCCGCCGACCCAGCGGACCCAGTCGGAGCGCAGGAGGCGGCCCAGCCCGCCAGCGGCCGCACCCAGGGCGACAAAGACCGCCGAGAAGCCCAGGACAAAGGCCAGGGCGTGGAGAAAGGTGGCGAACCGCTCCCGGACGGAAGTCCCGGCATCCGTTCCGGCGATGGCGCGGCCGCTCAGGTAGCCGATGTAGGCCGGTACCATCGGGAGGACGCAGGGGGAGAGAAAGGATGCCAGACCTGCCAGAAGGGCTAGGAAGAGGGAAGGGATTTCCACGGCCGACCTTTCACGGTTTGAACTGGGCAATTGCCAGCAGGACCGTGATGATGGTGCCGAACCCCAGCAGGGCTCCGATCAACCATCGGGTCTGGATGACCATCTGGTGGTACATCCGATCCAGGCGCTCATGAACCGCTGCGAATTCCCGGTCCATCCGCTCCTGGATCTGAGCCTGCATCCGGTCCATCCGCTCCTGAGTCTGAACCCGCAGCAGGTCCATCCGCTCCTGCGTTTGGATCTGCAGCCGGTCCATCCGCTCCTGCATCCGGTCTAATTGCTCCAGCGTTGCTTGATGGAGGGCGAGCATCTCCTGGCGGAGGGCTTGAATTTCCTGGTGGAATTCCGCGCGGGAAAGAACCTCCCGATATTCGTCCCGGGGAACGGCCTTCTCCCGGATCAGGTGGCTTCCCCAATCCTCCAGCCAGAGGATAAAGGCATCGGCGATGCTATCTCCCCAGGCTTCGCGGACTGCAGGGGGAAGGGGAATTCGCATACCGGTCTCCTACAATTTGTAGCCGATTTTTCTCAGGAACTCCTTGCGGTGGGCTACCTCCTCCGGTCCCTCCACCCCTTTGGGGCTGACACCGTCCACCACTCCCAGGATAGCCCGTCCCTGCTCCGTCTGGGCGATGATGACCTCGGCGGAGTTGGCGGTGGCACAGAAGATGCGGCAGACCTCCGGCACCGCTTTGACGGCGTTGAGGACGTTAATAGGATAGAAACCGGGGGCCAGAAAGATGAGGAACGAGTGGCCCGCACCGATGGCCAGTCCGTTCCGCTTCGCCAGTTCTATCATAGCCTCATCGGTGCCGCTGCAGCGGACCAGGGCCGGGCCGGAGGACTCGCAGAAGGCCAGGCCGAAGCGGATGCCCGGCACCGTGTTCACCAGTGCCTCGTGGATGTCCTCCACCGTCTTGATGAAGTGGCTCATTCCCAGGATGAAGTTGACGTCATCCGGTTTCTGGATACGAACGGTCAGGAGTTCCATCGGTCACCTCGCAGGGTGGAACGGAATGCGTAAAACGGGAAAGGAAACGCGAAGGACGTAGGGCGCGCGGTCCCTTCCGCTCTCTTACGGCGGTTTCCGACCGTTGCTCCCGATGCCGTAGTAGTCAGGCTGAAGGCTCTTCGACGGGGGCGCCTCCCCGGGCCCGGGTGACGGCCTTGCGGGTTCCTTCCACCACCTCAGTCAGTTGCCGGCGGCCCTCCTCCAGGACCACCTGTCCCTGGGCCTGGATCTCCTCGGCCCGGCGGCGAAGGTCGGCGGCGACCGCTTCCGCCTTGGCGCGGGCTTCTTCCAGCGCCTGCTCCGCCCGAAGGCGCGCCCGTTCGGCTTCTTCCTTTGCCTTCTCGCTCAGTTCCACGCCTTTGGCCCGAATTTGAGCCCGCGTCTCCTTACCGGATTGGGGGGCGAAGAGCAGCGCCACCGCCGCTCCCACCAGCCCACCGACCACGAATCCGGCCAGAAAGGCCACCACATCGCTGCCATTGTCTTTTGCCATGGGAAGTCCTCCTGTTTCTGTGGGAGAATACCTCAGTAAACCTCGTCATGGGTTCCCATCGTCAGTAGAAGGATTTCTTCCTCCCCCGACTCAGGGTTTTAGACGAACTCAAAAAGGATACGGTTGTCATAATCTACAGTGCAGGCTCATGAGCCAGCCAATTCGCCCTTCAGTTTGTGGCTGTGTAGCGTGGGATGAAACGGATCCTCTGCCAATTGTTGAAGGGTGCGCTCAATCCTGGCCCGAAGTTCCGGCTGGCGACGGACAGCCCGCTTGAAAGCCCGTACAAACGTTGCGCTCCAGACCAGCGTCCTCAATCTGCCAGTTCCTGCATTAAATCAGCCACTGTGCCCCGGCGTACCTCACCCCGCTGGTAGGCTTCACGGGCCTCGGCAATCTCCGCCGCCAGTGCTTTACGGCGGTATTGGACCAACCGCTGGCGGATGATTTCCACCAGCAAAGCCTGTCATCTGGAGGCAGAGCCTCCACGGCCTCAATCACGTCCTAGAAAGAAAAACTCGCCGGATTTTCACGGATCATTGTGCGCCTCTAAAGAACCCCGCGACCTCTTTCAGCACCCGCCGCACGCCGGCCATAAAACTGGCCGCCTGGATGGTCGGGGAGACGAGATGATGGCTGACAAACCGCGTCGTCCCCCGGACGGTCGCCAGGGTGTCGTTGAGGGTCTCCAACATCGGGCGAATCTCGTCCCGAAGGAGCGACACCAGCGCCTGCACCTGGATCGTCAGGATAATGAGCAGGATGCCGATCAGGAGGGTCTCACAGGCGACCAGGATGATAGCCGCATCCCGCATCAGGGAGACGACCGCCGCCCCCGGGCTGGGCTGGACCGGAGAGCGATAGGCGTCCACCGCCAGCACCACCAGCAAGGCGATCATACCCAGCATAAACGCGCCCACGAGGAGCAGGCTCAGGATCAGGTTGCGCTTCAGGCGGGCCTCGGCGGGCGTGGGGATTGCTTCTGGATTTTCACCCCTTGTTCCCATCGCTCTCCCTCTCAGTAGGATGGCGCTTCCCCGATTAGAAAAGTCTCCTCATCGCTGTAGGTGGTCAGGATGTGCTTCTTTAAAGACATTGTATCAC
Source organism: Anaerolineae bacterium (assembly GCA_036172315.1). Classification (GTDB taxonomy): domain Bacteria; phylum Chloroflexota; class Anaerolineae; order B4-G1; family DUEL01; genus SpSt-77. The sequence goes on along the minus strand of JASFBC010000018.1, from coordinate 41,438 downwards.
GCTTTCCCCCGGCGCACAAATCACCCTCCCCCAAGACGACTTCATTGTATCACGGTTTCCCAAGGCGCACAAATTACCCCGCCCCCCAGGACGACTTCGCCGTCGTACAGGACCAGGTACTGGCCCGGGGTGATGTCCCGCTGGGGGACGGCGAAGCGGACGTGGAGGCGGCCTCCCGGCAGGGGCGTGGCGACCACCGGGGCCTCCCTGTGGCGGTAGCGAATCTGGGCGGTGGCCTCAAAAGGCCCCGGCGGCTCCTCGCCGGAAATGTAGTGCATCCGGGCCACCACGCACTCCAATTGCCCCAACTCCTCCGCCCGTCCAACGATCAGGGCATTGCGCTGAGGGTCCATGTCCAGGACGTAGAGGGGATGCGGAGCCGCCACGCCGATGCCCTTCCGCTGGCCTATGGTGTAGTGAATCAGCCCTCTGTGCTCCCCCAGTACCCGGCCCGCCCTGTCCAGAATAGGGCCAGGGCGGACCGCCTCCGGCATATGTTCAGCGACGAACCGACGGTAGTCCCCGTCCGCCAGAAAGCAGATATCCTGGCTCTCCGGCTGGTCGGCGATGGGGAGGCCCCGGGCCCGCGCCAGTTCCCGGACCCCCTTCTTGGTCAGGTCGCCCAGGGGGAAAAGGACGCGCGCTAATTGCGCCTGCGTCAGGATGTGCAGGACGTAGGACTGGTCTTTGGTGCGGTCCCGGCCCCGCAGCAGTTGATAGCGGTCCCCCACCTGGCGGACTCGGGCGTAATGGCCGGTCGCCAGATAGTCGGCACCGTGCTCCAGGGCCCATTGCATCAGCAACCCGAATCGGATTTCCCGATTGCAGGGGATGCAGGGGTTGGGAGTACGGGCGGCAGCGTATTCGGCGATGAAGGTCTCCACAACGGCGCGGCGGAAGGGCTCCCGCATGTCCACCTCATGGAACGGGATGTCCAGCCGCGCGGCGACGTCCCGCGCGCGCGCCACCGCCTCCGGCGTGCAGCAGAGGTTATCCCGACAACCGGCGGCGGGCTCGGCCCACAGTCGCAGCATCACCCCGGTCACCTGGTAGCCCTGCTCCACCAGCCGCACGGCCGCGACGCTGCTATCCACCCCTCCGCTCATTGCAACTACAACATGGCGGTTCATAGAAATTGCGCAAAGACACTCCGCAGTGCCTCCAAGTCCTCTAGACCTCTTTGGAGCACCTCATAGACAACCCGGCGGTCTACCTCCAGATAATCGTGAACCAGCACGTTCCGGAAACCGATCATCCGAATCCACCGCTCCCGGAGTTCAGGAGGGATGTACTCTTTTTCCTCCAGAATCACCGGGATGTCGCTGTACCAGTTGACCGTCCCTAGGCTCAGCGCGGCAATAAGGTGGCTTCCGATGTCGTTAACGGCCTCAATCGCCAGTTGGAGGAAGCGTTCTGCACTTCCATAGCGCTCGGGATCGCGAATGAACTCCTCCCATTCATACTCCCGCAGTTTCCGCAGAATAGATAAGTATTCACCCAGTTTATCCAGCCGTTTACGATGACCTCTACCCGAATCATCGGCAATCCTCCGCTTGTATTCCTGGCGCTGTACCCGCAGATACGGCAAAAAGTCCAGGTACTGCCGCACAACGCGGGAATACATCTCCCCCCGGTCAAAATCCGCTGTTTGATACACCGTCCGATTGAGGCGAATGGCCTCATACTTCAGGACAATGTCGTCGGTATCCAGAAAGACCAGGTCCACTCTACAGAAACCCACCCGGGCCAGGTCGGCCAGGATGTCCAGGCGATGGGCACGAGCGGCCGGAGAGCGAGGGACTACCGCCAGGTCCAGGTCGCTCTCGGGCCCTTCCCGTCCCTCCGCAGCCGACCCGAAAAGGTAGACGGCCCGGATGTCCGGATATTTCCGAAAAACCTGCTCCAGCGCTTCCAGGTCCTCCAGATTCTCTATCCTCCTTGTCTTTTCCGTACTTCCACCCTACCTCTGCGAAATCCACGTCCTGCCGACCTCTCACGAGGGCTCCTCCCGCAGCCGGGCCACCACGCGCGGGAGGACCTCCAGAACAGCATTCACGTCCTCTTCAGTGTTGTACCGACCCAGGGAGAGGCGCAGCGCCCCCACGGCCCAGTCCGGCGGCAATCCCATGGCCTCCAGCACCGGAGATGGGCGGGCCTCCCCCTCCGCGCAGGCCGCCCCGGAACTGGCCGCAATCCCCTCCAGGTCCAGCCCGACCACCACCGAGGCTCCCTCCACGCCCCGGATGGCGAAACTGGCCAGGTGGGGGAGCCGTCGGGTCGGATGACCGGTCAGACGGACGTCCGGGATGGCGGAGAGGACGCCCGCTATCAGCCGGTCTCGCAGACGGGCCAGGCGGGCCGTCTCCTCCTCCCGCGCCGCCTCCGCCAGTTCCAGCGCGGTCGCCATACCGACGATGCCGGCCACGTTGACCGTCCCGGGACGACGGCCCCCCTCATGTCCCCCGCCAGTGATGGCCGGTATCAGCGCCAGCCCCCTCCGGACGTAGAGAAGGCCCACCCCCTTGGGGCCGTAGAATTTGTGGGCCGAAAGGGCCAGCAGGTCCACCCCCAGTTCCTCCACGTTCAGCGCCATCCGCCCGGCGGCCTGGACTGCGTCGGTGTGGAGGGGGATGCCGTGCTCCCGACAGACAGCGGCAATCTCCGGTATAGGTTGAACCGTGCCGACCTCGTTGCTGGCCGTCATCACGCTGACCAGGAGAGTATCGGGACGGATAGCCCGCCGGACCTCCTCCGGATCCACCAGCCCGTGCCCGTCCACCGGAGCAACCGTCACCTCAAAACCGAAGAGGCGATGGAGTTGCTCCACAGTGGCTTCCACCGCGTGGTGTTCCACGGGGGTGGTGATGATGTGGTTGCCCCGGCCGGCCCGACGGGCGGCCCAGGCGATGCCGCGCAGGGCCAGATTATCCGCCTCCGTCCCCGACGCGGTGAAGACGATCTCCGACGGGCGGCAGCCCAAGATGTGGGCCGCCCGCTCCCGCGCCCGCTCCAGTGCCGTTGCGGCGGCCTGCCCCCAGGTGTGGGCCGATGAAGTGTTGCCGAAGACATCGCTCCAGTAGGGCGCCATCGCCTCCACCACCCGGGGGTCCACCGGTGTGGTGGCAGAATAGTCCATATAGATGGCTCGTTTCATTGCATTTCCTCCTCCTGGACGTGCCTGGCCCTTTCAGAGGCGTCAGGCACGTTGGAGCAGCGCCCGCCGGACGTCCTCCAGGTCAGGGGCGACGGTGAGGGGCTGACCCGTCGCCTTCATCCCGCTGGCGACGTCCTTCAGGCCGGAGCCGGTGGCCAGGACGACGACCTGCTCATCCGCCCCTACCAGTCCCCGCTCCACGGCCTTCACAAGACCAGCATAAGCCGCCGCTGCCGCCGGCTCCGCGAAGACGCCGCAGCCCCGGGCCAGCGCGGGGATAGCGGCCAGAATCTCCTCGTCGCTCACGCGGAGGAAGGCCCCGCCCGTCTCCCGCACCGCGCGCAGCGCCTTGATACGGTCGCGGGGGAGGCCCGCGACGATGCTATCGGCCACCGAATGGGCTTCCACAGGCTTCATCTCCCAGCCCTCCAGCCCCCGCTCCCAGGCGTCCACCAGCGGGGAGGAGCCCTCAGCCTGGACCCCGATCAGGCGCGGCATGCGGTCTATCCAGCCCAGCGCGGCCAGGTCCCGCAACCCCTTGTGGATGCCGCCGATGATGCACCCGTCGCCGACGGGGATAAGGATGACATCCGGAGGCTGAAAGGGAGCCGAATCCCCTCTCTGTACGGCCAGTTGCTCGCAGATTTCGTAGGCGGCGGTCTTCTTCCCCTCGGACATGTACGGGTTGTAGGCCGTATTGCGGTTGTACCAGCCGAAGGCCGCCGACGCCTCCAGGCAGAGGTCAAAGGCCTGGTCGTAGGTGCCGTCCACCAGCAGGACGGTAGCGCCGAAAGCCAGGAGTTGGGCCACTTTGGCCTGGGGGGCAGTCCGGGGAACAAAGATGACGTTGCGCTGCCCGACGGCGGCGCAGAGCCCTGCCAGGGCGGCGGCGGCGTTGCCCGTGCTGGCCGTCGTCACCACTTCCGCCCCGCGCTCTCGCGCCTTGACGACCGCCATTGCCGAAGCGCGGTCCTTGAAGGACGCGGTGGGCTGGCGGCTATCGTCCTTGATCCAGAGGTGCCGGAGCCCCAACCCCTGGGCCAGACGGGGGGCCGGATAGAGCGGCGTCCACCCGACACTCCCCAACACCGTCCCCTCCGCCAGCCGTCGGGCCACCTCCGGATCCACCGGCAGGAGGGGCATGTAGCGCCAGATGGAGCGCTCCGGGCTGGCGGTTAACTCCCGGGGCGAGACCTCCCGCCGGATGCGGTCGTAGTCGTACACCACATCCAGGATGCCATCGTTCCCGTGGTGGGGGCAGACGTAGTCCGCCTCATCCACGCGGTAATAGGCGCCGCAGATGGTGCAGCGAAGAGCAGTGATGAAGTTCATCCTATCGCCTCCGAAGAAAATATGGCTCTATCCCCCGTACCTCCGCACCTGCCGCATCGGCGTGCCGGTCATACGGAAGGCCCGCCGCTCCGCCTCGTAGCGGATGCGCTCTTCGTCCAGCGTGACCAGTTCGCCGTCCCACAGCAGAGGCCGTCCGTCGCAGAAGACGTAGCGGACATCGGCGGGGTGGCTGGCGTAGATAACGTTGGCGGCCAGGTCGTGGCGCGGGGTCCAGTGGACACCCCGGGTGTCCATCAGGATCAGGTCGGCGGGGGCGCCGGGCCGCAGGACGCCCACAGGCGTGGGGGCGACCGTCGTAGGGGCAACCGTCCCCTCAGATGCAAACCCCAATGCGCGGGCTGCCTCCTGCGTCGCCCACCGCAGGAGCAGGGGATGCGGGAATGCCGCCGGGTCGCCGACCCGGTTTTTATGCACCAGTCCCGTGATGCGCAGAACCTCCAGCATGTTCAGGTCGTTGTTGGAGGCCGGCCCATCCGTCCCCAGCGCCACCCGGACCCCTGCTGCCAGAAAGCGATCCAGCGGGGCCATCCCCATCGCCAGTTTCATGTAGGTCTTGGGGGTATGGGCTACCCAGACCCCCTTCTCCGCCAGGATGGCCAAATCCTCATCGGTAACGGCGATGCAGTGGGCAGCGATAGTGGGATGGTCAAAGACGCCCAGGTGAGCCAGATGGGCCACTGGCGTCCGGCCGTGGGCCCTCAGCGAGTTGGCGACCTGTTCCTGGGATTCGGCCACGTGCAGGTGGATGCCCACCCCCAGCCGCTCCGCCTCCTCCACGATGCGGCGAAGGAACGCCGGCGGGCACATATAGGGGGAATGGGGCCCCAGCGCACAGCGGATGCGACCCTCCGCCGCGCCATGCCACTCCCGGATAAAGGCGACGGTATCCTCCAGCGTGGCACCGCCCACTTCCTGTTCGGCGCCGATGCCGAACTGGCACCAGGCTAAGTTCGCCTTCATTCCGGCTTCGGCGACTGCGCGGGCAACCTGATGCATCCAGAAGTAGTGGTCGGCGAAGCCGACGATGCCGGAGCGGATCATCTCGCAGCAGGCCAGCGCCGCGCCCCAGTAGACGTCTTCTTCCTCCAGCGCCGACTCGGCCACCCAGATTTTCTCGTTCAGCCAGCGGTCAAAGGGCAGGTCCTCCGCCCAGCCCCGCTCCAGGGTCATTGCGGCATGGGTGTGGGCGTTGAAGAAAGCCGGGAGGGCCACCCATTCCCGCCCGTCTATCGTCTGCTCGGGGACGAAATCGGGCGGGACCGTCCCGATGGCCCGGATTCGCCCATCCTCTATGGCGATGTCCACCTCGGGAAGCAGGTTGTGTTCGCCGTCCAGCGGGATGGCGGCCACCTGGCGGATGAGCAGGCGCATAACCATTTTGCCTCCAGAGAAAGGTGGGTATAATTATACACCAGACAGGGAGGGCGCAAAAGGCAGAAGCGCAGAGGGTATTTGGTCATTGGCGGTGCCGGCCCTGGGATGCCGGCCGGGAGGCCTGGATTGGTGCGAGGTGAACGCTGATATTCTGCTGATCAACGGACGCATCTACCCGATGGACCCGCGATGCCCCCAGGCCAGCGCGCTGGCGATCTGTGGGGGGCGCATCCGGGCGGTGGGCGGGGACGACCTGCGCGCGCTGGCGGGTCCGGGGACGGAGGTGGTGGACCTGGAGGGACGGACGGTCCTGCCGGGCCTGACCGATAGCCATATCCACCTCTCCTGGTTCGCCCAGGGGCTCCAGCAGGTAGACCTGACCGGGACGGCCACCCGGGAGGAGATGCTGGCTCGGGTCGCAGCGCGGGCCGCTATCACCCCGGCGGGGGAGTGGATTCTGGGCCGGGGGTGGCATCAGGAGGAATGGCCCGACCGCCGCTTCCCCACCGCTGCCGACCTGGACTCCGTCGCGCCGGCTCATCCCGTGGTGCTGACGGCCCGGAGCGGGCACGCGCTGGTGGCGAACACCCGCGCCATGGAGCGGGCCGGCATCACCGCCGACACCCCCGACCCGCCCGGCGGACCCATCGTCCGGGACGAATCGGGCCGCCCCATCGGCCTCTTCATGGAAGAGGCCATGCGGCTGGTCCAGGAGGTCGTCCCCCGCCCCGACGAGGCGGCTCTGGCGCGGATGCTCCCGCCTGCACTGGAACACCTGGCCCGCCTGGGCCTGACCGCCGTCCACGACATGGGCGACCTGGCTTCGCTCTCGGCGTACCAGCGGCTTCGGGAGGACGGGGCCCCGCTCCCCGTGCGCATCGTCTTCTACCTGCCGCTGGAGGCGCTGGAGCACGCGCTGGCGCTCCGGCTCCGCTCCGGCCTGGGGGACGATTTCCTGCGCATCGGCGGCATCAAACTCTTCGCGGACGGCGCGCTGGGCCCCCGCACGGCGGCTATGCTGGAACCGTACATCGGCGAGCCCGGAAACCGGGGCATTCTGACCCTGGAGCCGGAGGAACTGCAAGGGGTGGTCCGGCGGGCGGCGGAAGGCGGGCTGGCGCTGGCGGTGCATGCCATTGGCGACCGGGCCAACCGGCTGGTGCTGGACGCACTGGAGACCCTGCCGCCCGAGAACCGCGCACGCCTCCGCCACCGCATAGAGCACGTCCAGTTGCTCCACCCCGACGACGTGGGCCGGCTGGCCGCGCTGGGCATCGTCGCCTCCATGCAACCCATCCATGCCGTCCAGGATGCGCCGATGGCGGACCGATACTGGGGGCCTGCCCGTTGTGCCACTGCCTATGCCTGGCGCTCCCTCCTGGATGCCGGGACAGTCCTGGCTTTCGGCTCCGATTGCCCTGTGGAGAGCCCCAATCCCTTCCTGGGCATCCACGCGGCGGTGACCCGCGCCCGCCCGGACGGGCACGGTGGGCCGGAGGGATGGGTTCCAGTCCAGCGCATCACCGTAGAGGAGGCCGTTCGGGCCTACACCTGGGGCGCGGCCTATGCGGCGGGGCTGGATGCCCGGCTGGGCACCCTGACCCCCGGCCGATGGGCCGACCTGGTGGTGCTGGACCAGGACATCTTCAATGCCGACCCGTCCCTTATCCCCCTGACGCGGGTTCTAGGGACGATGGTGGGAGGACGGTGGGTATACAAATGCATCGCCTGACCGTTTCTTACACAAGTGGTTGGTATACCGTTATCTTGCCCACCCTGATCTGTCTGGGGGTCTGGGCGGGTTTGTTCCTGGGAATCCTGGCTCTCCTGGGCTGGAACGTCCCCAACTGGCTGGGGGTGTTGCTCTGCTTCGGAGGGTTTATTCCCGGGCTGGTCGTCGCTGTGGTGACCTATCCGCTTCTCCTGCGCCTGGCCGAGCGAGGACAAGGGGAACTGGTGCTGGAAAATGATCGTCTCCGCTGGCGCACAGGCCTCCGCTGGCATGAGGTGGACTTTACGCAACCGCACAAAGCCCGGATCGCGGCCGGTGCCAGCGGCTCATCCCGGCCCAACGCCAAGATTACCCTCTACCCCGATGTGCAGGAAATCCATCTACCCGGCGCACGCCGGGGGGACGTGCTGTCCCTCTTCCCGGAGCCGCACTTCGTGGACGAACTGGCCGTCCTTCCCCAAGAGGGGATGTGGGGCTTCGTCCTCTCCGTAGACGACCCGGCGGCGGTCCACTTCTTTCAGGATCTTCTGGAATGCCTGTGGCGCCACCGCGAGCAGAACGAACATTTTCGCCTTTATCAGAAATTCCCCTGGCACCACCGTCCCCGACCAGCCTTTCAGCATATCCGCATCATAGAGTGGCAGAGCGCCCCGCCGGAAGAGCGGGCCTTTGTGGAAAGCCTGAACACCCAGGTAGTGAGTTCACTGGCCGATGTGCAGGTAACACCGGATTATCTGCTCGGCTGGCTCTACTACTCGCCGCGCAGCAAATTGGATGGCCGGCCCGATGGCTGCTGCGTGATGCCCTTAGACCATATCAGCGCGGAGGTCTCCTTGCCGCTCCCGGACTGGAAGCCCTTCATCGTCGGGCACATCCTGAAGCAGGCAGTAGCCTCCGCTCTGGGAGCCGGGGCTCCGGCGGGGGGACCGTATCTGAAGGACCGCCGCTACCTTCACATACGGGGCGCAGGAGAGGACGGCCAACCCCTGGAACTGGCTTTTGAATGGTATGAGCCGGCAGATCGGGATTATGATGAAGCCGAGTTCCTGGTACGCTTTGTCCAGGCAATGGGAAGAAGCCACCATCCGCACGGCAACGATTGATCTGAAACTGATTCGGGAGGAGGAAATGCGCCCTTTCCCTGTGCTTTTCGCTCTGTTTCCCCTCGTCTTCCTTCTCTCGATGGAGGCCAGCGGCGTCGCGCTGGGGGAATCTCCTCCCGATCCCGCACTCATCCAGCGCCTCTGTGCCCCCGACCCCGTTTACAACCTGAAGGAGGGGGAGGTCCTGCTGCCGATCCTGATATACCATTTCGTCGGGCGGGAGAGACTGGAACGGGAGGGGCAATCTGTCTCCCGATTCAACGTGACGGCGGCCGACCTGGAGGCTCAACTGAAATGGTTGAACGCGTTGGGGTATCATACTGTGACCATAGGGGAAATTGCGGCCGCGCTGGACGGCCAGACGACTTTACCCGACCGTCCCATCGCCCTCACTTTTGACGATGGCTGGCGGGAGCAGTACGACGTCGCTTTCCCGTTGCTCCAGCGCTACGGGATGCGGGCCACGTTCTTCGTCAGCACCTCGTTCATCGGCTATCCCCGCTTTATGACCTGGGAGGAACTGGCCGAAATGCGGGACGCCGGGATGGAGATCGCCTCCCACGGGCGCAAGCATGTGAACCTGGCCGATGCGGACGACCAGGAAGCGTGGCGGGAGATCGCCCGCTCCAGGGAGACCCTGGAGGAGAAACTGGGAGTTTCGGTCGTCAGTTTTGCCTATCCCTACGGTGGCTACCGGAAGGAATTGCCAGCACTGCTGGAGCGGGCCGGCTATCGGGTCGCCGCAGGAGGAGGGGGTTCTCCCATCCAGCGGCTGGAGCGCCGCTATTACCTCCGGCGGATGGAGGTGAATGGCCTGCGTTCGCTGCAGGCGTTTCTGGAGCGGCTCCCGTGGCGTGGCGCGGGGACATCCCTATGCCTGCTGGAACTGGAAAGGGCCCAATGAACGCTCGTCCCTCCCGCTGGCGGCCGGCTTCCCTTGTCCTTTTGATCGGGCTGGTGGGCCTGGGCAACCTAGGGCGGGCCGTGATGGCCTTCCGCTATGCTCGCATACTCCCCGACCTCCCGCTGACCATCCCCTGGGCCTATCTGGCGGGGATGGGGGTTTTCTGGGGGGTGGTGCTGCTGGCCTGCGCGGTGGGCCTCCACCGGCGGCGTCCCTGGAGCCACTGGGCCACCCTGGCCGCCGTGACCCTCTATCAGGCCCATGTCTGGCTGAACCACCTGCTCTTTGACGCGTCCGACTACGCCCGCCAGACCCGCCCGCGCGACCTGGTGCTCTCTGTTCTTTTCCTGGTCATCGTGTGGGTTTCCATCTTCCCCCGAAGACGTCCGTTCGCCGGGGAGAAATCCCACCCCGAAAGCGAGGGGTGAACCGCTGTTTTCTGAACAGGAGGTCCCTATGACCCGATTGGCCATCCTTTCCGACACCCACGGCAACCTCCCCGCGCTGGAGGCGGTCCTGGCGGATATAGAGCGCCAGGGCCGGCCGGACTTCTACTGGGTGCTGGGCGACCTGGTTGCCTTCTGCCCCTGGCCCGGGGAGGTCCTGACCCGCCTGCGGGCGCTCCCCAACGTCTCCTTCCTCCAGGGGAACACCGACCGCTATCTGGTCACCGGGCGCCGTCCGCTGGCACCCGTGCGTTCCCCGGAGGACTGGGCCCGCATGCCCGGCTTCCTGGAGATGCGGGACGCGCTGTTCCGCTGGACGGTAGGGCGGCTGACCTGGGAGGAATACCGCTTCCTGCGCGACCTGCCGACGCGGCTGGAGATGGACCTCTCCGGCTATGGCCGCGTCGTGGCCGTCCACGCCGTCCCCGGCGACGACGAGGCCGACATCTTCCCCGATACACCGGAGGAGCAGATTCTCCCCTATCTCTCCGGCCTGGACGCGCGCCTGATGGCCTACGGGCACACCCATCGCCCGCTGGACCGGAGGGTGGGCGGGGTGCGACTGGTCAACGGAGGGAGCGTCGGCCTGCCGCTGGACGGCGACCCCCGCGCTGCGTATGCTTTTCTGGACTTCAACGGCCCGGAGTGCACCGTCACCCTGCGGCGGGTGGCCTACGAGGTGGAAGAGGTCGTTGCCGAACTGGAGCGGGTGGAGCACCCGGCGCGCCTGTGGCTCACATCCATGTTGCGCCGGGCGGCTGTGTAACGGGCCAGGCACCTTTGGAGGTGCCGGCATGTACGCGCACTGGACAAATCCGGCAAGTTGCGGTAGAATATACCCACATCCAATCAGGGAGGGAAGCGTTGGCAAACACGAAGTCGGCTATCAAGAATATCCGCAAAAACGAGCGTCGGCGGCTGCGCAACCAGATGTTCCGCACGCGCACCCGGACAATGGTCAAAAAAGCCCGCCTGGCCATCCTCTCCGGCCGACCGGAGGAGGCTCGGGAGGCCATTCGGCGGGCATACGGCGCGCTGGATAAGGCGGCCGAGAAGGGCATCATCCACAAGAACAACGCCGCCCGACGCAAGGCGCGGTTGATGCGATTTTTCCACCAGATGATGAGCAAATCCTGATCAGCGCCCTCTCCCGCTGCCCTCCTCATTTGCGCACTATGGCGAACGCCATGGTGCGCTATTTTTGTTTGCCTCAGACCTCCACCAGCTGGTATTCCCGCCGTCCCATCCCCAGGGCAGCGGCGGCGTCCACGTGTAACTGTCCGTCTATCCCCAGCGTCTCCGTCAGGATGCGCTGGCCGGGCTGAACCCCCCGGTCAGCGGCGGCGGACTGGGGCAACGGCAGGGCGCGGTTGATGGCATCCAACGTCGCCTGTTCCACCGCCACAACGTCATCCCCTCCGAAAATCCCCTGGTCCTGAACGATGGGGGTATCCGCCATCGGCATACAGTCGCATTCGGGCTGTACCTCCAGCGCGAAGTTCAGGAAGACAACCTTGCCCGGCCGGAACGTGGAGAGGACGGCCTGCGCCGCCTCGGCCAGGGCGGCCTGGAACTCGTCTCGCCCCCGCTTCTGGAGCCGGATGGCCCCTTCGGGGCAGACCCGTTCACAGCGTCCGCAGCGCCAGCATTTCTCATCGTCCACTACCAGGGTGCCGTCCACTTCCGAAATGGCCCCTGTCGGGCAGACGTGAAGGCACTGGAGGCAGAGGATGCACAGTTCCGGGTAGCGCTCCAGGGTGGATTCGGGACCGGCGGCATGGAGATGGCCGCGTGCCTGTCGCCAGTCTCCGCTGCGATGACGGCCCGCCACGCCTCCCATAGCCAGATTCTTGATCGCCCCGCCGTACCCGGCCTCTATGTGCCCCTTGCAATGGGAGACCACGATCATCGCCGGGGCATCGTAGATGGCGGAGGCGACCCGGACGGAGCCCAGAATGGGGCCGGCGGGGACTTCTATGCTGTCATAGCCGAAGAGGCCGTCGGCCAGGATGACCGGACATCCGACGGACTGGGGGTTGATCCCGTTCTGATTGGCGACCTCCAAATAGTCCCAACCGTTGATCCGCACCGTATCGCAGACGAAGGGCTTGCCCCCCACAGCCTTGACCGCGTCGGCGATCTTGCGCAGGAAGAGGGGGCGCACGATGCGGTGGGCGCCGGGCGACCCGAAGTGCGTTTTGATCGCGACGTACTCGTCTTTCTCTATCCGGCTTCCCAGATTCAGCCGCTCCAGCATCCGCTCCAGCCGGGCGGCCAGGCTATATTCATAATCCCAGCGGGCGGCTCTGGCAGTTGCAAAGTAGACGACGCTTTTCCCTTCCATACTATGCCTCCCGGAGAGCCAGAATTTCCTGGCGCCATTCAGGCGGGTCCAGCCTCTCCAGCCGGCCTGTGTGCTCTTTTAACTGGGAATACAAAAATTGTCGCTGGTACTCCCCGGGGAAAAACTCAGAGGGGATGAAATCCAGGACGGCGCCGAACTCGTAGGCTTCCAGTTCGTGGACGGTTTGATAGGCATCTTCCAGGGTATGGATGCGATGGAGAATCGCTTCCGGCGAAAGGGCCATCATTTCGGAGACTTTCCAGGCAACCTCGTGGGGAAGGGGAGTTGCCGCCTGCTCCGGGGTGAGAGCCTCCTGGGCCTGCTGCAACATCCAGACATGAAGGGCTTCGTCAGCGGCCATAGCCCAGAACACCTCTGCGGCGCGGGGATGATGGGCGAACATCCGCTGAAGCCGCAGGTGGAACTTCTGCGAGGCCTTCTCCCCTGCGATCAGAATATCCAGCAATTCGCCGACGGTCTGAGGTACGGACATTTTTCACCTCCGAACGGCACTCCCCTTCGTTTCGTGCCTTGCTACGAACGGCCATCCACTTCTCTCCTTGCCTTGTCCACCTGTCTACCTTTCTACTTGCCTACCACTTCCATACTCATATCCAGCGCCGGGGCGGAGTGCGTCAGCGCGCCCACGGAGATATAGTCCACCCCCGTCGCGGCCAGTTCGGCGACCCGCTCCAGCGTCACCCCGCCGGAGACCTCCAGCGGCACCCGTCCGGCGGCGATGCGGACGGCGGCACGAATGCCCTCCAAGTCAAAGTTGTCCAGCATAATCCGGTCCACGGGCAGTTCCAATGCCTCCCGCAGTTCGTCCAGATTCTTGACTTCCACCTCCAGGGGCAGGTCGGGGCAGGCCGCGCGGGCCCGCCGGACGGCTTCGGTGATGGAACCTGCCGCCGCGATATGATTGTCCTTGATGAGGATCATATCGTAGAGGCCCATGCGATGGTTCCGCCCGCCGCCCATGCGGACGGCGTACTTCTCCAGGGCCCGCCAGCCAGGGTGGGTCTTACGGGTGTCCAGGATGATGGCGCGCGTCCCGGCGACGGCATCCACGAAGCGGCGGGTGAAGGTGGCGATACCGGAGAGGCGCTGGAGGAAGTTGAGGGCGGTCCGTTCCGCTGCCAGGAGGCTTCGGGCCGGCCCCTCCACCTCCGCCAGGACGGTCCCGGCCTCCACCTGCGCGCCGTCTCCGACGCCCGGGGTGAAGCGGACGGACGGGTCCACTCGCCGGAAGACGGCCTCGGCAACGGGCAACCCGGCGATGACTCCTCCCTGTTTGGCGACGATATGGGCGCGGAGGCGAAGGCCTGGCGGCAGCACCGCCTCCGAGGTAACGTCTCCGGGGCCGATATCCTCGGCCAGGGCCAGGTCTATGAGATGGGAATACAGGGCGGGATCCATTTCCTGACTTCCCGGGGAGCAGGCGTTCTGAATTGTTTCACGTGAAACGTCCCGGGCCAATTGGGGCATCGCGCGCTAATTATAGCACAAAGCGGAAAAGGGGCGAACGAAAAAAATCCACCGGTGCGGTTCCCGGGTGACACCCAGGCCAAGAAGCGTTTCAAAAACTGGCGAACCGCACAGGTGGAAATGAGGAGCGCAGGGGGTACCTGCGCTTCCTCAGGGTGCTTCCGCGTTTCTATCCCGCGCGGGCGCACGCCTCATCCATCGGCGGCTTCCGCCTCGCGCGGCCGCAGAAACAGGATAAGGGCCAGCGCGCCCAGCCCCAGCAGGAAGACCACCCCCTCTATCACCGGAAGGGACACCCCCGACCGCATCAGGCCGACGGCCAGCCCGTCCACCAGCGCATGGGCCAGTACCGCCAGGGCCAGCCAGAAGAGGTTTCTCCGCACCACTGCCCGCAGCACCAGTAGTGTCCAGGCCAGGTGCATAGTGATAGCGAAGACCCGTTCCAGCCCGCCCAGAAGCGGCAGGTACCAGGGAATCGCCCAGTACGCTTCCATTTGCTGTCGGGTCTGCTCCAGCAGTTCCCCGGAAAGCCCCAGGTTTTCGGGACCCAGCCTGCTGAGCACCAGCATGCCGACGAAACCGCTCAGGACGGAGAGCCCCAACAAGATGGATTCTATCCCCCCGTGCCCGGCGCCGAAGGCCAGTCCCTGGGCCCAGGAGCGGGCCTCCTTTCGCCAGAAACGGAGCACCAGGTAGCGAGCCCCCTCTTCGCAGACCCCAGCGCTCATGCCCGCCACAGCGGCCATCGCCGGCAGAGGCCATAACGCCCCCCCGCGCCCCTCTCCGATCAGGCCCAAGCCCAGATTCAGCGGAATATGTACCACCTGGGAGATGATGAAGGTCAGCACGCCCACCCCGATCAGCCCCCAGGCAACCCGATACTTCTGCCGCAGGAAGAGCCAGAGCGCCACCGGCGCGCCCAACATGATGAGAATCTCCGCGATAAACGCCGGAATCAACATTTTGCCTCCTGAATGCGCCAGGAATTCCGGAAGTGCCTGGCACGTTGCTCTACGCTCTGGCAGCCGCGGCCGCTGCGTGCTCCCGCCCGATGGTCACGATCAGGTAGACGGCGAAGGCCAGCAGTTCCCCCGCCACCGGCCCCCGCACGTCCACGACCAGCCCCGAGCGCAGCACCCCGCGCCGCCGGATTTCCAGCAGCGCTGTCCCCGCCGGGCCCAGGAGTCGCCACTTCCCGCCCCAGCGGTCAGCGGACTCCAGCCGATACAACTGCCCTCCAAATTCCAGGTCCAGGTCGGTCCGCCAGAACCCCCGTCCCCGCGCCGTTGCCGCCACCGCGTCGTCGGCCCGCAGTTCATACTCCCGCCGCCACCAGTGGCTCCGCCGCATCCGCCACTGGCGGCCATCGGCGTCCTGAAACCGGCCCTCCGTTCGGAAGGCGGGGAGGGTCAGTGCCCCCAGCGTTCCTCCAGGAGAGCGAAACTCGTAGCGGAGGCTGAGGAAGCCGGAAGGGATGACCTCTATCTGATCTGCCCGCCGCACCTCGGTGGCCATCTCAACCCTCCTGGGGCGGGGCCGGGGGCTGTCCTCCGAGGAGCGTCTGCAGGGTGCCCGTCAAAGAGGCCACTCCCATCAGCCCGCCCAGATTCATTGTCTCCACCGCGCTGGAGGGGACGATGACCAGCGCGCCTTTCTCCTTCAGTCCCTCAAAGAGCATGTTCATCGCCCGCAGGTGGAGCGCGGTGGGGTTATCCCGGTAGGCCTGCGCGGCCTCGGCGAAAGACGCGGCGATCTGCTTCTCGCTCTCCCCCAGGATGACCCGCGCCTGCCGCTCCCGCTCCGCCTGCGCCTGACGGCTCATCGCATCCTCCAGCGCCTCCGGGATGACGATATCGCGGATTTCCACCGACTGGACAGTGATCCCCCAGGGCGTCGTCCGCTCGTCAATGATGCGCTGGAGTTCGGCGTCCATCACCGTCCGTCCGACCAGGATGCTGGCCAGGTCCATCTGACCGATGATTTCCCGCAAGGCCGTCTGGGCGGCCCAGGCGATGGCGGTCTGGTAGTCCTCTACCTCCAGCACGGCCTTTTGCGCATCCCAGACCACCCAGAAGAGGACGGCATCCACGTTCACCGGCACCGAATCCTTCGTCAGCGTCCGCTCCGCCGTGAAGGGGGTGACCATCACCCGATGGTCCACCATCGCCGGGATGGTATCCACGACCGGGACGACCCAGAATGGGCCGGGGCCTTTGAGGCCCCGGAAGCGCCCCAGCCGCAGGACGATGGCCTTCTCCCACTGGTTGGCGACGCGCAAGGCGAAGAGGATGTAGAGGCCCACCAGGTTGAGGACGACGACCTCAGCGGCAATCCAGCCGTCCGGGATTTCCAGGGCATCCAGGATGACGGCCAGGATGAGGGAGACAACCAGCAGGATGAAGAAGATGCCCAGGGCCAGTCCGCTGAAGCCCTTTAGGGCGGTCTCTTTCCGCTGAACCGTCCCCGATACCAGGGCGCGCTCCCCGCGCCGGGATTGAGTTGCCGGAACTACGACCATCATTGCCTCCTTTGTCGGTAGTAGAATTTCTTTGAACTCCTCCGGGTTCATCTGCGGTTATCCGCGTCCGACTTCCTGCCGGAACGCGGTCGTGATTTCATCCTGAGTATATCCCAGGCGGAGCGCCTCGTCTATCGCCGCCCGCAGGAGGGCGCGCAGTTTCTCCTCCCGCAGTTGGGCTTGCCGGGCCTCGTCCGGCACTCCGGCGACAAAGGTCCCCCGCCCGCGCTGGGTGGTGATGACCCCGGCGCGCTCCAGTTCCAGGTAGGCCCGGGCAACGGTGTTGTAGTTCACCCCCAGGTCCACGGCCAGTTGGCGGATGGTGGGCAACTGGTCCCCGGGGCGCAGTTGCCCCGCCGCAATCAGTGCCCGCACCTGCTCCTCAATCTGGACGTAGATGGGGATCGGGCTCTGGGGCTCTATCTGCAATCTCATTGAACTAATAATCCATTGAACTAATGCGCTATGATTATAGCACAGTTCTTGCCGGATGTCAAGGGGGAGGCCCTGAGGTTCGGATACAAGGCAGGGCAGGGGTGCCGGGGGAGGCCTTCTCTCCATCTTGCTTTCTGGTGGGGAAGGGTATAATACATGGCAGATTTTGTTATCCGGGAGAGAACGATGAACGGGGAGGATGTGATCCTGGTCAGTGCGTGTCTGTTGGGGTTGCCCATAGCCTACGACGGGGGTGGGCATGCTGTGGCGGAACTGGTCCGGCTGGCGGCGCTGGGGCGGGTGGTCCCGGTCTGCCCGGAGGTAGCGGGCGGACTTTCGGTACCCCGTCCGCCGGCGGAGATCGCCGGCGGCAGCGGCAGCGACGTTCTGGATGGCCGGGCGCGCGTCCTCACCCCAGTGGGGGAGGACGTGACGGAGGCCTTCCTTCGGGGAGCAGAAGCGGCGCTGGCTCTGGTCCGGCGGTACGGTATCCGGCTGGCCGTGATGAAGGCCCGCAGCCCCTCCTGTAGCCCTTCCGGCATCTACGACGGAACCCATAGTGGGCGGCTGGTCTCCGGGGAAGGCGTCACCGCCGCCCTTCTGCGGCGGGAGGGGGTGAGGGTGGTTTCGGAGGAGTTGCTGCTCGGTCAATCTGGATTATAATAGACAATGTAGCGCAGGCCGCCAGGCCTGGTAGATAGTTACAGTTACAAGTGAATGGGAGAACAGAGTGAAAGCCTCGTCGTTGACCCCGCCCTGGCATTAAACCCTTCGGGAGCATGTCCATGACCAGGGCCACCGGAATAGCCTCGCGCCTTGGCTATTATTTCCGTTCCATCCCAACCCTCTTTGGAGAGATTGAGAACTGGCCTTTCTTGTTCCACCTTTTGTCGGGCAAACAGGCCGTCATCTGGCTCAGGAACGGATGCCGATTCCAGGTGCGGAGCCTGATGGATGTCTGGATTATCAAGGAGACTTGCTTGGACCGGCAGTATGAATTATACGGCACGCGAATTGAGGACGGTTGGACGGTGATTGATATAGGTGCCGGTCTCGGTGATTTCGCCATCCTGATTGCTCGCGAGAATCCCCGTAGTCTATCTATGCCTATGAGCCCTTCCCGGAATCGTACCGGTTGCTCCAGGAGAATATCGCCCTGAACGGCGTCCGGAATGTTTCGGTGTTCCCGATGGCCGTTGGGGCCAGACGCGAAACGTTAAGGCTGTTCGCCAGAGGGGAAGCCGTCCAGTACACCACCATAGCCAATCAGCCATCCGCTGGCTTAATCCCTTCTTTAGAGGTGCAAGCGCTGACCTTAGAAGATGTCCTTGAGACCAAATGTGACTTTCTGAAAATGGACTGCGAAGGATGCGAGTTTGATGTGCTCTTCGGAACTTCCCCTACTATCCTGGAGAGGATTCCCCGAATGTGCCTGGAGTATCACGATGGTTTCACTCAATTCACCCATACTGACCTGATCAGTTACCTGCACCGGCATGGATTCCGAACGCGGGTGACCCCGAACCCCGTTCACCCCTATCTGGGTTTTCTCTACGCGCATCGTCTGTAAAAGACGATCCTGGGAGGTATCATTGGATTCACAACCCGCTGAACTGGAAGCGTTCAGGCCCACCCCGGCCCCGGAGCGGCCGTCACCCGCCCGCTTTTTCCTGCGGGATGTGGGGGAGACCTTCGTCCTGGCGATGCTCATCTATCTGGTCATCAATGCGCTGACGGGCCGCTTCTACGTCCGGGGCTCCAGCATGGAGCCTATGCTCCACAACGGTCAGTATCTGGTCGTCAGCAAAATCAGTTATCGCTTCCGCGAACCCCAGCGAGGGGATATTGTGGTCTTCGTCTCCCCCAACGGGACGGGGGAGGACTACATCAAGCGCATCATCGGCCTGCCCGGGGAGCGGGTGGAGGTTCGGGACGGCGCGGTCTGGATCAACGGGTACCGGCTGGACGAGCCGTATTTGAATTCGGGCATTCCGTATACGGGCACCTGGAGCCTGGGGCCAGATGAGTACTTCGTCCTGGGCGATAACCGCGCCAACTCCAGCGATTCCCACGCCTGGGGGCCGTTGCCGCGCAAGAACATTATCGGCAAAGCCTGGCTCTGCTACTGGCCCCCCCAGTACTGGGGGCTGGTGGCTCATCACCCCTTTCCGTCTCACGGCGAGGAATAGGAGGTACGATGGACGAATCGCCGTCGCTGCCGCGGGTAGATTTCCCACCCGACGCGCTGGAAGAGATTATCCGCTGGCTCACCCCCCAGCGGCTGGCCGCGCTGATAGACGCCACCGACCTGCGGGCCGACACGCCGGAGGCGAAGATCCGCGCTCTGGCCGAAACCGCCATCCGCCACCGCTGCGCCTCGGTCTGCGTGAACCCGGTGGAGGTGGACCTGCTGCCTCGGCTGCTGGCGGGGACCGGGGTGAAAGAGTGCTACGTGGTGGATTTCCCTCTAGGCAAGTCCGCCATCGCAATGAAAGCACATCAGGCGGCCCGCATCGTTGCCGAAAGCCGCGCCCTTCGCCAGGAGGGGCCGGGTTGGGTGGAACTGGATATGGTCATCAACGTCGGCCGTCTCCGGGACGACCCCGAGTACACCTGGCGGGAGATCGCCGCAGTGGTGGACGCAGCCGACGGGGAGGTTATCAAGGTCATTATCCGCTCCTCCGAACTGCGCCGCGAAGATATCACCCTGGCCTGCCGGATCGCACAGGAGGCGGGGGCTCACTTTGTGAAGAACTCCACCGGGATGGAAGCCTTCGGCGCGACGCCGGAGCATATCCGCCGGATGCGGGAGGCGGTGGGGCCCGGGATGGGGGTGAAGGCCGCCGGAGGCATCCGTACCGCCGCCGACGCGGTGCGGCTGATCTTCGCCGGCGCGCCCACGCCCGAACTGCGGACGCCGGAGCGGTTCCGCCTGGGCACCTCCAGCCCTGCGGGCCTTCTCTCCACGCTGGAGCGGGTGCGGCAGGACCTGACCGACGCGATCCCTTGCTCCTACTGCCCCTCCGGCTACGCGGAGAAGCAGACCCCCGAACTGCGGGCGGCGGCTCTGGCCCTCTGCCCCCGCTGTCCCCACCGGCATCAGCGGGAGGGGTGGCTCTCTCTGCTATACCGTCCACCGTCAACGTGAGGAGTCGCTATGGAGGAAATCCGACAGGTCGGCTGGCTGGTGGTGGATTTTTTCACCCACAGTTACCGCATCTCCGGGCACCTGGATGTGCGCCGTCAATGCCTGTTTGAGATGCTGAACGACCGGACAACGGGATTCCTGCAATTGGAGGGTGCCTACATCTCCCCGATTGACCGGCCCGGCGATATTCTCGCCTCCTATCCGGCCTCCACGCTGGCGAAGGCGAATCTGACCCTGGCGCTGGTGGCCCGTCAGGAGGATGCCCTGCCCCGCAAGCAGGCCTACGGCAGTTACATGGGGGCGTATCTTTACAACCTCTTCCTCACCGTCCCCACGTTTGAGATCAGCGGCTACCTGCGCCTCTCCGCCCGGGTGGACCTGCGGCGGTTGCTGGTGACGGAGACGGGGGACTTTCTGGTCATTCTGGACGGTCGGGTGCGCGGTTCTATCCGGCCCGACATCGTCTTCAACGCCGGTGGCATTCTGGTCAACAAGCACCATATTGGCGCGTTTTGCGTGGAAGAGAGTCGGTAGGCACGCCCGGCATCCTGCAACCCTGCGCCCTGGGATCTGCGCCATGAGACCTGCTATGGCCCGTCCGATAGAGCCACGGAAGAGGCCGCCCGCTGCCTCCGGTGCGCCGCGCCTGTTGGTGCTGGTGGTTCTGGGAACTGCTCTCCTGGTCCTCATCCGCATTGGGCTGAGCACTGGCGTGGGAAATATTGCCGGCCCCCCCTCCGTCACCCCATCGCCGGGCTCCCTCTTGTGGGCCTCCACTCCCTTTCCCACCCCTTCTCCCCGGCCGACGCCCCTCCCCGGGACGCCGGAGGTTTTGCCCGTTGGCATCGTCGCCGGGCATTGGGGGAACGATACCGGTGCCGTCTGCGAAGGCTGGCTGCGGGAAGTGGACGTGAATCTGGCGGTCGCCCGGCGGGTCGTCGCGGCGCTGGAGGCGGCCGGGTACCCTACCGACCTGCTGGAGGAGTTTGACCCCCGGCTGGAGGGCTACCGGGCCCGGGCTCTGGTCTCCATCCACGCCGATGCATGCCTCTACCCCGAGGCCTCCGGCTTCAAGGTGGCCCGGGTGGAAGCGAGCGCCATCCCCCACGTGGAGGACCGGCTGGTAGCCTGCCTGATCAGCCGCTACGGGGCCCGCACTGGCCTGGCCCTCCACGAAGGTAGCATCACCCCCGATATGAGCCAGTACCACACTTTCTATGAGATTGACCCCTCCACCCCGGGCGCCATCATAGAGATCGGCTTCCTCCTGGCCGACCGGGATATTCTCCTGAACCGGCAGGATGTGGTTGCCCAGGGGATCGTGGAGGGGATTTTGTGCTTTCTCAGGGGAGAGTGAACGTGCCAGACACCTCAGAGGGGGTCGCATCCGGGCCAGAGCCAGGCAGTGCCCCGTTCCACCGGGGAAGAACCCAGCGAGGAGAGGGTTGGGGGTAGGGTAAGGGCCGGCACTGGCGTACCCTCGTCTGTCCTGAAAATCAAGTTGCCTATGACGCTTTTCACATCCGGATATACCACTGAGGACGGGGAGATTCACGCCCTTTTTGGGGGCCGTCTATGCGCGCGCTGATTACCGGAGCCGGGGGATTCGTCGGACGCTATCTCTGCGAGCATCTTCTGGTTCAATCTGACTGGGAACTTTTGGGGACGGTCTACCAGGAGCCGGTAGCGTGGGCGGACAGCCTGCACCACCGGCCCCAGCGGTGCCTCTCGCTGGTGCATATAGACCTGCGGGACGGGGAGCGAGTGGGCGAACTGATCGGCGATTTCCGGCCCGATGTGGTCTTCCATCTGGCGGCCCAGTCCTACGTCCCCTCCTCCTTCGCCGATCCCTGGGAGACGTTGGAGAACAATCTGCGGGCCCAGTTGAACGTGCTGGAGGGGGTGCGGCGGGCCGGTCTCCCGGCGCGAGCCATTGTCATCGGCTCCAACGAGGAGTACGGTTGGCCCCGTCCGGAGGACTTGCCCCTCACCGAGGAGAGCCCGCTGCGTCCGGTCAACCCGTACGCGGTCAGCAAAGTGGGGCAGGACTTCTTGGGGCTTCAGTATCATCTGGCCTACGGGATGGACGTGGTGCGGTTGCGGCCGTTCAACCACACCGGGCCGGGACAGGCCCCCCGCTTCGTCGTCCCGGCCTTCGCCCGCCAAATTGCCCGCATTGAGGCCGGGCTCCAGGAGCCAGTGGTACGGGTGGGAAACCTGGACGTGGCCCGGGATTTCACCGATGTTCGGGACATCGTCCGGGCCTACTATCTGGCCGCGATGGCGGGGGAGGCAGGGGAGGTCTACAACCTGGCCTCCGGCGTGCCCCGCTCCATCCGCTGGATTCTGGAGACGCTTCTCTCCTTTACCGACGTGGAGGTCCGAATAGAGGTGGACCCGGCCCTTTACCGCCCCGCCGACGTGCCGGCCATCTACGGGAGCGCGGAGAAGTTCCGCCGCCGCACGGGCTGGGAGCCGCAGATTCCCTTGGAGCAGACGTTGAGAGAGACACTTCAGTACTGGAGGAAACTATGCCCCGAGCCTTAATCACCGGCATCACCGGACAGGACGGTTCGTATCTCGCAGAATTTCTGCTGGAAAAGGGGTACGAAGTCATCGGTATGGTGCGCCGCACCAGCACGGTGAACTTCTCCCGTATCCAGCACATCCAGGACCAAATCACCCTGGTCTCCGGCGACCTGCTGGACCAGGGGTCGCTCATCGCCATTCTGCGGGAGTATCAACCCGACGAGGTCTATAACCTGGCCGCTCAGTCCTTCGTCCCCACCTCCTGGGAGCAACCCGTCTTCACCGGCGAGGTCACCGCGCTGGGGGTCACCCGGATGTTAGAGGCCATCCGCACTGTAGACCCCAGCATCCGCTTCTATCAGGCCAGTTCCTCGGAGATGTTCGGCAAAGTCCGGGAGGTCCCTCAGAACGAACTGACCCCCTTCTATCCCCGCAGTCCCTACGGGGTAGCGAAGGTCTACGGCCACTGGATCACGGTCAACTACCGGGAGTCATTCGGCATATATGCAGTATCGGGAATCTTGTTCAACCACGAAAGTCCCCGTCGCGGCCTGGAATTTGTCACCCGCAAGGTCTCCTATGGCGTGGCGAAAATCAAACTGGGGCTGGCGAAGGAACTGCGGCTGGGGAACCTGGACGCCCGTCGGGATTGGGGCTTCGCCGGAGACTACGTCCGCGCGATGTGGCTGATGCTCCAGCAACCCGCCCCCGATGACTACGTCGTCGGCACTGGCCAGACCCACTCGGTGCGGGAACTCTGCGAGATCGCCTTCGCCCACGTGGGGCTGGATTGGCGGGATTACGTAATCCAGGACCCCCGCTATATGCGCCCCGCCGAAGTGGACCTGCTGGTCGCCGACCCCTCTAAGGCCCGCCGGGTGTTGGGCTGGGAGCCCACCGTCTCCTTTGAGGAACTGGTCCGAATGATGGTGGACGCTGACCTGAAGTTGTTGCAGGAAGAGATAGAGCGGGGCTTGATCCGACCGGAGCCCGGGGGGTAGGGAACCGATAGATCCTTAGACTTTATCGGGAATAACAACGGGGAAGCAATCTTGCCTTTAATAAAAAACCCGTGTTTCTCCGCGTCCTATTCCCGATGAAATTTCTTGAACCCAGGAGGACTAAGTGGGCGCCCTGTTCGGCACCGACGGCATTCGCGGCACCACCGAGTTTACCAACGAGCACCGTTCATGGAAACTGACGCCGGAACTGGCCCTGCGCATCGGGCAGGCGGTGGGGCTGGCCCTCACTCCCTCCCCTCCTGCCGGGGGGGGCGGAGGGAAAGGGGGAAGGGCCCTTGCTATCATCGGCCGCGATCCCCGCGTCTCCGGCATGATGCTGGAAAGCGCCATCACTGCCGGCCTTCTCTCCCAGGGGATAGACGTCCTCCACGCGGGGGTCATCCCCACTCCCGCCGTGGCTTATCTGACCCGTCACCTGGGGGCCAGCCTGGGCGTGGTTATCTCTGCCTCCCACAACCCCGTGGAGGATAACGGCATTAAGTTCTTCGGCCCCGACGGTTATAAACTGGACGATGCGCTGGAGGACCGGATTCAATCGCTGGTCTTGGACCCCGCGCAAGTTTTCACTCCCCGGGATACGCGCGGGCTGGGGCGGTCCCGCCCGGCCTCTGAACTGGCGGAGGCCTACGTGGACTATCTGGTGTGCTCCTGGCGAGGAAAGCGGGACCTCTCTGGCCTCCGGGTTATCCTGGAGTGCGCCAACGGCGCCACTTCCTTCGTTGCACCGGAGGTTTTCCGACGGCTGGGCGCGCAGGTGGAAGTTCTGAACGGCGAGCCCGACGGCCTGAACATCAACGAGAGTTACGAGTACATAGAACCCCGTAGCCTGGCCGCCCGCGTGGTCCGCACCGGTGCTCATCTGGGTGTCGCCTTTGATGGCGACGGCGATCGGGTTGTCCTGGTGGACGAGCAGGGCGGCATCGTGGACGGCGACGGCATCCTGGTCATTCTGGCTCGCCATTTCCATGCCCGGGGTCTGATTTCGCCCCCTCTCATTGTGGCGACCCCGATGAGCAACTTCGGCCTGCACGAGGCGCTGCGCCCGCTGGGGATTGAAGTCGTGGAGGCGAAGGTCGGGGATAGATTCGTCCTGGAGCGGATGCGGGAAGTGGGAACAGTGCTGGGCGGAGAGCAATCGGGCCACATCCTGATTTTGGATCGGGGTCAGACCACCGGCGATGGTATCTACACCGCGCTGGTCGTCGCCGCGCTGATGGCGGATGAGGCCGATGGCCGTCTCTCCCGCCTGACGGCGGGAATCCCCCGCTATCCGCAGGCGATGGTCAGCCTGGAAGCGCCCCGCATCCCCATCCCGCTGACAGAGGTGCCGGAAATCCGGGCCGCCCTGGACGGCCTGCAGGCCCGGGCGGGGGAAGGAGCGGAGGTCCTCCTGCGCTACTCTGGCACCGAGGACAAACTCCGCCTCTCCGTCCGCACCCGCACCAACGGCGACGCGGCCCTGCTCATGGAGGAGACCCGCCGCGCGCTGGAGCGGATTGTCGCCGAGGTGAGGCGTTACTGGAGCGCAAGCCGTTAGCCTGCATCCGGCAGGCCTGGCGGCCTGTGCTCCGATCGCCCCATCCCTCCGATGAGGGATCACCATGACCCTGGACCTGACCCATCTATCCCGCGCAGCGAATGAGATGGGACGTGCGCTGGCCCGGCAGGAACAGGAATTGGGGAGCCGGGTTGCTGCTGCCCGTCTGTGGATGGAGGAGTTCCCTGAATCCGGCCTCTCCTTTCAGGAAGCCGCTGCAGAGGCCGGAGCGGCCATCCCCACATCCGAACCTCTGAACACCATGCGGGCCTGTCCGCCGCTCCCCCAGCGCTTCACCGTCATCGGCGCCGACGGAAGCGCCATCGGGCCGGATCGCCACAGCCTGGCCCTCTACTATCTCATTAACATCGGCAGCCTGGTCTTCCGGCATGGCAGCGGGGAAGCGCCCGAGGCCCGCAGCATCCCAACCCTGGCCTTTCGGGACGAGGACCTCTACGAAGGAGATTTACTGGTTTCCGGCAACCTGCTGGATGTACGGCGGGACTGTGCCGAGATCGCCCATCTGGCCGACCTGGTAGAGGCAGAACCACCGGATCCGACCCTGGCGCTGGTGGACGGTACCCTGATCCTGTGGGTGCTGGATGACCTCCCCCCCGCAGGGCGGAAGGAGAAAATCGCCTTCTACCTTCGCCAGATGGAGCGCATCCGTGAAAAAGGGGCGGCGCTGGCCGCGTTCATCAGTCGGCCGCGCCATACCGAAGTGGGGAAACTCCTCCATCTGGCCCGGGTCGGCGGCGACCCGGGACGGGCACGGGCGGAGAAAAATCCTCTGGAGCGTATTCCCGACCGCGTTCTCTTCGCTTCCCTGCCAGCCGGTGCCCGGTCGGCTCTCTTCGTCTCGCCCAGCGGGATCAACCGGAATTACTACGTCCCCGCAGGACATGAGATCCGGTTTTTCTATCTGAACGTCGCTGCGGAGGGGAGAGAGCCGATCATCGCCCGGGTGGAGATACCGTGCTGGGTTGCGGAGGATGCGGATGCGCTGAGGCTCAGCCACGCTGGGATTGTCGCCCAGTGCCGCATCCTGGGCGGATTCCCCTATGTGCTGGCCCGGGCGGACGAACTGGCCTATATCAGCGGGCCGGAGCGGGAGCAACTGGAGGAAATGATGGGGAATGCGCTGATGAGCGCGGGCATCGTCCCTGCTCCCTCCCCCAAAGCATACTATAAAGGGTTGACCCGGAGGTGGAGGGAGGTTTGATGCGGGTGGCTGAAAGTACCCCGTTTCGGGGGAGAGAAGGAGGCAGGTGACACCCCGGAGCCGGGTTGCGTTCTCCGCTATTCTGGGGTTTAATATGCGCGGATGAGAGCAAACCCGATCGGACGGAAATGGTGGCTCTGGGGACGGCTGGCTCTTCTGGCGCTGTTATTGGTATTGGTCAGCACGTTCCTGCTCTCTTTCCCCCTGCTCCCCTCCGGCCGCGTGGTCCTGGAAGAGGGGGATGTGGCCCCCCGGGACATCCGCTCGCCGCGCCGCATTACCTATGAGAGCGCCATCCGGACCGCCGAACAACAGCAGCAGGCAGAAAAGGCTGTACCTCCTGTCTATACGGCCCCGGACCCCAACCTGGCCCGTCAGCAACTGGAGCGGGCGCGCCAGGCACTGGATTATCTGAGCGCCGTCCGTGCGGACCCTTACGCCCACCCTGCTCAGCGCCGGGCCTGGACGGTCGCCGTGCCGGAATTGAAAGACCTGCCCCCTGTAGTCGCCGACATACTCCCCACTCTCTCCGACGAATCCTGGAACCGGGTGCAACTGGAAGTCCTTAATGTCGTCGCGGAGACGATGCGCCGGGGAGTGCGAGAGGACAGCATAGACCAGGCGCGACAGCAGGCTGCCGCGCTGGTCGGATTAGACCTCTCCAGCGATGAGGCGGCCGTCACCACCGCCCTGGCCCAGCGGCTCATTGCCCCCAATTCCTTCTACGACGAAGAGGCCACCCGACAGGCCCGCCAGGCTGCGCGGGAGGCAGCCCCACCGGTCATCCGCACCTTTGAGGCCAATGAGGTTATCGTACGGGAGGGGCAGCGGGTCAGCGCGCTGGACCTGGAAGCGTTGCAGGAACTGGGCCTGCAACAACCCCGTACCCGCTGGACGGAGGTCGCTGCCAACGGCATTCTATCTGTACTGGGCGTACTGCTGATGGGGGTCATTCTGGCCCGCTTCCAGCCGGATGTGCTACAGGAGGGGAGGAAATCGCTTCTGCTGACGCTGCTGATCGCCCTCTTCCTGGCGCTGGTCCGCCTGATGGTCCCCGACCGGACGGTGTTGCGCTATTTGTTCCCGGCGCCAGCGCTGGGGATGCTGGCAACCGCCACGCTGGGCGTGCCCACCGGCCTGGTCGCCAGCCTACTGGTCGGGGCCGCTATGGGCCTGATCGGGGACCAGTCCCTGGAACTGGCCATCTACGCGACGGTTGGGGGCATCGCGGCTACCCTCGCGGTCCGTCGCACCGACCGCCCGACTGTTCTGTTCCGTGCTGGCTTCGTCTCGGCACTGGCAACGGTGGGAGTCCTGGTGGCCTTTGCCCTCCTTGCCACCCACCCGGACCCCCTCTCTTTTGGCCTGGCGTTGATAGAAGCCGTGACCAACGGGGTGATTTCCGCCAGCCTGGCTCTGGCCGGCCTTTTCCTCCTCGGCCCTCTCTTTGACCTGCCCACCACCTTCCGGCTGCTGGAGTTGAGCCGTCCCGACCATCCGCTCCTGCAGCGGCTGCTGCGGGAGGCGCCCGGCACGTATCACCACTCCCTGATGGTGGCCAGCATGGCCGAACAGGCGGCCGAACGGATGGGCCTCAACCCCCTGCTGGTGCGGGTGGGGGCGTACTACCACGACATCGGCAAAATCGCCCGCCCGTACTTCTTCGCCGAGAATCAGTTGGAGGGCACGAATCCTCACGACCAGTTGGACCCTCACACCAGCGCGCAGGTCATCATCGGGCATGTCCAGGACGGATTGGAATTGGCTCGTCGCTACCGCCTCCCCTCCTGGGTCCGGGCCTTCATCAGTGAGCACCACGGGACCAGCCGCGCCGGATTCCAGTACGAGCGGGCGGTGGAGCAGGCCGGTGACCCGTCGCGGATCAACGAGGCGAATTTTCGCCATCGGGGCCCCCGGCCCCGGAGTCGGGAGACGGCGCTGGTGATGCTGGCGGACCGGTGCGAGGCCGCTGTCCGGTCCCGCCGCCCCACCACACCGGAGGACCTGGCCCGGGTCGTTGGGGAGATATTCAGGGAAGTGCTCGAGACGGAGCAGTTAGATGACTGTCCGATCACCCTGAGGGAACTGAACGAGGCACAACGATCCTTCGTCTATACGCTGAAAGGTGTATTTCACCCCCGATTGCCGTATCCGACGGCATGACCCTCTCACCATCTGCCTCCCCAACCGAAGGGGGTGAGGAAGAACGAGGGGGGCGGCGAAGCCGTCTGCCCCCTGCCTATCCCGCTGCCCAGCCCAGACTCTCCAGCCCAATCTCCACAGCGCTCCTCCAGAGTGATGGCGAACCCAGCAGCATCTTCAGAATGGAGGTGCTGGCCGAAGAGATGCACATCCGGGGCCGCCTGCTGACGACGGCGACCGTCGGCAAGGGGCCCCTGGCGGAGGGGATTCCCGACGAGGTCTTCGGCTATGTGGATTCCCTGGGCATTATGGCCTATGACGGCGGCGATGGCCCAGATCACTCCCCGTACTCCTACGCGGTGGAGGGGCTGGATTACTGGCTGAGCAGGGGACTCCCGCCGGAGAAAGCGGTCCTGGGCATCCCTTTCTATGGGCGGCCCAAATGGATGGAGTACCGGGCCCTGGTCTCCCTGGACCCGAACGCGCCATGGAAGGATGTGGTGACGGTGGACGGCGTACCCATCTACTACAACGGGATTCCCACCGTCCAGGCTAAGACGCGGCTGGCGCTGGAGCGCGCGGGTGGGGTGATGGTCTGGGAGTTATCGCAGGACGCAATGGGTGAGGCATCGCTCCTGGAGGCTATCTATCAAGTGGCCCGGGGGGCGCCGTAGCCTACCCGCGCCAGCGGTGCCCTCTGCTTTAGAACTCTGCGGGTGTGGAGGAGACGCGCCCCCACGGACTCCCTACCGGCCCCCGCGACAGGCCAGAAAGAGAATCGCTTCCAGCACCCCTCCGCCAACTGCCAGCGCCTTATCTGAGATGGTGAAACAGTGGGCCACGACGGCCCGAGGGTCCACATCCCCCACTTTCATCCCCGCGCGGACAGTCAACCCATCGTGGAGCAGGCCCCGCAAGACGCCGTCCAGTTGGGAAAGGACGGGGACGTCGTCCACATAGGCCACCACTTCTCCGGCCCGTACCCGCTCGCCGATGGCGCGGACCCCCCGGAAGACGCCATCGGCCGGGGCGCGCAGGACCCGCCGCGCGCTCTCGCCGCCCACTTCGCCGGGGACACCCGTATCCGGTTCGGCACCCCCCTCCAGGATGACCCGCCCCAGGTTGTGGCCCCGGTTGGTCTCCACGACCGCATGGCAATCCACACCGGCGACAAATCCCGGCCCCAGCGCCACCACAACGGGCGCGTCGGTGATGCGGGTGCCGGTGTTCCGCTTGGCCATAATGGCGTCTACCACTGCCAGCGGACGCAGGCGCCCCACCCATTCCGCCTGCGGGTCCACGACGACGGGGACCTCACCGGCGGCCCAGGCGGACCGGATGCCGGCCTCGTCCTCCACCCGCCGCGCCGTAACGCCATCCACCGTGATGCTTCCCTCATAGACCGCCGAGGCAAAAGCCACAGCGCGGCGGATCACAGTGGGTTGGGCGACCTCGGTGACCAGGACGCGAAAGCCGCAGCGGTGGAGCCGCCAGGCGACGCCCGTGCCCAGGTCGCCGCCGCCCTTCACGATCACCACCGACCACGGGCCACCGACCACCGATCGGGGCCCGTGGTCTCTCACCTGCCATCTGTCGTCTGCGGTCTGTCGTCCGTGGTCTGTCGTCCGTCGTCTATCTCTCATAGCAGGTCTGATAATCGGCGCCGATGATGAGGCGGAAGCCGTAGGCGGTGCCCCAGTTCGGTTTATAGGACACCCGCTCTTCGGGAATCCCGAACATCCGCTTCAGGTCCTCCACGCCTGTCCCCTTCGCGTGTTCCCGGAAGAGGATGAGCATTGTTTGGGGATAGTCCCTTCGGTCCGGCTGGCCGACGATAGCGGGGAAGCCCGCCCGAACCAGCCGGTCCACCGCCAGCAGGTCCCAGTCCGGATTGGACGTCCCGTTCCAGACTTCCACCGGCATAAAAGTGCGGGTCAGGCGACCCTCGGAGGGTGGCGCCATCGCCTCCGCCAGGACTGGCCCTATCGCTTCCCAGCGGGGCAGGAAGACGCTCCCGCCCCAGGGAGTCACCCATAGCGTTACGTGCTGCGCGCCGATGTTGTAATAGCGGATGTTCTGCTCCTGGAGGAAGAACGCCACCCGCGCCAGGTCCAGGACAGCAGGCAGGTCCAGATTGGTCACAAACATGCTCTGGAACTGGTCCCAGAGAGTGGGAATCTGGGCCAGCCAGCCGCTGTCCCGAAGTCTGTGCCAGATGGCTTGCAGAACCTGCTGTTGACGGCGGTCCCGGGAGAAGACGCTGGTGGTCATCCGGGAGCGGGCATACCAGAGGGCCTGTTCACCGTCCAGATGGTGGACACCTGGCTCCAGGGTGAAGATGGGATACTGTCCGCTGGCATCGGGGTAGGGCCAGTGGTCGCTCAGGCGGCAGGGGACGGGGACGTCTATGCCGCCCAGCGCGTCCACGATGCCGATGAGACCGTCAAAGTCGGTGCGGACGTAGTAGTCAGCGCGGATGCCCAGATTGTAGAGGAGCGTATCCCGCAGGTTGGCCCACCCACCGCCAGGATAACCGGTGGCCTCGCCGTGGTAGTCGGCCATATTGATCCGGTTCATCCCGTCGCCGGGAATGTAGACGTATAGGTCGCGTGGGATGGAGATGACCGAAACAACGGCCCGGTTCCGCTGGATGGAGACGATGTGGATGGCGTCGGTGTGCCACTCCGTCCAGTGGGGGCGCTTGTCGCTGCCCAGGACGACAATGTTAACAGCGTCGGCGGCGACAGGGATGGGGTTGACGGGCGTCGGGATGACCGCATCGGGCGGCGCGTTGGGGTCGGGCGTGGGCATGGGGAAAGGGGACGGGACCACCATAGTGCCCGGCGGCGCGCGGAAGACAGGGGTGGGGCGCGGGGTTGGGGTGGCGGTCGGTGTTGGAGTAGGAGAAGGGATGGGGGTCGGACTGGGGGTCGGCGTCCGGGTAGGCGTCGCCGTCGGGGTAGGGGTCGCCGTCGGCGTGGGGGAAGGATCAGGCGAGGGAGTCGGCATCGGCACCGGAGTCAGGGTGGGCTGCCGTCCCAGCGCGATAAAGGTGTAGCCTACCAGTCCGGCTCCGATCAACCACAGGAGCAGGAATCCGGTGAGCGCGCAGCCCTGGAGGGCGGCCCAGTTGGTGTGATGGCGTTTCATGCGTATTCCGTCAACGAGGAGCCCGGGTCAATGCCATCTGTGCGGCATAATCGGCCAGTTGGCGTTCTACCTCCGCCTTGTCCCAGCCCAGGCGGGGGGCCATCACCTCCGCGACGGCCCGCGCGCGGCCCAGTCCACCGTCCCGGGTATCATAGATAACGTGGGTGCGACGGATGAGGACGTCGCTGAGGGTCACAGCCATTTCGTGCCCGACGGCATAGAGGGCTTCCGCCAGCAGGTACGGCAATCCCGGCACCATCGGTTCACCCAGCGCGGGATTCTCCTCCACATAACCCAGAATCCAGCGGGCGTCGCCGCCGTAGGTTTCCACCAGATGACGGGCCACCCGCTCGTCCGGCATCTCCATTTCCACCGCCTCCATCTGCGCGCCCTCCAGGGGCTCCTGAGTCCGGCATCCGGACCGGGCCGCAATGCCCATTTGGGCCAGCCGCTTCTGGACAAGGTCGGTCAACTCTTCGGCCATACGGCGGGCAGTGGTCAGTTTGCCGCCGGTGATGGTCACCAGTCCCGAGGGACTCTCCACAATAACGTGGGTGCGGGAGACGGCGGAGGGATGACCCGGCGCGGCCACCAAGGGGCGCAGTCCGGCAAAGGTACTGATGATGTCTGCTTCGCTGATGCGGGCGCCGGGAAAGAGGTGGTTGACGGCCTCCAGGAGGTACGCCACGTCGTCGGGGTCGGCCGCGGGGTGATCCAGGTCGCCCGGGTAATCGGTGTCGGTGGTGCCGATAAGGGCGAAGTCCTTCCAGGGGATGACGAACATATGGCGGCCATCGCGCGGAGAGGTGAAGATGAGGGCGTGATGGGTATAGAGACAGGTGCGCGGGATAAGGAGATGGATGCCTTTAGTGGGACGGAGCATGGGGCGGGCGTTGGGGTCGTCCAGGGCGCGGATGTGGTCAGCCCAGATGCCGGTGGCATTGACAACGATGCGGGCCCGGACTTCTATCTCCCGCCCGGAGCGCGCGTCCACTACCTGCGCGCCGACGATTTTCCCCCCGGTCTTCATCAGACCAACCACCCGGACGTAGTTGGCCGCTACGGCGCCGTGCAGGTGGGCGGCGCGGACCATCGCCAGGGTCAGTCGGGCGTCGTTGACCTGGGCATCGTAGTAGCGGCCCACGCCGATCAGTCCCCGTCCAGCGACCAGGGGCTCCCGCCGGGCGGCCTCCTCCGGAGAGAGCCAGCGGTGCATCTGGACGTTGCGGAAGAGGCTGAGAGCGTCGTAGAGGGTGAGGCCCAGGCGGAGTTTCCAGGCCGGAGGGCGCTGACCGGCGTAGAGGGGATAGAGGAAAGCCAGCGGGCGGACCAGGCGGGGGGCAATACGGCGCAGGATGCGCCGTTCGGTGCAGGCGTCAAACACCAGACGGAACTCGCCGTACTCCAGGTAGCGGATACCGCCATGGACCAGGCGGGTGGAGCGGCTGCTGGTGCCGAGAGCGAAATCGCCCTTCTCTACCAGCGCGGTGCAGAAGCCCCGCATCGCCGCATCCCGCGCAATCGCGGCGCCGGTGATGCCGCCGCCGATAACCAGAACGGCAAAGGTCTCGTCGGCGAGGCGAGCCAGGTTCTCCTCGCGAGCGGAAACCGAGAAGGGACGATAGTTGGACGAGGGAACGGGTTCCAGGGTTGACCTCCGGGCTTCGTATAGTGCAAGCCTGGCGGCCTGTAACGCAGGCTGTCAGCCTGTAGCGCAGGCTGTTAGCCTGCGAAACGCTATGATCGTCGTCTACGGCATCGCCCGGGTCGGCAGCAGGACGCCCGGGTTCATAATGCCGGTGGGGTCCAGGGCGGCCTTGAGGGCCTGAAGAGTCCTCAACCCCAGCGGACCGATCTCTTCCCGGAGCCAGCGGGTATGGTCGCGGCCGATGCCGTGATGGTGGCTGAGGGTGCCTCCGGCGGCCAAAATTGCCTCCGTCGCCGCTTCTTTCACGGCCCACCACTGCTCAATCTCCGCACCAGGCACCTGCCGGCCCAGGAAAGTGGTATACAGAGAGGCTCCCCAGGGATAACTATGGGAGATATGGGTCATCACGTAGCCGGGGCCGCCGCCAGTCTCCCGGATGGCTGCCCGGATGGCCGCCGTCATCGCCTCGTAGAGGTGAAGCAGGTTGGACCAGGTGGTGGCCGTCTCCAGCGTATCCACCATGACGCCGACGCTTAAGAGGGTATCCCGCAGGTAGGGATGGGCGAACCGCTCCCGCTTCCAGGATTCGCCGACGCGGCGGCCCAGGGGCAGGCCTCCATGGTCCCGGCAGATTTCGGTCGCCCGCCGCCAGCGGGGGCGAACATCCTCCGGGCGGCCGTCGTAGCCCAAGAGCAGGAAACAACTCCCGCCGGTCAAACTGTGGCCCCTCCAGGCCAGGTACCGGTCTGCGGCCCAGTCCGCCAGCGCCCGCAGGCCGGAGTGGGCATGGGCCATAGCGGCGAAACCCGCTGTCTCCTCGGGGTCGGAGAGGCGGGCAATGGTGGGGCAGGGGCCCTGCTGCATCAGGTCACGCAGCGCGGCGACGGCCTCGTCCAGTCGGTGGAAGAGGAACCCCCGGTAGTCCTGGACTTCGGGGCAGGGGGAGATTCGCATCGTCGCCTGGGTGATGACCCCGCAGGTCCCCTCCGAACCAATCAGGAGGTGCAACAGGCTGGGGCCGGTGGCGGCGGCGGGGACATCGCGCGTCTCAATGATGCCCACCGGGGTGACCACCTGGACCGCCTGGGTCATGTGCTCTATTTTGCCGTAGCCGGTGGAAGTCTGACCGGCGCCCCGGGTGGCGATCCAGCCGCCGAGGGTGGAGAACTCAAAGGATTGGGGGAAATGGCCCAGGGTGAAGCCGTGGGCATTCAGTTGGGCCTCCACCTCCGGCCCGGTCGCGCCGGCCTGGATGCGGGCGGTCCGGGAGACGGGGTCTATGGAGATGAGCCGGTCCAGGCGGGCCAGGTCCAGGCTGATGGCGGGACGGTCGTCAGGGGGCGGCTCCACAGCGCCCAGGACGGTGCTCCCGCCGCCGAAGGGGATAATGAGGATGTCCCGGTCGGCGGCCCAGGCGACCACCGCCGCCACCTGTCCCTCGTCGGCCGGGTAGACGACGGCATCCGGGGGGTTGGGGATGATGCCGGCCCGCACGCGTACCAGGTCCCGATAGGCCTTGCCGCAGGCATGCTCCACGCGGGTGCGCAGGTCCAGCCGGACCGCCTCTTCTCCGACCAGTCGGCACAGAGAGGCCAGAACCGGGTCGTCCAGGCGGGACGGTCGGAGTTGGAGCGACTCCAGGGGGACCGGCGGGCGTTCCCTCAGGTCGTCGGGCAGTTCCAGCCAGGCCCGCAGGGTAGGCCAGAAGCGCGGCCGGTTCTCCAGGGGGTAAGAACGATCCAGGGTACCCCACCCCCACCAGCGGAGGTTCGGGATGTCCATCGCGTGCTCCTGGGCGGGCCTCCCGCTGAGGGATTCGGGTACGGCGGGAGGCCCTATCCAGCGATCCGACGCCGGTGAACGCCAATCAGGTCGGGCAGACGGGCAAGGTACAGGTAAGGGAGTGGGTAACCCGGATACCGCCGCCCAGGCCGTTCAGCCCCGCTACCAGCGCCTCTTCGGAAACGTCTGCTACCCGCAGGATGAGAGTGCTGGTGGACGGGTCCTCGCCCATCGCGGTGCCCAGGGAGAGGATGTTGCCGCCCATTTCGGCGATCTTGCCGGTCACCCGGGCCAGGATGCCCTTCTCATTGGGCACAGAGAGGGTAACACGGATACCGCTCTGGCGGGCGCCGAAGAGTTCCAGCATCAGTTTGAAGATGTCCGTCTCGGTGATGATGCCGACCAGTTTGTCGTCCCGCATGACAGGCAGACCGCCGATTTTGTTATCGGCCATAATGCGGGCCGCCTCTTCTATGGGGGTGTCCTCGGTCACCGTAATGACCTCGCGGGTCATAATATTATGCATCTTGACTTTGGAGAGGAGGTAGGGGATTTCGTAGATGCTCAGTGTAGTTGCTGGGGAGGGAGAGGCTCGCAGAAGGTCCAATTCGGTCACGATGCCCACCAGTTTCCCGTGTTTATCCAGCACGGGGAGGCGGCGGATCTTCTCCCGGCGCATCAATTCCAGCGCTTCGGGCAGGGACGTCTCCTCGGTCACCGTAATGGGACGTTTGGTCATCCTTTCACCGACTAACATGGGTGCCTCCTTATGGTATTTTGTAACTATTCGGCGCTTTGTCTTCCCCGGGCCTCTGGCCAATGGATGGCGTGCGCCGTCCTTCCGGGATGGACGACAGACGGTGGACGACAGACCACCGACTACGGACCACCGACCACCGTCATCTGTGGTCTACGGTCTGTGGTCTGCGGGAGGGCGATCTCCATCGGGCTGAACAATTACGATTTCCAGAGATAATCCGAGAGAATCTGCGTGAATCTGCGTCCAAAATAAAATTCGCCCGAGTGTTGACGCCCGGCGCAAAGCGTCCAGGGAGACCGATTTCCAATTGGCACCAGGAGGGTGACCTCCATCGGGCTGAATCGTTACTTTTTCGCCAACATTATACCTGCTATCGGCTTTCCTGACAAACGGGTAGTGACGGTAGTGATGAGGAATGATCCTCCCGCTGCTGGCGAGGAAAGAGATGTAATCCGTGAATACGCATGATTGCCTGCTTGTCGGAATGAGATATAATTGGATTGGTCACCTGCCTCCAATCTCTCCTTTTCCCCTGGCCACAGGCCTAGTGGAGGAGAGGGAGGGATAACGGAGAGCATGCAAACGCACAAAGTCGGCCCTGAATGATCTCGCTCGATTGACAAAACCGGCGACCACTCAACCCGTCTTGTTTTGAGGAATCCTTATGGGAATTCTGGGCCCGCTCTATAACCTGCTCAGCACGGGACCGGGTACTTTCGTCTACCACCTGCTGATTCTGCTGGCCCTGGAGGGGGCAGCCGGTATCGCAGTGGTGGAGTACCGGCATACCCGAAATCCAGACCAGCGGCGCTTTTTGATCGCTTTCACGGTCGTACTGTTCCTGCGGATTCCTCTCCTGGTCCTGGGGCCTCAAGGCTATAACGTCCTTGCTCCCCTTCTCTACGCGCTGGAGGTTGCCAGCCTCACCGTGATAAGTTGGGCATTCCTTTCCCCTCTGCTCGGACGCCGGGCAAGGTGGTGGTTCTTGATGGTTCAGTCCACAGCAATTTTAGGCGTCACCCTCCTGTTCTTCCCTTTCTGGTACCCTCTGGCTCGCTCTGTCCCCTTCTTTGAATACACTGCTTTCTGGCAACAGACGATCTGGGACATCTGGGCAACCCTGTTGGCCATCTTCAGTGGCCTGTATCTGGTCCTGCATCGGCGGCGGGTAGAAAATCCACTACCCGGCATCGCCTTTCTGATCATCGCCCTGGGTAACGGGTTAGTGACTATAGATCAGACGGGACTGGGGCGGTTGGTCAATCTCTTCGGTTATCCTCTCATCTCCGTCGTCGTGTATCGCGCGGCTCTTCAGGACCTCTGGGCTTATCGGCAGGAACTGCAAACCCTCAGCGAACGCTCCCTGCAGCAGACCAGAGAACTGCTCTCCCTGCTGGAAGTCAGTCAGGCGCTCAGTGCGTCCCTGGAACTGGAAGAGGTCCTGAAGCAGGTGGTGGAACATATTGCCCAGGCCCTGGATGCCGACCGGATAGCGGTCCTGCTACGACCGGAAGAAACGCCAGCAGACCTTTCCGGAAAAGAGGCCCCTGAGCGACTGCGCCTGATGACCCTGTACGCTCCGCTGGTCGGACACCTGGCATCTCCTGACCCCATTGATGTGCCCTTAGACCGGTACCCTCTTCTGGCCTATGCCGTCCGAAGGCGGCGGCACCTGATTCTCCATCCCCACCGTCCCCAGCCGGACCTCCAATCCCTCTACGACCTCCTGCAAAGCCCCAAAGGTGGGACGGTAATGGTGCAACCCATGATCCAGAGGGACCAGGTAGTAGGGGTGCTCGTTATCGTCAATGACCACCGGCCGGGTCCTTTTGAAAGCCGGGACATCCGTCTATGCGAGTCCATTGCGACTCAAATGGCGGCGGCGATTGAGAACGTCTATCTCTACCGCCGCCTGGAACGGGAGGTCCAACGCCTGGAGCAGGCATTATGGGAGCGGGAGCGTGAGGCTTCCCTGCGGGAAGCCATCCTGGAGAGTGCGAGTGAGGGGATCATTGTGACCGATGAGCGGGGGGTGGCGATCCGGATGAACGCGGCGGCGGAGCATATTCTGGGGGTTCCCCGGGAACGACTCCTGGGCCGCCCCGTCCAGCCGGCGCTGGAGGCTATCGCTGCCCAGTCTCCGGGAGATGTGATCCATCCTCAATCGCCACTCCATACCCTCTTCGAACTGGAGGGGAAACAGATTGCGGTCAGCGCGGCGCCTATCCGACTCCCCACCGGCGAGCATCTGGGCACAGTGGCCGTGTTGCGGGATGTCACCCGAGAGGTTCAGGCCGAGAAGTCCAAACGGGAATTTATCGCCCACATCTCTCACGAACTCCGGACGCCCCTGACCGCCATTCTGGGCTACAGCGAGGCGCTCTACAGCGGCATAGTGGGCCCGCTATCTCACACCCAGTCCACATTTCTCCACATCATTCACGACAATGCCCGCCGATTGGTCGCGATTGCCAATAATCTCATCGCTATCGCCGAAAGCGAGCGAGGAGGCCTGGAATTGAATTACGCTCCCACAGACCTGGCCTTGCTGGTCGGCGAGGTCCTGGAATCCTACGTTCCTCAGATGAAGGCGAGGCAACTGGAATGGCGGCTGGAAGTGGCGGATGATGTGCCCTCAGTAGAGGTGGACCCGCTGCGCATCCGTCAGGTAGTGAGCAACCTGATCAGCAATGCCGTCAAATTCACCTACCCAGGCGGTCGGGTAACGGTGGGATTGGCAGGGGTACCGGAACCGGGTGGTGCCTCTCCCCAGTTCTGCCGTCTCTGGGTTCAGGACACGGGCATCGGCATTCCGCCGGAGGAACAATCCCGGGTGTGGGAGCGGTTCTATCACACCGATGACCCGCTGCGAATGGCAGCGGGAGGCATGGGGGTAGGACTCTCTATCGTTAAGTCCCTGGTGGAGGCACACGG
Organism: Anaerolineae bacterium; assembly: GCA_036172315.1. Lineage (GTDB taxonomy): Bacteria > Chloroflexota > Anaerolineae > B4-G1 > DUEL01 > SpSt-77. The sequence goes on along the minus strand of JASFBC010000018.1, from coordinate 2,713 downwards.
GGGGCGCGTCTGGCTGGAATCCGCCCCCGGGCAGGGGAGTACATTCACCGTCCTGCTGCCGATTCGCCGCCCCCCTTCGCCCGCCACTGCCGATAGAGCGACCGACGAGTACCCTCCGATAGAAGAGGCTCTGGGATAACTCCAGTCTGCACCGTTCAACAGACCTGTCGGATGACCATCACGACCTTGCCCTGGATTTTCACCTGCCGGGGGTCATCCACATAGATGGGGGCCATCATCGGGTTGGCGGGCTGCAGGCGGACCCGTTCTCCCTCCCTGTATACCCTCTTGAGGGTGATCTCCTCCCGGTCCTCCAGCCATACCGCCGCCATTTCTCCGTTCTCCACGGAGGGAGTGGGGCGCATAATCACGATGTCGCCGTCGTGGATCATCGCGTCTATCATGGAATTCCCCCGGACACGCAGAGCATAGAGATCTTGCGGGTCTCCCACGAGGCTGCGGGTTAACTCAATCGTCTCCTCCACGCCCAGCAGGGAGAAGTCGGAGGAGGGGATGGGAATCGGTTCGCCCGCCGCAATATCGCCCAGGAGCGGGATGGAGATGATCTCGCCAAGTCCCAGCCCACGCGCGCCGGCCGCAGTGAGACGAATGCCCCGGGAGGAGCGGGGGTCCCGCTCTATCCATCCCGCCCGCTCCAGCCGCCTCAGGTGATAGTCCACCACCGAGGTGGAAGAGATCCCCAGTTCCCGGGCGATGTCCCGGACGGTGGGAGGATAGCCCCGTTCCCAGATAAAGTCTCGGATGCACTCCAGAATCCGTCGCTCCTGCTTCTCTACCTCTTCCCGCTGTCTGTTCATCGGAGCCTCCTGCGGTGGGTTTCTCTTATTATAAACGAACATCCGTTCAATGTCAAATTTGAAATTTCCCCTTTTTGTTGTACAATATGGCCGATGAACGGCTCACCCACCCCCACCGACTATTGGTACCAGCGAGCATTCCCGGGCCGCCTGCCCCGGGCCTTTGCCCTGGTTGGGTTGCTCATTCTGCTCATCGCCTGCTTGCCCCTGATGCCCCCATCATCTCCCACCTCGGCGGCGCCTACTCCCCGTCCCTTTCCCACCGCCGCGCCGATGGATACACCCCCTCCCCCGGACGCGCTCTCCCTGGCCTCCCGGTACGCCATTTCCCTGACCGTGGATGTCGCCCAAGCCCAGATAATAGGGGAGCAGCGGGTCCGCTACACCAATACCGAGGAAGTCCCCCTGAGCGATCTCTACCTCCGTCTCTTCCCGAATACTCCCGGCTACGGGGGGAAGATGAAGGTAACCCTCCTCCGCCTGAACGGGAGACCGGTTAGCCCGGAGGTCCGTCTGGGCGGGTCGGCCCTGCGCCTCTGGCTGAGCCCGCCCCTGGCCCCTATGGAGACCATCACTCTCAGCATGGGGTTCACCGTCACCGTCCCCCTGACCGACGAAATAGACTACGCCCAGTTCTCCTACGTGCGGGGCGTGATAGCCCTGCCTGAGGTCTATCCCCTGATCCCTGTCTACGACGAGGAGGGCTGGAATGTGGAGATCGCGCCGGAATACGGCGATGCCGTCTACTCCGACATCGCTTTCTACCAGGTGGACGTGACGGCGCCGCCCACGATGACGCTGGTGGCTTCCGGGACGTGCTCCATGTTGGGGGCCGGGCGCTGGTCCTGCCAGGCTGGCCCGGTCCGCGATTTCGCTCTCATCCTGGGCGACGATTACCAGGTCGCCAGCCAGGTCGCCGAAGGGGTCGTCGTCAACAGTTACTTCTACTCCCATCATCGGGAGGGTGGCGAGCAAGTCCTGGGAATGGCTGTAAATGCCCTGACTCTCTACTCCCGCCTTTTCGGGCCGTACCCGTACGAGGAACTGGACGTAGTGGAGACTCCGACCCGGGCCGGGGGAATAGAGTACCCAACCCTGGTGGTCATTTCGGACCGGCTCTATAACGGTCACCCTCGCCTGGAGTGGGTGGTGGCGCATGAGGTGGCTCACCAGTGGTGGTACGGCGTGGTGGGAAGCGATCAGGTGGACGAACCCTGGCTGGATGAAGGGCTGACCCAGTACACCACGTTGTTGTACCACGAATTTCTCTACGGCGCTGATGTGGCGGCCGGGATTCTGAAGGAAGACTTTCAGGCCACCTACGACCGGCTGGTAGAAGAAGGGAGCGACATGCCTGCCGGGCTGCCGGTCGCCGCCTATCCCCGGGACCTCTACAGCCCAGTAGTGTACCGAAAGGGTACCCTCTACTTCCACGCCCTGCGCGGTCGGGTGGGGGACGAGAACTTCTTCGCCATTCTGCGGGCGTACTACCGCCGCCACCGTTACGGCATCGCCACCCCGGATTCCTTTCTGGCGACGGTCCGGGCGGTGACGGGAAGTGAACATCGGGACCTCTATGAGCGCTGGATTCTGGGGGTTTCCCGCTAAATGCCAGGAACTTTCAGAGTTGCCCGGCCGGGGGTACCGTGGAGGGAACAGCAGGAAGAACAGGGGTAACCATCCACCCTTCCTCACTCCACCTCCGGCGGTTTCGCTGCCGGGGGAGAGGTGAGAACTGCACTATCGCCTAGTAGGTAGTTAACCCCATGTGCAAGTTTCTTACAAAGCGATGGCCTGAGCGAATTGTAAGGGCGAAGGAAGGCCAAGTTGCTGGCAAAACCTTACCGCAAAGGTATGGGCTAGAATGGTGCGTCCCCAGCGAGACAGAAGATGCC
>JASFBC010000017.1:0-2832 GCA_036172315.1 Anaerolineae bacterium | reverse complement strand
CCCACCGCTCGCCGGAAGCGCTCCAGGTAATCTTTTTGCGCGATAAAAACGGCGTCAAAGAAGCGGGCGGCCTGCTCTCGCCAGGTGCCCAAATGGACGTCAATCAAATAGCAGGCCGTGGGGATGGGCAGGCGCTCTATTCCGGGCGGGAAGTAGCGCCCGGCCGGGTCAATCCAGAGGTAGAGGTCGGGCTTCTGGGGCAGGCTGGCAACGATATCATCCACCGGGACGGTGGTATCATAGCCGGCGCGCTGGCTGCAGGGCAGACCGATGTAGGTGACGGCGTGGCCCAGGGCTTGCAGGGCGCGCTCTATGTGGTAACCAGCGGCGGTGGGAAACCAACGATAGCCGAGGGCAATATGCATACTTTACATCCCCCGAAAATGCCGACGCAGGGTGTTCTTTAATCCCTGTTGTATCACTTTTAAGCCATAGGGCAACTGGGTTGGATCCGTCATTAGTGCGTCCATAAAATACCGCAAAGCGACCAATTTTGGCTCCACACGCCATGCTGTAGCAAAGCGATAAAACAGCAATTTGGCCTTAAAATGGGTAGGATAATCCGCAAAATGCTCCCATGTAACTGCCAAATGAGCAGCTAATCGATTTTGTTGGTTGATAAACTCCACATTTTTAGTCACGTTTAAGGGATGCATCCGGTAACCTATAGTCGGCTCGCTCAGGTAGACCATAGAGAAGCTACGGGCAATCCTAACCCAAGCCAACCAATCTTCCCCTCCTCCTCGCTTGAAACGTTCGTCAAAGTAACCAGCCACATCAAAACACCTTTTACGGCACATCACAGTGCTGGTTGTCGCGCAGTATTCCACTGTTTCCCATCGGAAATCCTGGGGATGGCGAGGGGAACCAGATATTGATGATTTTAATCCCACAAATTCTCCTGTGGCATTGATAAGATAGGCATCTGAGGCCACAAGGCCCACTTCAGGGCGCTGATTCAAAACTTTGGCTTCTAGATTTAATCGTCCTGGTAAACATACATCATCAGCGTCAAGAAAAGCGATATATTCCCCTTTCGCAACACGTATTCCTGCGTTACGTGCAGCCGCGGCACCTTTATTAGACTGCTCAATGTAGACAATCATATCTCGATAACGATTCGCGACCTCAGGAGTGTTATCAGCAGAACCATCATTGACCACTATGATTTCTTTATCGGGGTAATCCTGCTCCAGCACACTCTGAATGGCCTCTTGCAGGAATTGGCCCTGATTATAACAGGGTATAATAACACTGATATTAGGCCTCATAGACACTCACTCCGGTAAAGCAATGACGTTTTGCACATCCCCTGGCTTCATTAGGTCAAACCGGTATCCCAGCTCTTGCAAGAAAGATCTTAACTCCTTCACTGTGTAACCAAAAGCATTACAAGCGGTCTCATTCTCTTCATAAAAAATAACAGGGCGAAACCTTTCCAGCGTTTCTCGCGCTCCCTGAAGAGCCATCAGTTCTGCGCCCTCAATATCTATCTTCATTAATTTAATTTTGGTTACCGGCCATTGAGAGAAAAATTCATCCAAGGTTGTAGCCTGGACCTCACATCGCTCGGTAAGATGGGAAAGGTAAGGCTGTAAAGAGCCATAAGTGATGCCACCCGGATTTATATATAATGCTATTCGCCCACTCTGATTGCTTACTGCTTGTTGAACTGCAACCAAATTATCTAAGCGATTTAAGGCCCTATTGTTTTGTAGATAAGTAAAGGCGTGCGGGTTGGGCTCAAAAGCAAAAACCAGGCTACCCTCAAAATGACGAAGTTGCCATGCCGCCATCAAGGCATAATAGCCAACGTTGGCTCCGAGATCAACAACGCACTCACCGGGATCTAGTTGGCGAAGAAATCGTAAAAACAACTGAGTGAATTCCTTTTCGTATTTGCCAATACAGTAAGGTAAAAGGGCATGACCCGCGTGGTCGTCAGCGAGCCATACTCGGCTCCCATTGGGCAACCTCATTGTGAGCGGTGCTGTATGCCCCAGCCAATGGACAATCCAGAGGGCTAACAAACCCTTGCCCTTGAAATAGGGCAAGTACGAAAGTCCATCAAGAATTCTGGAACCTATACGCCTTCGTAAGTCCATCTTTCCCTCCACAGTTTACCTCTCCTTTAGCAGCCCCCACACATACCTCACCCGCTCCCTCGTCTCCTTGAGCCGAAGGGCAAAGGCCAGGGCATAAAACGCCAGAAAGGCAGCGGCGGCCTTGGCGAGAAGCCGCGTAGCGAGTCCCAGGCTCTCCAATGGAAGCCACCGCAGAGCCAAAGCATACCCCACCATAGTCGCGCCACCGGCCAGCAGCGGTGCCCCCAGGCTGGTGCCAATATTCGCCGAAAGTTCCCAGCGGGTATACACCCAGGCCAGCGCAATCCCTACCATCAACGCCAGCCCCACCGCCCCGCAGGTCCCCAGCGCGCCCCAGCGCAGCGTCAGCGGAAGCCCCGCAATGCCCAGGACTCCCACCTGCGCCCACAGGAGCGTCGCGGCGCGTGCCGGCTTCCCTATCCCGTTCAGCAGCACCCCGGCATTCTCCAGATGGGGCCGGACCACGGAGAAAGCAATGAGAATCTGCAGAAATACCGTGCTGGGCAACCACCGCTCACCGTAAAGGAGGACGATGATATCGGGGGCAGCGATGAAAGCCGCCATAGCCAGGGGAATGGCCGTCATGCCGATGGCCCACGTCACCATTGCAGCCGTCTTTTCCAGGCGTGGCCGATCATCCTGCAGACGGGCGTAAGTGTAAAAGGCCGAACGGGAAAGTATGCTGGTGAATAACAACCCCGGCCACTGGGCCATGCGGTAGGCCCGG
>JASFBC010000016.1:0-12584 GCA_036172315.1 Anaerolineae bacterium | reverse complement strand
GCGGCCGAGGCGCTGTATGCCGCGCTCGTCCAGGGGCTGGACGCGGCCCTGGCGCAGACCGTTCGCCGCATTGAGAGCGATTACGCCGCAGCCGTACAGCGCGCTACCGCCGGCCTGGAGCAGGCCCGCCAGGCGGCGGCCATCGCGCTGTTGACCGGGTCAGCCACGTACCAGTGCGACCATCGCCGGGATGACCTCACAGATGACGTTGCCGGACGGATAATAGGATGGTGCGTTTGTCTGCCGATCTGCCGCTGCGGATAGAGAGGCTGACCTTCCGCTACCACACCCGGCCAGAGCCGGCGCTGCGGGATGTCTCGCTGACGCTGGAACCGGGGGAGTTGCTGCTGGTCGCCGGAGCCAGTGGCTGTGGGAAGACAACCCTTATCCGCTGCATCAATGGCCTCATCCCCCGCACCTACCGGGGCGAACTGCAGGGCAGGATTCTAGTCTACGGGCAGGACGCCCGCTCTATGAGCATGGCCGAATTCTCTCAAAAGGTCGGCACCCTCCTGCAGGACCCGGAGCGGCAGATTGTGGGCAGTTTCGTCCTCAACGAGGTGGCGTTCGGGCTGGAGAACCTGGGCCTGCCGCGCGCAGAGATCCGGGCCCGGGTAGAAGAGGTGCTGGCGTACCTGGGCATCTCTCACCTCCGGGACCGGGAGATCTTCCACCTCTCCGGCGGGGAGAAGCAGAAGGTGGCTCTGGCGGGCGTCCTGGCAATGCGGCCCGGCATCCTGCTTCTGGACGAACCGCTGGCCAGTCTGGACCCCGTCAGCGCACAGGAGGCGCTGGCCCTCTTCCGTCGTCTGGCCGACGAAGGGACCGCGATTATCCTGGTGGAGCATCGGGTGGAAGACGCTCTGAGCATTCGCCCCGATCGGGTGCTTTTTATGCAGGACGGTTGGATAGCCTATTCCGGCCCTCCGGATGGAATGACCGATGCGGTGGACTACCGGCAGGTCAAGTTACCAGCCCCTCTGATTCTCCAGCGCGCAGCGGCGAATTCACCGCCCCATTTTGAACCTGCCATCCGGCCCAATGGGCGAGAGCCGCTGGTGATTTTTGAGGACGTCTCTTTCGCCTACGATGAAGCGGGCCCGCCAGTCATTCAGGATGTGAACCTGACCATCCGTCGGGGAGACATCATCGCATTGCTGGGCCCTAATGGCGCGGGGAAGACGACACTGGTCAAGCACGCCATTGGCCTGTTGAAGCCCCGGCAGGGACGGGTGCTGATAGGGGGGCGGGACACGCGGGAGATGAGCGTGGCGCAGGTTGCCCGCACGCTGGGCTATGTTTTCCAACACCCGGGCCACATGCTCTTCGCCCCCACAGTACGGGAGGAACTGGCCTTCGGCCCCAAGAATCTGGGCTTTTCCCCGGAGGAGACGGACCGGGCGGTGGCGCGAGCAGTGGAGATCGTCAACTTACGGGGACTGGAGGGATACCCGCCCCTGGCTCTCTCCTTCGGGCAACAGAAGCGGGTCAGTATTGCCGCTGTCCTGGCTATGCGCTCTCGGATTCTGGTAATGGATGAGCCGACGGCAGGGCAGGACTACTGGAACTACATGGCGTTTATGGATTCCATTCTCCAGATGCCGGGCTTTGCAGCGGTCCTTTTTATCACCCACAACCTGGACCTGGCGATCTGCTATGCCAACCGGGTTGTTCTGATGGCGGAGGGACGCATCGCCGCCGATGGTCCGCCCCCTGAGGTGCTTTCCGACCTGGAGTTGCTGCGCCGGTGCCGCATCGTGCCGACTTCGTTGCTGCGGCTCAACCTGGAGTACCTGCCCCGCACGGGGCGCTTCATGCGCGCCGAGGCGCTGGCCCACGTTTGAAAGGAGGTGATGCTCATCCCAAAGACGACTCATCCACATCCTGATGGTATCGGCCCATTCCAGCGAATTGAACAGGAGGTTTCCCATGGAGCGCAAAAAGTGGTACGCTTTCGGGACCCGCGAGGTCGTCTATTCCGCCCTGGGTGCGGCCCTGTATGGTGTCCTCTCCTTTGCCACCAATATGCTGGCCCTCCCGGCGGCGGGCAACCTGGCCCTTCGGCCAGCCGTCTGCATTCCTATGTTCTTCGGTGTGGCCTTTGGCCCCTGGGTCGGCTTCATCACCGGCTTCCTGGGCAACATCATCGGGGATGCCCTTTCTGGCTGGGGTTTCTGGTTCTGGTGGGACCTGGGCAATGGCCTGATGGGGCTGATTCCGGGCTTCGCCGCCTCTATGATTACCAACTATCGGGCCACACGCTCTTTCGTTGTTGCTGACCTGTTCTCTATCCTGGGCGTCATCGTCGGCATGGGGCTGGCCTCCCTTTCGGAGATATGGGTCTCCGGCATTGACCTGAACACCGCCACTGTCGGCTACTTCCTCCCCGCTGCGCTCACCGACATCGTCAACGGGATCATCCTGGTGCCGATTCTGATGGTCGCTTACGCCGCGATTGTTGGCCGAACAGGCCGCTGAGGATTGAAGGTGACAGTCACCGTAAGGGGTGACTGTCACCTTCCATCCAGGAGCATCTGATGCTGATTTCCTGGCGGTATCGGGAACGGAACACGCTGATCCAGAAACTGGACCCCAGGGCCCGCTGGATATTCCTCCTGACGGTCATGTTTTCCGTCATCCAATTCTGGGACATCCGTTTCCTAGCGTTCTTCCTGGGTCTCTCCCTGGTCTATTATTTTCTGGCCCGGCTGACCTGGAAGGAGACCCGCCGGGTCTGGACATTTGTCCTCATTCTGGTGGTTGTCATCATTGGTCTGAATGCTCTGATCACCGGGCGCGGGGGGTCCACTGCCGTTCTTCGGGATACCCGCCACACTGTCTGGGAAGTACGGTGGGTGGTGCCTGGGGTGGGCTGGACCATCCATCTCTTCATCACGGTGGAAAAAATTGTCTTTGCCCTGGCCCAGATGATGCGGATGCTGACAATTGCCGTCCTCTTTATTCCCGTGGCCTTTACCTTCAATCCCAACCACTACGGCGTCACATTCCGCCGTCTGGGTTTGCCCGACAAGGTGGCGTTTTCTATGGACCTGGCCTTCCGGTTTGTGCCGACGCTGGCCCACGATTTCAGCCTGACGCTGGATGCCCAGCGGGCACGAGGGTACGAGGTGGAGAAACTGTCGGGGGGCCTGATTGCGCAGATTCGCAAGATGGCCCCGCTGATTGTCCCGGTGACCATCAACGCCATTGTCGGCGCGGAAGATATCGTGAATGCGATGGACCTGCGCTGTTTCGGGCTTCGTCCCCGCACCTGGCTGCAGGAACTCCGCTACGCGCCGCGCGACGACGCGCTGATCGGGTTCAGCGTGGTGGTACTGGTAGGGTCTCTCTTAGCCCGCGCGCTGCTGCGTATAGGTGACTTCTGGGTGCCGGACGCTGTTCTGCGCCTCTTCGGTTTTTGAGGGAGAAACGGCGCATTGATTTTGCGGCGGCGGCCATAGGGCCGCCGCCAGATTTCTGGGCAGTTGCCATTTGCTCAATTTGCGATACAATTTTGTCCGGAGGAGCCTTCCCTTCAGCCTCCTCTCCCATTATTCTGGCGCCCGGTTGCGCGAAGCCCATTCCTGCCGCTGGAAACTTGCAGGGCGCGTAGCCACGCCAGTTCGGGGTAGAAAGCGCTATGGAACCCGTCCCTCTTCTGCGCGGAAAGCATATCCTTCTGGGCATCACCGGCGGCATCGCCGTCTACAAAGCCTGCACTCTGGCCAGCCATCTCACCCAGATGGGAGCCGAGGTAGACGTGGTGATGACCGAGGCGGCCATCCGCTTCGTCTCCCCCCTGACCTTTGAGGCACTGACGGGCCGACCGGTCTATGTGGATATGTGGCGGACCGGTGGAGCGGGCTTACCGACTCATATCGCCCATGTTGGCCTTGCCCGCGCCGCTGACCTGCTGGTTATCGCGCCGGCCACGGCCAATACCATGGCCAAACTGGCCTGGGGCCTGGCCGATAATCTGCTCTCCACCCTGGCCCTGGCCGCGACCTGCCCGGTCCTCCTGGCGCCGGCTATGGACGCCGGGATGTGGAGCCACCCGGCCACCCAGGCCAATGTGGCCACATTGCGGGCGCGCGGGGTCTACTTCGCCGGCCCTGTCCGGGGCCGCATGGCCTCCGGTCTGGAGGGAGAAGGGCGGATGATGGAGCCGGAGGAGATTCTGGGCCACATCCGTTGGGTGCTGGGCCGCCACGGGCCCCTTGCCGGCCGCAAAGTCGTCGTCACCGCCGGGCCGACCCGAGAGTTTCTGGACCCTGTCCGCTTCATCTCCAACCCTTCCTCCGGTAAGCAGGGCTTCGCGCTGGCCCAGGCCGCGCTGGACCGGGGAGCGGATGTCACCCTGATCACGGGCCCGGTCTCGCTGACCACCCCCGTCGGTGCCCGCCGGATCGACGTCACCACTGTCCAGGAGATGCTGGATGCAGTGTTGGGGGCGGCCACCGACGCCGATGCCCTGCTGATGGCCGCTGCCGTCGGCGACTATCGTCCGGCGACCGTCTCTGAACACAAAATCAAGAAGACCGCCGACCTGACCCTTCGCCTGGAGCGGACGCCGGACATTCTGGCAGCGGTGGCCCGGCAACGGGCCGAAAGCGGCTTCCCGCGTCTTGTGGTGGGCTTCGCCGCCGAGAGCCAGGACCTTCTGGAAAACGCCCGGGCCAAACTGGAGGCGAAGGGGCTGGACCTGATCGTCGCCAACGACATCACCGCTGCCGACGCAGGCTTCGCCGCCGAGACCAACCGGGTGGTGCTCCTGGACCGGGAGGGTGGGGTAGAGGAGTTGCCGCTGATGAGCAAGGCTGCCGTCGCGGAGAGAATCTTGGACCGGGTGACTCACATCCTGCGGCGTAGCGCAGACCGCCAGGCCTGTTTGTAGAACATCATATTCGCCGTTGAGGAGGGGAGTTCTTGGAGACTTTTGTCCCCCAACTGCGTTACCTGCGAGACGAGATGGAGGCCGCGACCTCCACCTGTACATTCCTGGACCACGCGGCCATTTCCCCGCTCCCCCGCCGGGTGCGGGACGCGATGGTCCGTTATCTGGATGACCGTCGGGTCACCTTTGGGATGATAGACCGGGATGAGGAGGGCATCCCGGAGCGGCTGCGGAGGACGGTGGCCCGTCTCATCAACGCCACGCCTGAGGAGATCGCCATTGTCCAGAATACCAGCCACGGCCTTAACCTGGTGGCCCAGTCCCTCCCCTTCCGCCCGGGCGACAACATCATCTTCTGCGATATGGAGTTCCCCTCCAACGTCTATCCCTGGATGTTGCTGGAGCGGCAGAAGGGGGTAGAGGCCCGCTGTATCCCCCACGACAGGGGTGGCCTGACGGTGGAGGCGCTGGAGGCCTGCGCCGACCACCGTACCCGCGCCGTCGCTGTCAGTTCCGTGGAGTTTCTCACCGGCTTCCGGACCGACCTGGCGGCGATCGGGGAGTGGTGCCGGGCCCACGGCGCATATTTTATCGTGGACGGCATCCAGTCCCTGGGGGCGATCCCGATGGACGTCCGCTTGTACGGCATAGATTTTCTGGCCGCCGGGGGCCCCAAGTGGCTGATGGGGCCGGTGGGGGTAGGCTTCCTCTACTGCCGCCGGGAGTTGCTGGAAGAGATGTCTCCGCCAATGGCTGGCTGTCTCAGTGTGGTCAACTGGCAGGAGTGGCGGCAGTACGACCTGACCTTCCTTCCCGACGCCCATCGGTTTGACCTGGGCGGCCCCAATCTGGTGGGGATGATCGGGCTGATGGCGGCCATAGAGTTGCTGCTGGAGACGGGGATAGAGAACATCCACCGCCACACCCTCTACCTGACCGATGTGTTGATTGCCGACCTTCAGCGACGAGGATACCAGATAGTGAGCAATTTGGACCCGGCCCATCGATCGGCTATTGTCTCGTTCGCCGTGCCGGGGGATGTGCGTGCCGCCTACGCTCGCCTGCGGGAGGCGAGGGTGGCCGTCTCTCTGCGGGAGTCCTGCATCCGCGTCAGCCCCCACGGTTACAACGGGGAAGAAGAGGTGCTGCGCATTGGAGAAGTGTTGGGAAAGTAAAGACATCGGGTAACTATTCAACCCGATGGAGATTGCTCTCTTGGCGCTGATGGGGAGCAGGGGCGGGCAGGCGCAGGACCTACCCCAGACTATAGACCACAGACCATAGACCACGGACGACGGTGGTCGGTGGCCTGTCGTCCGGCGCAGGCCGTCTTCCGGCCGGAGGCCCGGAGAGGCGGACTTTCCGTCGGCGCTGAATAGTTACGAGCCGGGCATTCGTGAAGGGCCTGGCATCTGAGGGAGGAGCAATGGCTCAGCAGATACCTGCCAGCGAAGTGGTCCCGACCGGTTTTCTGCCCCGCACTCCGCGCTCCGTAGAGGAGACCGGACTCAATCTGGGTTTTCTGATAGACCTGGCCCTTAAGGTGCTCTATTTTGAGGGCTTCCTCTCCGGCTACGAACTGGCGGAGCGGATGAAACTCCCCTATGCGGGTGTGGTGGATCAGGTTCTGGAGTTTCTCAAGCGAGAGAAACTCTGTGAGGTGAAAGGGGCCGGAGGGTTCGCCGAGGCAGCCTACCAGTATGCCATCTCCGATAAGGGGCGGTTGATGGCCCGCGAGGCGCTGGACCGGAGCCACTACGCCGGCCCGGCGCCGGTTCCCCTGGATGTATACAGCAACGCCATCCGCCAGCAGACGCTGGGACAGATTGTTGTCCATCAGCGGACGATGCGCCAGGCGCTGGCCCACCTGGTGATCAACGAAGAGACCTTTGCCCAACTGGGCCCCGCCGTCAACTCCGGCAAGTCCATCTTCCTCTTCGGCCCGCCGGGCAACGGCAAGACCGTCATCGCCGAGGCCATTGGCAAAATGATTATGAGCGGCACGATCTACATCCCCTATGCGGTGGAGGTGGACGGTCAGGTCATCAAGGTCTTCGACAGCGTCAACCACGTCCGGACCGAAGCCCCGGCGAGTGGCCGGAATGTAGACCCCCGCTGGGTCTGTATCCGCCGTCCGGTGGTCACTGTTGGCGGCGAACTGACGCTGGAGACGCTGGACCTGGTCTACGATGAGACCAACAAGTACTATGAGGCCCCCTTCCAGATGAAAGCCAACGGCGGGATGCTCCTGATTGATGACTTCGGACGGCAGCAGGTCCGCCCGCGCGACCTGCTGAACCGATGGATCGTCCCTCTGGAAAAGCGGGTGGATTTCCTGACGCTCCACACGGGGCGGAAGATCGAGGTCCCCTTTGATGTGCTCATCGTCTTTTCCACCAACCTGGCCCCGAAAGACCTGGTGGATGAGGCCTTCCTGCGCCGCATCCGGCACAAGATCGAGATCAAGAACCCCACTTTTGACGAGTACCGGGAGATTTTCCGTCGGGTCTGTCAACAGAAGGGGGTGCCCTACGATGACCGGGGGCTGGCCTATCTGCTCCAGGAGTACTATATCAAACCGAAGCGCCTGCTGCGGGCCTGCCACCCCCGTGACCTGGTGGAGCAACTCTGCGACATCGCCCGCTACCTGAACGTCCCGCCGACCCTTACCCCTGACCTGATAGACCGGGCCGCGTCGGCGTATTTTGTGGAGTTGTAGGGAGGGAGTGGAGATGACTGCAGATATGATGTTGGGTCCACCGAGCCTGGCCCAGATTCGGCGTGTCCTTACGGGCTCGCTATCCGGAGATCAACTGGCGGGGGATGACCGGCATGCGGGACAAACTGATCCATGAGTACTTTGGAGTAGATGTGCGGGTGCTCTGGAGAACGGTACGGGGACTCCTGCCATCCCTACGAGAAGCAATTGTCCGGGCCATTGCCGAAGTGGAAGCCGATGCGGGATAACCGCTGCTTGAAGAAAGGGGACCAATGGAGGCCAAGAGGAGCATTTCTCAGACCGCATCCCGTCTGGCAGAACCGTTCCAGCACCTGATTCTGGGATGCGTGGACGATTACTGTGCCTACCTGACCCGCATGGAGGGGGCGTACCTCTACCATCAGCACCCCAAAGACGAGATGTATCTGGTGCTGGAAGGAGAGATTGCCATAGATTATGCCGACGGCCCGACGGTCATTCTCCAGGCCGGGGAGTCTCTGGTCGTGCGGGCCGGGGAGCGCCATCGTTCCCGCTCCGACTCCGGCGCCCTGGTCCTGATGTTCAAGGCCCGGGATATGTTCGCAGAATAGCGAAAGGTGATGATCACTTTACTGGGAAGTTGCGATGAAAGGCATCACTCACTTCCTCACCGGTGTCGCCCTGGCGACTTTCTTCCCCGACGTGGTCCGTCAGGCTGCCGACGGCTCGCTCCTGCCCGTTCTGGGCGGCATCGCGGGGATTCTCCCGGACACGCTGGACTTCAAGTTTGCCCGCTACTTTGAACGGTACGACCTGGAGATAGACCCTGGCCCCAACCCGGATCCGCGTCGGATTGCCGACGCGCTGGTCGGGGCGATGCGGCGGGCCTACGAGACGGGCCGGTCCCAAAATGTGATGCTCCACACCATCCGCCTGGGCGCCGACCTCTGGCGGCAGTATGTGGTCCGCTTTGACCCCCACCGGAACCAGGTCGCCGTCCGTATCGGCCCCGTCGTCAACACCGGGCAGGTCCCCTTCTCCGGCTCGGAGCCGGAGGGCCTGGAAGAGGTACGGGTTCCGCTGGAGTTCCCCCTGGTGGAGACTTACGATGAGGAATACCGGGTGGACATCTTCAGCGGTCCCTCTTTTCGCTTTGAGCGGGTGGGAGACCGGTTGCGGGTCCATTTCCTGGACTGGCATCGCCGCTGGTCCCACAGCCTGACGCTGGCGGTCCTGCTGGGACTGGGTGTCGCTGTGCTGGGCGCGCTGATAGAAAGGGTGAGCCAGGGCGCAGTTACCCGTGTCCCTATCTGGGCAGGCCTGATCACCACGCTGGGCTTCGCCGGGCACATCCTGGAAGACCAATTGGGCTTTATGGGGAGCAATCTCTTCTATCCCTTCACGAAAGGCCGGATGCCGGGCTTGCGCCTTCTCCGCTCCGGCGACGCCATCCCCAACTTTTTGACCGTCTGGCTGGCCCTGGCGCTCCTCCTATTTAACCTGGACCGTTTCTCGGCCTCGCCGCGCCTGAACCCGCTCCACTACCTCCCTCTGGCCGTGGGGCTTCCGCTGGGGGTCATGGGCGGGTTCTACGCCCTGCAGCGAAGCCGGGCCCGACCCCGTCCCCGCGAGTTTCTCCGCCAGCGGGACATCGTAGCGGAAACAGATGAAGTGGAGGTTGGGTAACGGAGGGACTCCGAGAAGGTGGCTTCTGATGATCTTCTCTGGCTTCATCTGAGGGACTTGCCCGCCTTTCGGGCGTTGTTACGGGCCACTGAGGCCCGTTTTTACGCCTCTCTGCCCTTTCCGGAGCCGGTGCTGGACCTGGGTTGCGGGGACGGCCATTTCGGCGCGGTGGCCCTCCCCCGCCCGCCCGAGGTCGGCCTGGACCCCGCTGCCCGGCCGCTGCGGGAGGCGCGACGGCGCGGGGCGTACCGGCTGTTGCTTCAGGCTGACGGTGCCCGCCTGCCCTTTCCGGACGGCGTTTTCGGGACCGTTGTCAGCAATTGTGTCCTGGAGCACATTCCGGATGTGGAGCCGGTAATGGGGGAGGTAGCCCGGGTCCTCCGTCTGGGCGGACGATTCTACTTCTCCGTCCCCGGCCCCGATTTCCTGGCTCTGCTCTCCATCGGCCAGGCACTGGACCGGTTGGGGCTTCGTCCCCTGGGAAACCTCTACCGGCAGTTCTTTCACCGCATCTCCCGCCATTACTACTACGACGGGGTGGAGGGTTGGCGGGCGCGGCTTTCGCGGGTCGGCCTGCATTTGCTGGAGGCGCGCCCGTACCTCTCCCCCCGGGCGCTGGCAGCGGTGGAGTGGGGGCACTATTTCGGCCTCCCCTCCCTGGTGGCGAAGAAACTGACCGGCCGTTGGGTGATCTGGCCCTCCCGCCTGAATCTCTGGCTGACGGAGCGCATTGTGCGGCCGTTCTACGAAGAGACGGCCTCCGAAAGAAGCGGATGCCTCTTCCTCATCGCTTCTCGGTAACCGTTCGTCGTCAGGCCCGCAGCGGAGTGCCGTGTATTCGTCGTCAAGCACGGAGCGCAGCGGAGAGCCACAAATGATAGGGGGATCCACCGCCCTTTTGCTGATCCTGGGCCTGGCACTGGTGGTCCTGGGACAGGTCTACTTCCTCCGACTCCCCCAGTACGTCTGGGACGGGGTCATTTTCTGCGCGCTGGGGGCGCTTTTGTGGGTGATGGCTGTCCGGCGCGCCCAGGCACACCCGGCCGCTTCCCCTTCCCGACCGGCCTGGTACCGGCGATGGCTGGCGGACGCTGCTGCCCATCCCCTGCGGACGGCTCTGCTGGCGGTCGGCGTCCTGTTGGCCCTCGGGGCGGGAATCGGTGCGCGCCGGGCCGACCCTTCTGCTGATTTCTCCCCTTACTTGCGCGCATGGGTTCTGGGCCTCCTTGTCTACATCCTGGCCCTGGCCCCTTTGCGCCCCTTTGTTCGTAGCCAGGCATGGAGCACAGCGGAGTGCCGTTCCCTGTATCTTGTCCCTCTGCTCCTGGCGGCCTTTCTGGCCCGGGCCGTCGCCCTGGATACGATTCCGGCCAACTTTAGCGGCGACGAAGGGACCCAAGCCCTGGAGGCGCTGCGGCTGCTGGGCCCGCCCCTGGGCAACCCCTTTGCCACCGGCTGGTACAGCGTTCCCACCCTCTCTTTTCTGGTTGCCGGGCTCTGGATGAAACTCTTCGGGGTCACGGTCGCCGGGGTGCGGATGCTCTCTGCTCTGGCCGGCACCGCGTCCGTTCTGGCGACCTGGCTCCTGGCCCGACGGCTGGTGGGGGAATGGGTGGGGTGGGGGGCCGCCGTTCTGGTCGCCTTCGGCCACTACGGGCTCCACTTCAGCCGCCTGGCCTCCAATCAGATCGCCGATGCCCTTCTGGGGCCCCTTGTCCTCTACTTCCTCCTCCGGGGCCTGAGGAGCAAAGGGGACGTTCATCTTCAAGGCGGCCATTGTCTGGATCTGGCGCTGGCCGGGGTGATGCTGGGCCTTTCCTGGTACACCTACTTCGGCGCCCGTCTGATGACGGTCGTGGTTGGCCTCTATCTGGTCGGGCGCGCGCTGGGCGAGGGGAGCGCGTTTCTGGACCGGCATGGGCGCGGGCTGGTCGCGTTGGCGGTGGGGTTTGCCCTGGCCCTCTGGCCGCTGGCGCTCTACTACGCCGCTCATCCGGCCGACTTCCTCTCCCGCTATAACCAGGTCAGCATCTTCGCCTCCGGCTGGCTGGCGCGGGAGATGTCGCTGACCGGTAGGAGCGCGGCCGCGCTGCTCCTCCAGCAATTCTGGAAGTCGGTCTCTGCCTTTAACGCCACGACAGACCCCACATTCTGGTATCATCCGGGCATCCCCCTGCTGGACCCGGTCTCTGGCATCTTTTTCATCCTGGGATTGACGGTGGCCTTCGGGCGCGTCCGGCGGCCCGGCGGAGGATTGCTTCTGCTCTGGTTCTGGGCGTTCATCCTCCTGGGCTGGACCCTGACCGAGAACCCGCCATCCAGTCAGCGGGGAGTGGGAATTATTCCAGTGGTGGCGATGTTGGTGGCTCTGGGCATCGTGGAGACCCTGGAGGCCGTCCGCCGCCTGACCGGAGCCTTTTGCGTTTCACGTTTCACGTCTCTCTTTTATGCTTTGTTACTGCTTGTGATTCTCCTCGTCAATCTGAACTTTTACTTCCAGGTCTACACACCCCGTCACGTCTACGGCAATCCCACCGCTGAGGTCGCCGACGTCCTCTGCGACGCGCTGGAAGGACGGAAGGAGGTCCCGTCGGTCTATTTTGACGGCGCGCCGTTTATGTACTGGGGCTTTGGCGCCATTGCCTTCCGGCTGCGGGATGTGGCGGGCCAAGATTTTTTAGTGGAGGAACTCCCGGGAGTGGATCCCTCTGGTGGGGCGCTCTTCGTCGTCCTGGCGGAGAAAATAGCCGATTTGGACCTTCTGCGGAACGCTTTCCCAATGGGTACAGAGACCCCGTATTACTCCGATGTGGATGGGAGGCTTCTGTTTGTGATGTATGAGGTCCAGCCGACCCGACATGGAGGGCCGTGGTGAACGACTTCGCAGTGACGGCCGCAGGCCATTTGCCGTAAAACCCTACTCTTCAGTTTGGAAACGATATGGGGCGAAAGCAATCTCGCTGGGAAACATCCCTGTTCCTTCTGGGGGTTCTACTGGTGGGCTTTTCCTTTCGGGTAGTTGGGTTGGGCTGGGGTGAGGGACAGCCCATCCACCCGGATGAGGAGTTTCTGCGCCAGGTGACGGCGGCGGTTAGTCTTCCCGACCGCCTGTCCCTTTACCTGGATACAGCCAATTCCCCGCTGAATCCCTACAATCGCGGGTATGGGTTCTTTGTTTACGGCACGTTGCCCCTGTTCCTCACCCGCGCGGTAGGGGAGGCGCTGGACCGGGGATGTCGGGACGGGACAGCGCTTTCCTTTCCGGCCCGGCTGCTGGCCCCGGTGCTGTTGGGAAACTCGTCGGCA
>JASFBC010000015.1:0-3583 GCA_036172315.1 Anaerolineae bacterium | reverse complement strand
CGGCTGCTGAAGGCCTTCCGCAACATTGTGCTGACGATTGTCCGACTGCCCGGTCAAACAATTCGCCACATTACCCCTCTGGATGACTTGCAGCGGCAGATCTTGGAATTGCTGGCCTTGCCCCGGTCGATCTATGAAGATTTGGCCCTACCGGCGCGGGCAAATCCGCCATAGTGGTCATGCAAATGAGCGAAAGAGCAGTCAATGGCTACTCCTGAGTATAATGGGTAAGAACACTCCGTAGGATGATGTGGCTGCAATGTCCTCTAGCCAGCCGAAGCCCGGCCGGTCGCTGATCACCGAGAGGAAGTAGAACTCTTTGAGCGGTTGCACAGGGATGGTTGTCGGCGGCGCACTCAAGCCGGTGGTAGTGACAGAAAGAGGACCGGCGGTATCAGCAAAGCGGGTCAGGGTAACCTGCTTAAACTGGGTCGGGCCATCAGCCAGAATGAGGTTTAAGGTTCTGTTCGTGGCGGCGTTGCTCCAGATGGCGATGACATCCTCATTGCCGCGCGTGAACAGCTTGTAGACCAGGCCGGAGTAGTCAGCATCCAGCAGCGGCGCGTCCCAGGCGTAGACCGGCGTGACCCCGGTCAGGTGCTTGACCATCAGATTGTAGGCCGTCGGGTCAGCCGGGGCAAAGATGAACTCGGTACCAAGAACGCGCTGATGGGCGTTGATGACAGCGATACGGAGCCCGGCCATAGCCTCGCGGGCCGGGGTAGTAGTGGGGTCGGCGTCGTGCCAGCCGGCGTGAAGTTCGGTATCGAAGAGGTAGAAGCGATCCAGCACGCCCAGGTCCACGGCGTCGTGCAACAGCAGAGTCAGATCTACCCGCGTGTCGAAGAACTGCCATGCGTCGCGAGCGTGGACTAGCTTGCCGGCCGGGGTCGTGTAGTCCTCGAACGGGGGCGCGGTCTCACAGCCTGGGGGCAGCCAGTAGGGGTCGCCGGGGACCTGGAAGTAAGAGCAGTTGGGCGCTTCCGGCCGCCAGTTCGGGTAAGGATAGGGGTACTGGTGGATGCCGATGACGACGTTGTCGTTTAGCACCAGGCCGCGGGTGATCATGTTCTGCGTGGTGAGCGAGAGGCCGAAGTCGTTGGGAGGCAGATCGAGCGCGCCGGTGACCAGGAGCGCGTCCGGGTTGGCCGCGGCCAGCGCCTGCGCGCCCCTGTCGGCCGTAGTGAAGAGGAAATCGCCGTAGGTCTCCACGAACTCTTGCGAGTTAGGGTGGAGGAGACAGGCTGGCTGATCGGGGCCGGCTGTCGCGTTGCAGACGCCGCCGGGCACGGTGCAGGGGCAAAGATAAAACTCGCCCGCCGGCTCATTGGCTAGCTCGATGAAGCGCAGCTCCGGCTTGAAGCGCGCGGCAACGGCGCGCAGGTTGGCCTCGTACTGCTCCAGCAGGAAGCGATTGTCCGGGTCGAAGAAGCCGAGTGAGCCATCGGGGTTGGCGTATTGAGGGCAGGTCATCCAGCCGACGTTGCCGTACATCACCCCGCTGAAGAGGGGCGCGTAGTCGCGTTCTACGGGGGAAAGGCTGCCGAAGAGCCAGTCCAGGCCGGACCACAGATAAGTGTCCGGGGCGATCTGGGTGTGGCTCCAGGTGCCGCCCCCGCGCACAAACTGGAAGGCGTAGCGCTGCAGATTTGGGGCGTGGCGTCGCACGCGGGCTTCAGCCTCGGCATTGAGGATCTGGAGGATCAGATGGCAGCGGCAGGAGTTGTTCACCTGCCTGGCGCAGACGATATCGCGGGTGCTGCCGGGCGGGTCGCCAGGGGTGGTGGCGCAGGGGCTACAATCCGGCCCCCAGGCCTGCTCGAACGGCGCGAGCAACCCCTGGAAGAGCGCCGTGTCCGGATGGGTGGCGAAAAGGGGGGTGCGGGGCTGAACGGTAGGTGACAGGGCAAGTGTAGCGCTGATTGCCTAGCCATCTACGGCAAATGTCAGGGTGAGGTTGTGGGGCCGCATCCGCAGGGTCTGAAGCTTGATCTCGCTGCTGGCTGCCTCCAGCGTGCCCGCGGCAAAGGGAAGCGAGTCGCCCGGTTCAGCCGGTGTGGCATCGTTGATGAAGGTGTGGATGAGGGTCTGGGCAGCAATACCGATAGGTCGGTGATAACCCTGCACCTCCACAGACAAGTAGGCCACAAGGCCTACTGTAAGTGTAACCACGGATGGCGTCGAGATCAATTCCAGCCCTCCGGCCCCGTCAGCCAGAACAATAACTGAGGATGACGCCAGGGAGGAAGGCGGCAAAGGGACCTCTGTCGTCGGTGGAGACGATCTACAAGCGAGTGTTAGAAATGCCAAGACAAGGACAAATCTTACACGCTTCATGTACGGCTCTCCTGTGTTGGTACAGTTGCGCCTAACGCTGCGCATCAGCGGCGGCGCGCAGCGCCGTCCGCTGCATGCTGTTGTTGCGCAACGGTCCTTAGCGACTTCTCCCAAGTCTCAATGTCACCGGGCACGACGCGAAACAATGGGTGCGGGTCCGGACTGTCGAGGGGTGAAAGTTGGCGGTACATCTCGGGACAACGAGCTGCCAATTTTGCCATCAGGTGTTTCCACTCGTACATCAACTGCCCGTGAGTAACTTCGATGATACCAAAGCCGCGCGCCGGGCTGATCTTCTGCGAGTCAAATGCGTAGCCGCGACGAACCGCCTCGGCGTGAACACCGCGAAGATAGTCCGCAATCGAGCCAACCGGAGAAGGCTGTGCACGGAAACGTTGTAGTTGCGGGTGATGCAAGTAACCCTTCGTGCGCCCCATGAGTACCGCTTGCGCCAAGAGCGCTTCTCGCCATAGCGCAACGAGGCCACGAGCGTCGAGGTATTTCGGATGCAGTGACCAGAGGCGCATTTCTCACTTCACCCTTCGTCGTTCACCTGCCCAACGGCTTGCGTCTAAGCCGCGCCGCCGCAGGCGGCGTCGGCTGGAGCGGCGGGTTAGGCGCAATGCAAATTCATATATTCTGAAGCGTTCGAACTAACAACTGAACCAGATAATTGATTCGTTGCTTGTCCTCTGCAAAAACTTCCATAGTTAGGTTAACATCAAGCGAATGCGCAGCGGAATTGCCTGTTTCTCTATAGCGCTCAATATCCTTGATGACCTTGGCGAGATTGGGGGTGACGTAATCGAAGTCTGCTTTCTTTGCATCAAGATTCTTCACGAGCACAGCAAAATCATGGAATCTTCTTCGGGATTGATCATAGTATAGATTCAATTGTGACGTACCGTATTTCTTGCGCAAGATGTCAATGACCAAGTTCTCCAACAGCTTCCGTATTAGAACCGAAAGCGCAAGAACGAGTTGCTCCCTATACAGATGGTTGATTTCGTCAATCAGTCTTTTGTAGAAGTCATCTGGTATTGATGTAACGCTGATATAGTCCTCAACGGGCTGGAGGTTTCGGACTAAAGACCGAATATCTGCATTTTGGCTCCCAAACAGGTCTAAAATTTGCTCAAGTTCGCTCCTTTCCTCAAGGGACAATCGCTCATCATACGGATTTTCAGATGAGGCAATTTCACGGACAAGAAGAAGACCTACCTGCTCATCTCTATCAAACACATCT
>JASFBC010000014.1:0-4904 GCA_036172315.1 Anaerolineae bacterium | reverse complement strand
GAGGTGGTGGCGGTGACGATGCGGTAGCCCAGCGCGCGGGCGCGGAGAGTGTAGTCGCCGGCGGGGAGAGCGAAGGTTGCCAGGGAGGCCGTCGCCGTCAGCGGGGTATCCAGGACGGCGATGGTGGCGGTGACGGGCGCGCCGGTGGCCCCGTCGGTCACGGCGACCCGGAGGGTGCCGGTAGGGAGGGTGGCCAGGGTGAAGTCGGCGGTCACCACCACGCCGGTCGTGATGACCACACCGTAGCGGGTGGACGGCGCGTAGCCGAAAGCGCGGGCGGTCAGGTCGTAGGGGCCAGGGGCCAGGGGGAGGGTATAGCGGCCCAGCGCGTCCGTCGTCGCCGAGCCCCCGCCGCCGTCGCCGTGGAAGGTGGCGGAGACGGTCGCGCCGGGGATGGGGGCCCCGTCCCCCCAACGAGCGACCGTCCCCTGCACCACTCCGGCGTTGATCAGGAGAGCGACGGCCGCGAAGGCGTCCATGCGGCCCCAGCCGGAATCGTTGTTGGGGACGGTAGTGCTCAGCGGGACAGCGGTAGCAGTGATAATGCCGGCCGTCCGGGTGATGTCCAGGGTCGGGCTGAGGGCGCGCAGCAGCGCCACCAGGCCGGAGATGTGGGGGGTGGCCATAGAGGTGCCGCTCCAAGTACCGTAAGTCCCGCCGGGGAGAGCGGAGCGGACCCCGACGCCCGGCGCGACGACGTGGGGCCGGACCTCGCCCCAGGGGGAGGGCCCCCGGCTGGAGAAATAGGCGACGCGGTCCTCGGCGTCGGTAGCGCCTACGGCGAAGGCCTCGGGGAGGGAGGCCGGGGAGATCACCGTCCCTGGGCCGGGGCCGCTGTTGCCGTTGGCGAAGGCGACGAAGATGCCCGCCGCGCGCAGCGCGCGCAGGTCCTGCTGGAATTCGGTGGAGAGGCCGTTCTCGTCCCCCCAGGAGCAGTTGACGACGTCGGGGGCCAGAGCGGGGTCGCCGTCAGGGGCCAGGAGCCACTGGAATCCGGCGTGGATCCAGGAATCGTAGCCGTAGCCATAGCGGTCCAGCACTTTGACGGCGATCCAGCGGGCACCGGGGGCGACGCCGATGCCCTCCCTGCCGACGGCAGTGCCCAGGGTGTGGGTGCCATGCCCGTGGTCATCTATGGGGTATAGGGAGCCGGTGACAGGGTCGTACCAGTTGCCCTGATGCCAGGGGGGGCCGTGGGGGTTGTAACCCCGGTAGTTGGCCTGGAGGGCCGGGTGGAGCCAGTCCGCGCCGGTATCCATCCCGGCCACCACCGCGCCGGTGCCGGAGACGCCCAGCGTGGCCCAGACCTCGGGGGCGCGGATGCGGGAGATGTTCCATTCGGTCCTCACCCCTCCCTCGGCGGCTGCGCCGCCACCCCCTCCGGCAGGGAGTGGAGTGAGGAACCGCCGATACCGGTCCAGCCGGACCAGGGCGACTTCGGGGCGGGCGGCCAGGGCGCGGAGGGTATCGGGGCGGGCGCGGACGGCCAGGCCGTTGAAAATCCAGAAGGGGGTGTACGACTCCACCCGTCCGGCGGCCCGCTCGGCCTCCAGGTAGGCCCGCAGGGGGGCCTGAGTCTGGTCGGCCAGGGCTTTCAGGCCGGCGACCAGGAGCGCGCGGGCCTGAGCGTTTGGCCTCACCCCACCCCCGAGGGCTGTGCCGCCACCCCCTCCAGCAGGGGGAGGGGTGAGGATAACCGCCTGCTCCCGCAGGACGACGATGGCCGGGAGGATGTCGTTCGGGCCGGCCTGGGCCAGGGCACGGGCCAGGGCAGGGTCCAGGGGGGCACCCGTCTCAGGTCGCAGGGAGCCAGGAGCAGGGGAGAGCGCGCGAGCCACCCCTCCCAGCGCCAGAGCGACCAGAAGGAGAGCCAGGAACAACCGGCGGGGTGCAGAGAATACGGCGGTCAGTCTGAAACGGCCCATGCTTCCCGCTCCTCATATATCCTTCCACACTGTAATGCGGGTTATTCGCTTGCGGAATGCAGGCCCGGCGGCCTGCGCTACGGCCCTCACTCCCCCAACCGCTGCCGCAACTGGTCCAGCGAGGTGACGCCGCGTACCTGCTGAAGGAACCGGCGGGGGTCTTTAGCCGTCATCCTCCAGACCCGCCGGATGGCCGGGCCAACGGGGTCCTTCCCTGCTGCGCCAGCAGGTGCGGCGGCGTAGGAGCCGTAGAAGGCGAAGTAAGCCTGGTTCAATTTACGGATGGGATATCCATGCTCCCAGAAGAACCGGCGGCGGCGTTCCATGTACTTCTCCGCCTCCTCTACCCGTCCCTGGAGCAGGAGAGTGTCCACCCGGATGCGCGTCTCGTGCATCTCTCTATTGAAATCAAACGCGCCGGGCTCGGGGGGCAGGGCGGAGGATTCCTCTTCCTCCTCGGCCCAGGGCTCCTCCGACGGTGCCAGATCAGGGTAGTACTGGACCAGAGTACGGCGGGCAATCTCCCACCCCACCAGCGAGGCGACGGTCTCGTTGATGACCCGCGTTTCCCAGTTCTCCTCGTATTCCCAGCCCAGGGGGAAGAAATACAGGTAGTGGTGAGTCCACTCGTGGGCGGCGACCTCTGTCCACCACCCCAGGCTGGGGTACTCCAGCACCATTGCGGGCCAGGCGGACATCCCGCCGATGGGCGTCACCAGCGAGGAGACATTGAGGGACCGGTCTATCCGGTCCTCCAGTGCATCGGCGCGGTCGGCGGTAAGGCCGGGGGCCAGTTCGGCCTGATAGATGACGGTGATCCGCTCCCGAAGGGAAGCGATGAGGACGTAGGGGAGAGGGGTGATGTGGATGCCGACTGGAGGGGCCGGCTGGCCCAGGATGCCGGAAGCGTCCCGGGCCAGCACCACGCCAACCTGCTCTTCTATGATGGCCTCCGCGATGGGTTGGCGAAAGGCGATCTCCCGGCGTATCCGGTCCCGTTCGGCCCGCAGTGGCTCTGTTTCTCTGAGAGGGTCCTGGACGGACGGGTCAGTATACGCCTCGCTGATTTTCCCCTCCAGCCGCTGGGCTTCGGCCACCTGCTCCACCCAGTCCCGCACAAAACGAGAGCGGTCGGCCTCCGTCATATACCGCTGGGGTTGCAGCAGCCAGAGGGTGAACTTATCCCAGAGAGCCTCCACCTCCCAGCCCCAGAAATCAAAACGGAGGTCGGCGACCAGCCGGCCCGCGTGGGTCTCCAGCGCACCCGGTGGCGGCCCTTCTCCCTCCAGCCCCACGGCCAGGGTCAGGAGCAACAGCAGGAGGGCCGTCCGGTAGGTTGACCAGTATGCCAGGCACTTCTGGAATTGCCTGGCATGTCCTGGGAAAAGCCGCTTCGGGATTTTCATCCTTCACTCCAACCCCGGCATTCCGGTGATCGTGCCGGTGAGGGTATAGCGGACGAAGTCCACCAAGCCGATGAGCAGGAGGGCCAGAGCCAGCCCGACCAGGAGGGGAGTGAGGGCGTCCTTCCAGCGCTCGTACCGGTTCTCCTGCCCGGCGATAATAACGACCAGGACCGTCATCGTCAGCGTCAGCATTGCCAGGACGCCCAGGGCACTGGCCAGCGCCAGGGGATAGAGGAGCGCGGGCCAGCCGCTGAGCACCAGGGCCACCATCCCGGCCTCCATCAGGAGCAGGACGAGAAGGTCTCTCCCGTTCCGGATGACCGGCTCCGGCAGCGGGTTGCGCCAGAGGCTGAAATGGAGCATGGGCCACAGGAGCGCGCCCAGAGCCAGACCGTTCAGCGTTCCGGTGATCAACCGGAATTCGTTGCGCGGCTCATAGAACAGCGGGGTCCCTCGCATCAGGTCCACATAGGAGTTCAGGCCGTCTATGCCCATTATCCCGATGAAGCCGACCAGCAGGGCGGTGATGGCCAGCGGCGGGAAAGAGGTTCCCCGGCGGCGCAGGAAGACGGCCTGGCCGAAGAGCGCCATCAGCGCGCCCAGGAAGGTGCCCGTACAGCGGGCGCAGAGCGGCAGTTGCCGACCAGCCACAAAGAAGGAGTGAGAGGGGATTCGGTGGCAGACGGCCGCGGATACCCACTCCGTTTTGCTCAGCAAGTCCGGCGGGGTGAGGCCCATATAGGTACCGATGACCAGGATGGCCAGCAAGAGGGCAACCCAGCGGGCCCAGGAGGGAGGTCGGTGGGCGGTGGCCATAGAGAGATCACTCAAACTCCAGGAGGTCTCCCACTGATACCTCCTTCAGCAGTTCCGGCGGCCCCTCCAGGACATCCCGGGCCGGGGCGCGCGGGGCATAGAAAGGCCGAAACGGGCGGGCCAGGACGGCGTCTACTACCCGTCCCGTCCGGTCCAGCCAGATAGCGGCGATGGGGAAGAAGACGAAGAGCATATGGATGGCCGCCTCGGCGCGGTTTTCCCGCGCGCCCACCAGCAGGAGCACCTCCCCCGACGGCAACCATCGGCGGAAGGTCAGCCCGCGCAGGCGGCACAGGAAGGATGCGCACCACCGGGCCCGCACCGGGAGGGTGGTGCCGCGCGTTCGGTTGTGGATGGAGAGCCAGCGGGGCATAGCGTTTTCTCGTGTGTCCCCGTGCCCGGCACTTCTGGAAGCCTGCAAAAACGCGCAGCGCAGGCTGTTCGCCTGTAACACAGGCTGTTCGCCGGTAGCGCAGGCTGTTAGCCTGTAACGCAGGCTGTTAGCCTGTAACGCAGGCTGTTAGCCTGTAACGCAGGCTGTTAGCCTGTAACGCAGGCTGTTAGCCTGTAGCGCAGGCTGTTAGCCTGCGTGGCGGCCGGTGACGTTGTTTTATGCTATGATAACTCTGAAAATTGATTCCGTCAAGCAGTTTTGTCGGTTCCGGTCAGTACCGAGAGGAGATACGCGGTATCCACCCGACGGGTCTGCTGGACAGTGCGCCGTTTGCGGAGCATGCGGGGGATGCCCAGGAGTCCC
>JASFBC010000013.1:0-5707 GCA_036172315.1 Anaerolineae bacterium | reverse complement strand
GGAAAGGTCATCCCCGGCGAATATCGCACTTGCGGGCTTTCAGAAGAAGAGGCCGTGCCTGCAGGTTTTTCATCCATCGTTTCCTCGCTTTCTTTATCCAGGTGGTATCGTTTTCTTATTCTAGCCCCTTTTGCCGAGACTCCCGGCCCCCTTTTTTGTTATTATAGCAAATCTCTAGCAACCTTGCAACCGGCGATCTGCTTCAATTTGGTAGGTCGGAGAAGACATCGGGGTAGCAGCGGGGGGAAACCCGGCCAATTTACGCCTTTCCGCAACCCGGATAATGCCCCGGCTTGTCGGCTTGACCCCTACTAACTTGAAACAGACACCGTAATCCTTGTACAAGTTCCGGATATCTGGTAAAATAGAGATAGAAAGCCGTGGGGCCAAGAAGAAACGCCCGGTTAGGATGTGCTTTCCCAAGAGCGAACTGAGCCACACAGACGGACATCTTTCGTTCCAGGGAGTAAGCGGTAAATACTGTTCCACCAGCACGCGAATTCAGGAGGAATGGCCTGACCTCCAAGGGGGGAAAATGCACGCCGAGCCATCCACCGACCCCCATCTGGCTATCTACCTTTTGGGACGCCCGGAGTATCGGCGCGGCAACGAGGTGCTCCCTCCCCTCGCCACGCACAAGACCCAATCGCTCCTGGCTTACCTCATCCTGTATCGCCATCGGCCCTGCTCGCGCGATGAACTCGCGGCGCTCTTCTGGAGCGACCGAGACGATGTGCATGCCCGCCGCTCCCTCTCCACGGCGCTGTGGCGCATCCGCCGACTGCTCGGTGAAGACCGTTTCCTCGCCGATTCTACCTCTGTGCAATTCATCCCTGCCCCTTCCTTCTGGCTCGACGTAGCCGAGTTTGAAAAGCACCTGGCGATGGCCCGCCAAGAGCCAGAAGAGAAACGCGCCGTCGGGCATTGGCGAGAGGCGGTTGACCTCTATCGGGGCGACCTCCTGGAGGGCTTTTACGACGACTGGTGCCTGGAGGAGCGCTATCGTCTGGAATCCCTCTATCTGGATGCGCTGGCTCGGCTTGTCGCCTGGTACGATTCGCAGGGCGATGCCGGGGCAACATTGACGTATGCGCGAAAGTATCTCGCCCGTGACCCATTGACGGAACATATGCACCTCGCGTTGATGCGCGCTCTGGCTACGCTGGGCGATATGAGGGGGGCGCGGCGCCAGTGGCAAATCTGCTGCGAGACGCGACAGCAGGAACTCCATCTGCCCCCTTCCCCCCAGATGATCCAGCAGGCCCAAAACATCCTCGGCGAATACTTCACCATGCCGCTGCCGGCCGAACCGCTACCGGCAAGAGCACCGCCGCGATGGGGCAGTCTGGAGCGGCCGCCGTTCGTCGGTCGCCGGAGCGAGTTGGCCGCGCTGTGGGCGCGTTGGGAACAGGCGGTGCAGGGGCAGGGAGGGATAATCTGGATCGGCGGCGAGGCTGGCGTCGGCAAGACACGCCTGGCCGAAGAACTGGCTGCCCTGGTGCGCCGGCGCGGCGGAATCGTCGTCCGCGGGCGCTGCTACGAACCGGAGCAAGGGCTGCCCTACCAGGCGCTGACGGAGGTACTGCGTGACCTGACCGTGCAGGAGGGGCAGGTAGGGGCGCAGCATGCTGCGCCCCTACCTGGTTGGGCACACGCTGAACTTGCGCGCCTCCTCCCAGAGATACTCGCCCAACCGACCCCGCCCAAGCCTCCACCCGACCCTCTGCAGCCGGAACGCCAGGCCATTCCCTTTCACGCCGTCGCCACATTCATCCGCCATTTCGCCTCACGCACGCCCCTGTTGATCGTGCTGGAAGACCTGCACTGGGCAAGCGATTCGATGCTCGCGGCGATTCACTATCTGGTGCGACAGGCACAGGACACCCCTGTGCTGCTTCTCGCCACCTTTCGCCCGGAGGAAGTCGGCGAAACCCGGGCGCTGGCGAGGATGATGGCGCAACTGGCGCGGGACGGCCTGGCCCAGCACCTCGCGCTGGAACGGCTCTCGGTGGAGGCGATCTCCGAGTTGGTTCGGCGCACATTCCAGGTCGAGGCCGAAGGGGAGTTTGTGAACCGCCTGTATATGCACACCGACGGGAACGCCTTTTTCACGATCGAGACCCTGCGTGCGCTCGCGGGGACAGCGTTGCCCGCCGGCCCTCTGCCGGTGCCCGGCAATGTGCGGGCGCTTGTTGAATCGCGGTTGGGACATCTATCCGCCCCGGCTCGTGAATGGATCGCCTGTGCAGCGGTGGCAGGGCGCGCGTTTGACTTTGACCTGGTGCGCCGTGTCAGTGGCATGGGTGAGGATGCCGCTTTGGAGGTCCTCGACGAACTGCTACGGCAAGGGTTCCTGTGCGAGGGGAGCGGCATCGTTGGACGCGATTACGAGTTCGTCCATCACCTGGTGCAGGAAGTGACCTCCGCCGGCATTCACCACCGCCGGCGGCGGCGACTGCACCGCCTGATCGGTGAGGCGATGGAGGGTCTGTATGCGGATCAACCTGCCGATGCATTGGCCCACCACTTTGATGCCGGCGGCGACGCGGAGAAAGCGCTGCATTACCACAGCCTGGCGGCGCAGCAGGCAGCGGCGGCGTTTGCCTGGCAGGAGGCGGAAGAGCATCAGAGCCGAATGCTGCAACTGCTGGAGGAACTCGACCCCGACGGCAAGCGACCGGACTGCCTGCGCTGCCGGGGGCAGGTTCTGACCGCCCGCGCCGAATCGCGCTACCTCCAGGCCCGCCTGGCCGAGCGCGACGCGGATCTCGCCGTGCTGGCCGCGCTGGCCGAAAGCGGCGACGACGACGTACTGCGCTTGCAGAGCTGGATGCAGCGCGCCCGCTATCTGAACCTGGACGCGCAGTATGAGCAAGCCATTGTCGCATCCGACCAGGGGCTTGCCCTGGCCGACCGTCAAAACGATGTGGCGGCTCGCTGTTACCTGCTGACGCAGATCGGCTTTGCTTACTACTTTCTGGGCCGGCCGCAACCCGCGCTGACCGCCCTGGAATCCGCGCTGGCGATGGTCCCGCCAGCCGATTGCGAGACGCGCCGGCACATTACCCATATTCTGGGCTACGTATACTTTCACATGGGAGACTATGCCCGCGCCCTCGCCTATCAGCAAGAGTCGCATGCCGCCCATCAGGCGTCCGGCGACTATAGCGGTGTGGCCTGGGCCGGTCTGGACATCGGAGCCACCTACGGGGAGATGGGACACCCGGCTGAGGCGGAGCGCTACTTGACCGAGCATCTGGATCTGGCCCGTCGCATCGGTGCGCGGTCTGCCGAAGCGTATGGCCTGATCCAGTTGGGTTCCTGGGAACTGGGCCGGGGCCACTATGTAGCCGCAGCCGATTTCTTTCAGCAGGCGCTGCCTGCGCAAGAGGGGTTGCGCACCGAACACGGACGTGCGGCTGCCGAGTTGGGGGCCGGATTTGCCTTTTACCATCTGGGCGATGCGGCCGAGGCGCGACGGTGGCTGGAGCAGGCCATCGAACGAGCGCGCCGGATCGGGCATCGGCGTCGTCTGCTGGAGGCGCTCATCGGCTTGGGACTGGCAGAGATGGCCGCCGGCCAGCCCCAGGCCGCGCACGGCTGCCTGACCGAGGCCGTGGCCATGGCCCGCGAGAGCGAGTCGCAGGGAAACCTGGCCGCCGGGCTGGCGGCGCTGGCCCGCGCCGAACGGCGTCTGGGCGACCTGGCCGCGTCCCTGGAGCACGCCTCGGAGAGCGTGCAGTTCGCCCGCCAGATCGCCGCGCCGGTCTATGAGATGTGGGGCGAGTTGGAGGTGGGGCTGACCCTGCTGGCCCAAGGCGCTCCCGAGGCCGCCCTGGAGCACAGCGGGCGCACCGTTGCCCTGGCGCCGTGCAGCGGCGAGGGTTGGATCGGTACTGAGCAGGCCCACCGCGCCCACGCCCGCGTCCTGCGGGCCCTGGGTCGCATGGAAGAAGCGCAGGACCAGGATCATCTAGCCGAGGCCATCATCACGGCCAAGGCCGACCGCATCCCCGACGCGGGGCAGCGACAACGCTACCTGCAAGCCGCGAGGCGTGAGCCATGATTTGAAGGCCGTACGCCTTGTGATAGTTTTTTGATACCCGCATGATAAACTATTCTTTAAAAGAGCAGTCTTTTCATTTCTGGAGGGCAAATGCCTGATCCTATGGAACTGCCGCAGAACACCTTCGTCGTCCGTTTCTGGTGGGAACGGCACAGAGAGGAAGCGGATCGAACGATGCGCTGGCGCGGGCGTATCGAGCATGTGCAGAGCGGCGAGGGGATGGCATTTCGTGACGCGCAAGAACTGCTGGCGTTTATCGAGCGTTTTGTTGCACCCCTGTCATCGCCGTCGGACGATAAGGGGTAAATCTTCTAGGAGGTGCGAGATGAAAGGCAAGTGGACCGTGTTCGGCACTGTTCTGTTGGTCGTTCTGCTGGCCCTGGCACTCACGGTGTCTCCGGGTCGGGCCCAGGGGCCGGGGCCGCAGGGAGATGCGAGCATCCAGGTCGCCCTGGGCACCGCCTTCACCTACCAGGGCCAACTCCGGCAAGACGGCAACCCTGTGAACGGCAACTGCGACTTTCAATTCAGCCTGTGGGATGCCGAAAGCGGCGGCACGCAGGTCGGCACGACCCAGGAGAGGAACAACGTCCCGGTGAGCAACGGCTACTTCACCATCCCCGACCTAGACTTTGGCAGCAGCGCCTTCATCGGCGACGCCCGCTGGCTGCAGATCGCGGTGCGCTGTCCGGCGGGGAGCGGCACCTACACAACGCTCTCCCCGCGCCAGGCGCTCACGGCGGCGCCGTATGCGCTCTACAGCAGGGCCGCGCCCTGGAGCGGCCTCACTGGCGTACCGGCCGGCTTTGCCGACAACGTGGACAACGACACCACCTACAGCGCCGGGGCGGGTCTTATTCTCACCAACACGGTCTTTAGCGCCGACACGGCCTACCTGCAGCGGCGGGTAAGTGGGGCGTGCGCGGCCGGCTATGCCATCCGTCAGGTGAACGCCGACGGAAGCGTCGACTGCGAGCCCGACGACGGTACCACCTACGGCGCCGGGGCCGGCCTGGTCCTGAGCGGCACGGAGTTCAGTCTGCTTGATTCCTATCGGCTGCCGCAAAGCTGCAGCAATGGCCAGTTACCCAAGTGGAACGGCTCGGCTTGGGTCTGCGCTGCCGATAACGACACCACCTACACGGCAGGAACGGGGTTGAACCTGAGCGGGAATCAATTCAGCCTGCTTGCTTCCTACCAGCTGCCGCAGACCTGCGCCAATGGACAGGTAGCCCAGTGGAACGGCAGCGCCTGGACGTGCGCCGACGGAGGCGACATTACCGCCGTATATACAGGGACGGGCCTCATCGGCGGCGGCACAAGCGGCGATGTTACCCTCAGCGCTGATACCAATTACCTCCAGCGCCGCGTGAGCGGCGACTGCGCGACGGATTCGGCTATCCGCTCGATTAACGCCGACGGAAGCGTCGTCTGCGAGCCCGACGACGACACCACCTACAGCGCCGGGGCCGGCCTGGTCCTGAGCGGCACGGAGTTCAGTCTGCTTGGTTCCTATCGGCTGCCGCAAAGCTGCAGCAATGGCCAGTTACCCAAGTGGAACGGCTCGGCTTGGGTCTGCGCTGCCGATAACGACACCACCTACACGGCAGGAACGGGGTTGAACCTGAGCGGGAATCAATT
>JASFBC010000012.1:0-4976 GCA_036172315.1 Anaerolineae bacterium | reverse complement strand
ACTGAAAAAGTTGCTGGCCGAAGACCCCGCCCTGGCCGCCGAGATCGCCCGCCTCTGGGGCGAGGCGCAAGCCGCCGGGGTGACCGTCGCTGCCAGCGGCGACCGCTCGGTTGCCATCGGCGGCGATGTGAGCGGGAGCGTGATGATCACTGGCAATCAGAATGTTGTACAGCATGGCAAGTACAACGTATCTATCAGCAAGGCCAAAGGCGTTGCAATAGGGGATCAGGCAAGTGTAGAAGTGGATCAGCGAGGCCCCGAGCCGGCAGATGTCAGCCAGCTAGTGACCCGTTACACTGACATTGCCTGTCCATCCCGCGTATGGGTGAGAACCCCACGCGTCACCGTAGTCATTCGTCTGAGAATATGGCCACCTGGCTATAGTGCTGTTGTCAGGGAATTATCCCTGCAGAGGGAAATGCCACTGCGTGTACGAGTGGAAGCCTCCGCTTTCGATGTGCTTAACGAACCAGAGCAAGAGACTTCTGTTTTACCTGATGCGGATAGTCTTCCTTTGGTCTTTGATTTACATCCACGCCGAGTAGGTCCTAGTCGTATCAACTTTGATTTCTTCCAAGCTGGCAATCCTATCGGTACTGCCAGTGTACCAGTGGAGGTTACGGAGTATGAAGTAAGTACCGTACCAGAATCTGCCCAGACTCAGGTTCTGCGTCTGGAACCCAATGTCTCGCCCCCTGATTTGATGCTATACATCTCCTACGAACGTTTTCGGGAGCAACCAGCCTTGGTCTTTACTCTTATTCGGTCAGGTGAAGTAGGGCGTACTTTCTACCCCGTGTCACTGCAAGGCAGCCCAGCTGAGCATATGGCAAGGCTCTATGAACACTTGACAGTAATGAGCAGCGATGTGGAACCAACCAGCCTTAAGGTTTTGGGGCAACGGCGGATATTGCCCCCGCAAGATATAGACAGACGTGTTCGACAGTTCGGGCAGAATCTATGGAGAAACCTTATCCCCTCGGACTTCAAAGCTCTCTACGCAAAAGAGCGGGAAAATTGGCAAAACAAAAACCTGCTTATCGTTTCCGATGAGCCTTATATCCCATGGGAGTTAATTTGGCCTTATGAGCAAGGCCAGTGGCAGGATGAGGCGCCATGGTGTATCAATTTTCGCCTGACGCGCTGGTTGCGTCGTGACTTCCAAGGTAACGGCCATGAAGCGCCACCGACACAATTACATCTGGGTACCTTGGTCTGCCTCGCCCCAACCGATTCAGATCTGCCTTTTGCTCAGGAAGAACGAAATTTCTTGGACAGTCTGATAAGGAAGAATGGACTTTCCAGTATAATTCTACCAACTTCTTCCTGGTCCGAGGTAATAGAAATGTTGGAAGGAGGAGGGTATGACTGGTTGCATATCGCTGCCCACGGTACTTTTTACCCTGTTACCCCTGATACCGACTCGGCAATATGGCTTCAAGATGGATATCCACTCACTCCAGATAACATCGTCGGATCCGCCGTAGAAGAACACATCAATCGGCATCGCCCTGGATTTGTTTTTAACGCCTGTCATACCGGACGGCAGGAGTGGGCTTTGACAAGTCTGGGCGGATGGGCCAATCGGCTCACAAGTGTCGGTGTAGGTCTTTTTATTGCTCCTATGTGGACAGTAACTGATGAAAAGGCATTCCTTTTTGCGAGAACTTTTTATACAGAATTGGTGAAGGGACAGACTGTCGCTGAGGCCGTTCATAAGGCCCGGTTGAGCAGTCGGGATACCGGTGATCCCACCTGGCTGGCATACACCGTTTACGCCCATCCCAATGCTCGTATCAGGTGGAAAACACAGAATCGCTAAAGAAAGGTGGTTTTCACAAGCATTGTCGATAACAGGACTGGCATCAAAAGAGGGCGTCTAATGACCAATTCATCTTCACAACACACAGTGACTATTCACGGTACTGTCTATGGTCTGGCTATCGGTGACCAGGCTGCTGCTGCCGTTGGCGCGCCGGCTGTGCGAACACCGCCGCCGTTTATGGCACCGCCGCTTCCACCCCAGGGCGTCTTCGGTCGCGACGAGGACCTGACTCGCCTGTTTGACCTGCTGGCCCTTAGTGATGAGCAAGCGACGGACATCCCGCCAGTAGCCCTGCGGGGGATGGGCGGCATCGGCAAGACGACCCTGGCTATCGCGCTTGGACGGCTGGAGATCATTCCCAAATTCTTCCCCGATGGTGTACTTTGGGTGGCACTGGGACCCAATCCAACCATTCGCATTCTCCTGGATGGCTGGGGCCGGGCTCTGGGGGTGGACCTGCTGCCAGAGCGCGATGAGAACGCCTGCCGTGACCGCCTGCGTGCAATCCTGTACCACCGCCGCGTGCTGTTGATTGTGGACGATGTCTGGGAGGTAGTGCATGGCCAGTACTTCACTGTTGCTGGCCCTCGTTGTCGCACGCTGCTGACCACCCGTGAGGTACCCGTCGCGTATACCTTGGTCACCCGCGAGCGGACGCTGCGGGTGGATGTGTTGAAACCGGAAGCGGCCCTGGCTCTGTTGCGCCGCCTGGCACCCGAAGTCGTGGCTGCCGACGAGAGGGCTGCTGAGCGTCTTTGTGAGCGGCTGGAGTACCTGCCCCTGGCCCTGACTCTGGGCGGGCGGCTGCTGGCTAGTGAAGCTGACGTGCCAACACGGATGCAACGGCTGGTGGACGAACTTATTGAATGTCGGGAAGCCCGCTTAAACTTGCTCCAGGCCGAAGGACGCCCGGGCCTGGCTGAAGACCAGCCCGTTTCCCTTCAGGCTATTTTGGGAATGAGTGTGGAACGGCTAAACAAGACCGACCAGGAACGCTTCGCCATGCTGGCCGTCTTTGGCGGCGAACCGCTGACCTGGGAAATCAATGCCGCGGCTTATGTGTGGGAGTGCTCGGTGGAAGATGCCGAAGCGACTATCTCGCGCTTCATCCAGCGCGGACTAGTAGAACGACGGGGTAACCGCTACTGGATGCATGCGCTGCTAGCGGATTATGCAGCGGAGATGATGGAGAAAATGGGGCTATGAGCAGGGCACTGGAACGACACGCAAAATTTTATGTGGAGTATGCTAAAGCCCATCCCGAAGATTGGCAATGGTTTGATACAGAATGGCAGCAAATAAAACAAGCATGGGAGCGATTGCCAGCTCAATACAACACGTTGGTTAAGGATTACTTTCTTGCTTTTATAAATATGTTAACTGTCCGTGGTCAATGGCAAGAAATGATTTCTTGGGCAGAGACGATCCTTCAAATAGCGGAAAGAGAGAATGATCTCGCGAGCAAATCACATGCCCATCAGATTCTTGGCACCAGCTACAGCGGGATTGGTCGGTATGCTTCAGCAATTAAACACTACGAGGTTGCTTTGGATCTATCCCGTCAAATCGGTGATAAAAGGCGTGAACGCTCTCTGTTAATGAATATCGGCAGTTCTTATGCCCAAATGGGCATTTCTAATCAAGCTATCAAATTCTATGAACAAGCGCTTGCCCTCTCTCGCAAAGAAAACGATAGCGACCTGGAAGCGCTATGTCTTGCGAATCTCGGTAGTGTATTCGCTCATATTGATTTAAGCAAATCGCTCGCGTACTTTGAACAAGCCTTAAACATTGCCCGAGAAGTAGGGAATCGCCGAACGGAAGGATTGGCTCTGGGAAACGAGGGAATTCTTACAGGTGATGTGAATTTCCTCAAGGAGGCGTTGAAAATTTCTCGCGAAATGGGGGATGTAAAAGGCGAAATAGTCTGGCTCTTCAATCTTAGCTTCCTGTTCGCGAGAGCAGATCTGTCTCGCGGTTTGAAATACCTTGAACAGGCAATTGGCCTTGCTCGTCAGATTGGGGACTGGGAACAGGAAAACATCTGCCTGGTGGCGCTGAGTGAAATCTATATTCAGACAGGAAATATCCAGATGGCTATTCGTATCTTGAAAGATAATCTAACTACTGCAAGGCAGGTAGGGAATCAGCGATGGGAAATAATGGCGCTGGGCAACCTTGCTCTTGCCCATTATCATCTGGGTGGAAT
Source organism: Anaerolineae bacterium (assembly GCA_036172315.1). GTDB lineage: Bacteria > Chloroflexota > Anaerolineae > B4-G1 > DUEL01 > SpSt-77. The sequence goes on along the minus strand of JASFBC010000012.1, from coordinate 942 downwards.
CAACCACGCCATTGAGGTAGCGAGTATGGCTCTTCAGATAAGTCGGCAACTCGGAGACAAAGCAGGCGAGGAAGCCACACTAAACAACTTGGGAATGTTCTACCAGGAGCTTGGGAATCTGGCCTTAGCTCTTGAATATTACGAAAAATCACTTACCATTGCTACAGAGATCGGTGACCAAGACGGCTTAAGGAGATCTCTTGGGAATCTGGGTGTTGTGCTTAGACAAATGGGCAAGGTAGAGCAAGCTGTAGAACATCACCAGCGAGCCCTGGCCATGGCTCGGGAGAGATGCGATCTACATTCTGAAGCCATATGGCTTCATAATCTGGGCATGGATTTTAACGCATTGGGTGAAACGCAAGTGGCGGCTGATTACTACAGACAGAGCATAGACATAAAAACGAAAATTCGTGACAAGCGAGGGATAGCTAAAAGTGTCTGGAACCTGGGGCTGATTTTTGAGCAAGAAGGAAACTTGCAACAAGCAGTTGAACTTATGCAAACCGCGTTAGAGTATGAAGAACCAACCGGAGATCCTAAATCTCAGGTCTATACATTGCATCTTGCTCAAGTTTGCGCAAAGTTAAAAGAGTTCGCAAAGGGAACATGAAATCATCTGAGCGCCACGTTCGTTACTACCTTACCCTTGCTCAATTTAATTTCCAAGATTGGCAAAAGCTTGATGAAGAATGGAATCAAATTCGACATGCTTGGGATTGGCTGTCTGCCAATGAGAACCGCCAATTGATACACGAGTATGTAGAGGCTTTCTTACCTTACCTTCACCTCCGTGGTCTCTGGAAAGATGCACTGCAATGGGCAGAGCGTGACCTGCTGGCAGTGCAGAGTGAAGAGGACGGGGTAGCCGAGTTTTTTGCTCTCTTTCGAGTCGGAGATATACACGACAAACTTGGCAATCGTTCACGGTCGATCTCGTGT
>JASFBC010000011.1:0-1380 GCA_036172315.1 Anaerolineae bacterium | reverse complement strand
TGGCGGGTGTAAAAGTCATACAGTTCGAGCGATTGCTTGAGCACGAAGAGATGCTCTGCCCGCCAGGTGCCCGTGAGGGCGCGAGCGATCTCCTCTTCCTGCTTGTGGCAGTTAGGATGGCGCAGAGCCGCTAACTGGTGTGGGTCGCGTTCACCCGCGACGATGGCGCGAATGATCGCCAACCCGGTCTGCCCCGTGACATCGGAGACGGCTTGATCGAGGCGAATGTTCATCTGGGTAAGCGCCTTCTGCATATGCAGGATGTGTGGAGCGCGATGCTCGATGAGTTGAGCGCGATGGCGCAGCAAGGAACGCAGGGCGATCAGATCGGCATCGGGGCGGAAGGATTCGGTGAGGAGACCGAGAGAGTGCAAGGTCTGAATCCACTGGCAGTCGAGGACATCGGTCTTGTGGCGAGCGGGGAGGCGGCGGGCGAGGTTGCCGCTGATGAGGCAGCAATGGATGCTGCGTTGCTCTAGCACCTCGAACAAGGGGATCCAATAGACCCCGGTAGACTCCATAGCGATGGTCTGGATGCCGTTCTCGACCAGCCAGTCGGCCAGGGCGTGTAGGTCGGCGGTGTAGGTGCCGAAGGAGCGGACGATCTGGGTCTGGTCGGGGCCGGGGATACAGACGTAAATCTGCTGCGCGCCGATGTCGGCGCCTGCGGCGTGGGGGTTGACGACGGGCAAGCCCTCGGTGGAACGGACTTGGCCCTGATCAAAAGGGCGGGATATGGCTTTGCGGGACATAGAGCACCTCCTGAGTTAAGATAGTGTCAGGCCCGGCCACCAGGATAAGATAGCTTGCTAATCGGGGTCGCAGAGCGCCACCAGTGAAGAAATCATCGTGGCCGGAAACCAGGTTGCACCTCGGGTCGGGTGGTAAGCCCGGACACCGGTGCACAAGTACGGCTTGCGTGCCTGACGCACCAAGTATATCATAGTTGGGGGCGACGAAAGTCTGTTTCATCCGGTGGGAAGGCTGGCCTTGCCAGCCAGGGGGAGTTGCACAGAACAACATCATCCTCTTGCTAAACAGGATTGATTACACGGGAAGAATCGCTGTAAAACGGTAGGCGCAAGCCTAACAACGGGTTGCAGCCGACGTTGCTCCGCTGCGCTCCGCAACGCGGCTGAACCCGACCGTTGGGCGGCGCGTCAGGGCAGAGTCGCCTTGCTGGCGAAGTCGAGTTGCCTGAGAAGTAGAGTGAAGGGGCGAGGCGACTTGCTTGCCAACGTCTCGGTGAAAGCCAGGGGTGTTTGATTCAGGCGCACCTTGCCAGAGATGACGCCGCATAACTGCTCAATGAAGCCGACCCCAAGCGAGGAGTCTTCAGGCGAATCGTGACTTGCGTGGGGAAGATGTCTTTCCTTGAAA
>JASFBC010000010.1:0-2320 GCA_036172315.1 Anaerolineae bacterium | reverse complement strand
GGGGGGCAAATCCCACCCCAGGCAACTGCCCAAATAATTTGTTAAGCCGCAATATCTTGCGTTACATCTCCGGATGAACCGCCCGTGCCGGACGTAGCCCCAGACCTGGCCGGTAAAGCAGAGAGCACAGACGTTCCCTGTGATTGATTTTTACCTCCCGGCCTCCGCTTCCAGCCCCTCCCGGTCCAGAAGGATAATCCGGTGCCCCTCTATTTTCAAGAGGCCGGCGTCGGCAAAGGCGCGCAGCGTACGCCCCACCACCTCCCGCACCGTGCCGATCTGGGCCGCGATCTCCTCCTGAGTCCAGCGCCGGACAAGGGCCGCTCGCCCCGGCTCCCCCTTTCCTTCCTCAGCGTGCTCCAGCAGGAAGCGCGCCAGGCGCCCCCGCACCGTCCGCAGGGAAAGGTCCTCCACCAGATGGCTCAGATGGTTCAACCGGCGGGCAAAATCCTCCAGGAGCACCCGCGTCAGTTCCGGGCATTCGTCTACCAGATGGAGAAAGTCTGGTACCGAAACAGCGTACAGGACAAGGGGGGTCAGGGCCTGAACGGTGGCATGGTTGACCTTTCGGGGCAAAAACGGGGGGACGGTGTTCAGCGCGCCGCCCGGCCCCAGCCGGGCCAGGACCTGCTCCCGCCCGTCGGAGGCTGTCCGGATCACGCGCACCTGGCCTTCGGCGACGAAATAGACATACCGGCAGGGCTCCCCCTCCAGGATGACCGTCTCGTTGGGTTCAAAGGTACAGCGCACAGCCACCTCTGCCAGCCGTCGGAGCACCCGTTCGGGGAGGGTGGCAAAGAGCGGTACGCGCCGGAGTGCCTTTGCCGTCCGTTCGTCCATTGCCGGGGAACCGTCACCGTCACAGAATCCACCTGGAGATTATAGCAGGTCCTGCAATTTGTCAAACCGGTCCAGTGCGGGCCGGCGATCGGTGTTCCGGGGCGCGCCCAGGCTTCCCTGCGGGTGTGCGGCAATGTGACTTTTGTCATAGACACAGGGCCGCCTCTCTGTTAAACTGAAAGCAGTTTCAATCCCGGAAGGTAACTACAACGTAGCGCAAAATTATTTTGCGCAAGAAAGCGGTTCTGAATGGATGACCGGGTGCTTCCCGAAATCAACCTGGCTCTCTGTAACCGGTGCGGGGCCTGCATCTTCATCTGCCCGGTCCACGCGGTGGAGATGGGGCCTCAGGGCCCTTTCATTGCCCGACCAGAGGATTGCACCTACTGCGCGGAATGCGAAAGGTACTGCCCGATGGGCGCGATCTCTGCGGCGTATGAGGTTGTATGGGGCTCACCTGCAGGAGATGGATGATGGCGATTCCCGTTGCTGAAAACGTCTACTGGGTCGGTGCGGTGGATTGGGAGGTGCGCCACTTTCACGGCTATACCTACCACCGTATCGGGGAGGTGGTGGACCCCGCTCCCATAGACTACGTCATTGCTAACCACGGGGAGCCGCACCACTCCGGCGCGATCCCCGCCGTGATGGCTCGCGCCCCCTATGCCACAGTGGTCCACTCCAAACGGGCCGCCGACTCCCTGGGCAAGTATCTGCCCGACGGGTGGAGGCGGCAGGTCGTCGGCACAGGCGATACCCTTTTCCTGGGCCGCAAGACGCTGACCTTTGTAGAAGCCCCCATGCTCCACTGGCCCGATTCCATGTTCACCTACCCTGTGGAGGAGATCCAGCAGATGGGGCTGGAGATTACGACGATCGCCCCCAGCCATGGCCTGATCTGGCGGGAGAACCCGATGCAGATTGTGGAGCAGTACGTCCGCTGGGCGCGCGGCGAGGCCGGGCTGAAGGCCCTGGTCGTCTACGAGACGATGTGAGGTTCCACTGCCGAAATGGCCCATGTTATTGCGGAGGGCATTGCCGCTGCGGGCGTGGAGGTACACGTGCTCCCTATCCCCCAGACCGACCCCACTACCGTGATGGGGGAACTCCTGGAAGCGAAAGGCATTGTCCTCGGCTCCCCCACCCATAACCGCCGGATGCTGCTGAACGTGGCGGCGCTGATAGAGGACCTGGTGGGCCTGCGGCCGGTGAGCAAAATCGGCGCGGCCTTCGGCTCCCACGGCTGGTCCGGCGGCGCGGTGCCGCTGATAGAGAAAGGGCTGAAAGAGGCCGGAATTGAGGTCGTCCAGGAGGGCCTGGCACTGACCTGGCGGCCAACCTCCGGGGAGCGGGCACAGGCCGTCGCCTGGGGCCGGGCGTTCGGGGAGCGGATTCTGGAAACCCTTTCCAGGAGGACGGAATGAGCGGGAAACCCTGGCAAGGTCACCATTGCAGATAGCCCGGAGCGGCCCCCTGACTC
>JASFBC010000009.1:0-1789 GCA_036172315.1 Anaerolineae bacterium | reverse complement strand
GAGGTCATCCGCCAGGTGCGGCGGTATGTGCCTCACATTGACCCCCAGGTCCCCCTGCCGCCATTGGACTGGAACGAGATCGCCCGCGACCCGACCACGGCGGTGGTGGCCCTGTTCGCCGGCCGGGAGGTCGGCGTTGCCGTCCTCCTTCACCCCTCCGGCGTGCGCGTCGTGGACCTGCCGGGCCTCCGCCGCGCCGAGGTGGGCCGCCTGCTCTACGACCTGCCCGAACCGCTGGCCCGGGCGCAGGAGGAGGTCCAACGTCAAATGGCCCAGAGGCCCGATCAAGGTGGCTTCGCGGCATTGGTCATGCACTACCTGACGTTGCGCTGGATGATTGAGCAGGCGACTTCTTTCCGGGTGGGCTGGCGGGTGGCCCTGAACACGCTCATCTCGGAGAAAAGAAAGGCAGGAAGGCTGAGACACATTCGCCGCGGGCTCGAGGAACGCAAAATCCCCGTTACCGAGCGGGAGAAAACCCTGTTCGACCTGGAAGACCTTCAGTGGCTGGCTCTGTGGCAGCATTTGCTGAACGATATGGCCACAGAACTGTGGACGCGGCTGTGGCAACCGCTTCGGCCCGCCCTTTGGGAACTCGGCGTCAAGCGGGTCGTCATCATCCCCGACGCAGCCCTTCACACCCTACCTCTGGCCCTCGGCCTGGCCGGAAAGGCGGACGAACTGGCGGTGTCCATGGCCCCCAGCCTGCGGCTGTACGCCCATTCCCTCCACTTGCTGCAGGAGCAGGAACGGCGGGAAGACACCCTGATGCTCATCGCCAACCCTACCGGCGACCTGGCTGCTGCCGATGTGGAGGCCGATCTGCTGCGCGACCTCTTTGCCGCTCACGGCCAGGCCACCTTCACCCTGACTGGCGACCAAGTGACGGGGGACAACGTCATCCGCACCGCCCGCGTGGGCCGCTACTGGCACTTTGCCGGCCATGCCCGCTACGAGTGGTGGGACCCCTCCCTCTCGGCGCTGCGCTTGGCGCAGCGCGAGCCGCTGCCGCACTTCTGGATTCCCCTCTGGATGGACCTGCGCGCGACGCGGCTGGCCGTCCTCAGCGCCTGCGAGACCGGCATCACCCCCGCCCGTGACCTGGGGCAAGAGTTTGAGGGGCTGTTCTCCGCCTTCCTGGCCGCCGGCGCGCCGGCCGTGCTGGCTTCGTTGTGGTCCGTGGAGGAACTCTCCACCGCGCTCCTGGTCCACCGCTTCTACCAGTACCACCTGGGCGACCCGCGCGCGGGCATCGCCCCCCGGCCGCCCGCCGAGGCGTTGCGCGATGCGCAACGCTGGCTGCGGTCCCTCTCGGCCGAGGCGCTGAAAGAAGATGTGCTCCGCCGCAACCCCGGACGGGATTCTCCCATCTGGCAACAGTTGCTCTCCCTGGAAAGCGGTATAGAATATCCCTATGCCAACCCCTATTTCTGGGCTGGTTTCGTGTTGATCGGTACATAACAAGGAGCAAACAATGGACCATTCGCTCAGCCAATCAACTTCCCTGACTTGCCCCCGCTGCGGCCGTTCATTCGCCGCCGAAATCTGGCTGATCGTGGATGCCGCCGCGCGGCCCGACCTGCTGGAAAAGGCCCGCGCCGGCGCCCTCCACGACTTGACCTGCCCCCACTGCGGCCACCAGGTCCGCGTGGACGCCCCGTTGCTGGTCTACCTCACCCCTACCCCCGCCGGCGGGAGAGGGGAAGGGGTGAGGCTCCTCTTCTCCCCGGCGCAACAGACCAGTCGCGAGCAGGACCAGGGACACGCCGCCGGATTGCTGGCGTGGCTG
>JASFBC010000008.1:0-23529 GCA_036172315.1 Anaerolineae bacterium | reverse complement strand
AGATGTTTGAGAAAGCCTATCGCTTCCGAGGTGGAACTGGCTCTGCCACGGCTGTAGATGCATTTGCCGATGACGACGCACCACGGGCAGTGGCCACTGGGATCCGTGTACCGCAGCGGGTTGTTGGTAACGTACGCATACCGGTTCAGCGCCTGGGGATTCCCCGGCTCCGGCACGATCGTGTCCGGCTGCACAAACCGCCCCAACGCGGGGTCGTAGTAGCGGGCCCCATAGTACATCAGCCCTGTGCTGGTGTCCAGTTTCTGGCCGGTGAAGGTGTAGTCGGTGGGGAGGCCATTGTCTGGGCCGGGACGGATCGTTCCCCAGGGATAGTATCTCTGGGTGAGCGTGTTGCTGTCCGACGCGCGCAGACTCACGCTGCTGGAGCCAAGGTGGTCGCCGAACAAGTAGTACAGTGTGTTACCGGCCCGCATGGCGACGCGCTGGCCGCCGTGGTAGTAGTACTTCACCATGGTGCTGGTGCTGCCCGTCCACTCAAAGTAGTTCCCAACGTAGGATGTGTTCGCCGTGCCCAGCGTTTTCTTCACGAGATTCCCATCGCCATCGTAGACGAAGGTTGCAGATGCGCCCCAACCTTACGCGAGGGGATTTCCGATTCATGACCCGCGCTGCCTGCGCCCTGTCCCACAACTCTTTGTCGGAAAGCGGCGGGTGCTTGCCAAAGAGCATGAGGGCGCATCGTCAGCATCGCCCACTGGGAGCACCTTGGGCCAATCGTCTCGACAACCCGCCACACTCGCCAAGTGGTACGCATCTAGGCGGCAGTGGGTGGTACACACGCGGGCGGCAATTGACAACGGAAGGCGTCTGGGTCAATCAGACCATCCTCCACGGCGGCGTGCAGGCTGGGCTATGTGCGCGGAAGCTTTTGCTCTGGCTGATCATGGGAAAGGAGGAGGTATCGCCCGTTGTCAGCAGTGCGTCCGGGTGTCAAAGAGGCTGTCACGTCGCGCCACAAAGACGCACGCATACACTACTGAGTGGCTGCTACTGGAAGCCGAGGATTCTGAGGAGTGGGGGCGATGGGGAGCGGTTGTGGCGATGGCGGGAGCCGCTGACCCACGCGAAAGCGGCAGAATGCAGGCACGCAAAAGAGGAGAAGCCCCCGAAGAGGCTTCTCCCCAGACTGTCCATAGGCCACCTCCTTGTTTGAGCTTGTGAATGCTCGCTGCGGTTGGTTCCCCCGCTACCTGGATTGAGAAATGTCCCCTGTACGTCCTCCTTTCTCGTCAATTGGGGCGGATGGCCTTCCGATTTGCCACATGCCTTTGTGGGAGTGGTTCCTTCGTTCACCTCCTTTCTTCTGGTCGGGAGATCCCGGCGGGCCTGCCCGTTATCTGGTTGTTCTCTGCTATCGTGTAATTCGGATCATGGTGACCTCCTTGTGACATCAACCGCCTATGCGGGCGCTGCCAATGAGCAGAATGCCGCCGAAGGTTACAAGCCCCAGGTCTATGACCGCGACGAGGGCGCGTTCTGTGTTGTCAAATGTCCCGAACCCAAATCCACACAAGGTCAAGAACCCCGCAAGAGCAAAGAATACGTAGGCCGCGATTTGCATCAGGATAATCAACGTTTCCATATCCCTCCTCTTTACTTCAGAAACTTGCTGCGTGGTTTGCGCCTCTGTTTCTGTTTCCAGCATACCATGACTCTGAATGGCGTGCGCTCTCGGTATGCTTACTCCTGACCCAGCGGTTGCTCCCCTGCAACTCACCCGAATCTCACCGGTAGCTAGAGTAGTGGGGATCGGCGCGGCGAAAAAGAAGAGAGCGGGGCTGCCGCTCTCTCGCAGATCAAGCGCGAGGGATAATTCCTAGCAGAGGCCGTGCAGTCTCAGCATGCGAAGCCCTTCCAGCCGGATAAGTTCGGGGTAAAGGGCGCGGTAGGCGGCGCAGTACGGGGAGGCGCCGGCGAGGCCGCTCCCGGGCTTCCCGATGAGAAGTGGACACCCGCCCCCGCACGCATATCGCCATACGCATTCCGCGCATGCGTCGCGCTCGTCCACCGGCGGGTTTGCGAAAGCTTCGCGTACCAGCGCCAAGGGGTCGGACGAACGCACGTCGCCGACCGGACAGTCGACGCGCATTTGGCACGGGCTGATGCGTCCGAGGGGGTCTACGACCAGGTAAGAGCGTCCTGCGCCGCACGCGTGGCGGTGGGGGTGCCCGAAATACGCCCGATCTAGCACGCTCAGCAAGCTGTGGGACGGCGGGTTGGCCGCGATCTCGGCAAAGGCCAGTCGCGTGGAACGCATGACCCCCGCGATACGCGCGTCGGGCAGATGCCCGTCTGGCAGTCGGACGAAGTTGAGGTTGAACGGCAAGTCCATGCCCAGCGCGAAGCGGACAGCATCCGCCGAGACCTCTCCGTCTCCGCCGGTTACGGTTATGGACAGGTATGGCCGGATTCCATGCCGGACGGCTCGCTTTATGTTCCGGAGCACCTGCTCGTAGGTACCGTTGCCGTCGGCACGAGCGCGCTGGTCATTGTGGGCCTGCCGGCACAAGTCTATGGACACGGCCAGGCGAATCCCGGACTCGGCGATGAAGGCGAGGACATCATCCGCGAGATTCACGCCGTTGGTGATGAGGGTTTCGCGAAGCGCCAGGCCATGGTGTTCGGCCTGGGCGCGCGCGTGGCGGTGCAGCCAGCGCACCAGGGTAAAGTTCAGGGTCGGTTCGCCTCCGGCGTATTTCAATTTGACCGTGCGGAAGCCGTGCTGTCTCGCCGAGCGGAAGATTGCTTCCACGGCAGTGTGGCTGGTGGCTTCGTCCATCGCTGCGCCGTCCTTCCGCACGTAGCAGTACGTGCATTGGAGATTGCAAGCGTTGGTGAGGTGAAGCCAGGCCGTGAGCGTGCCTGAACCCTCGGACGGGCAGGGAGTATCCTGCGAGGCGTCGGCGGGAACCAGCAGGCCCGCCGCCGCAAGCTGCCGAGAGGTCTCATCCTGTAGTGGGTGAGGCCGCCGGAATGCTTGAAGCGCGTCGGCAGCCGGCCGGTTCAGTACCGCGATGCCGGATGGCCTGGAAGGATTGAACACAGCCTCGCGGTCGCCCTGAAGGGGAACACGGTACAGGTCCGGCGCCTCTCTCCACGTGCCGCGCGCACTCACCGTCGGCAGCGCTATACCCGTTTCGGCGCACGCGCAGTCTGTGTCGGTGCCCAAGCGCGTGCCGGAGTGCAGCGCGAGGGCCCCAAGTTCATTGGCCGCGCATGCACAGTCCTGTTCGGCAAGAAACCGCACCGCATCATACAACACAAAGGGCTGCTGGTTCGCACGCCGTTTGCTCACGACCGCCCTCCTTCTTTGACGGCTCCCGGGTGAATGAGGTCGCAGGTCATGTGGAGCAGGCCACCGATAGCGGCCCCTGCGAATTCGAACCCGTGCCGGCTGAATACGTGAATCGCTCTTGCATTGTCCGCGTAGGCTGTGAGGTAGGCCTGCTGGTATCCTGCACGCCGCGCCCAGTCCAGGGCCTGGCGCATCATGGCGCTGCCGATTCCACGGTCCCTGTGCGACGGCAATAAGCCCAGCCCAAGCGTAATGGCCGCCTCCTCCGCGTCTGCTGGAAATGCGCGGCACCAGCCGACGATGTTCCCGCTATCCTCCGCCACCAGGAGCAGATGGCACGGGCAGTCGGGGTATGCCAGCGCATGTTTCCAGCCCGCGTCAGGCTCAAAGCGCGCCGTGCGCATCCACCGCCCCTCCGCGCAGACCGTGTCTATGGCACGGGTGAGGCGTGGAAGATCGCCCTCCGTGAAACGCCGCAGGTGAACCATCACGTCTGCTCCGCGCCTCCCAACCCGAAGGACTCTCGCAGGAAAGTTTTCATCCGTGTCGGAGACAGGGACCTGTAATTGCTCGCTGCCCGATCAACTCCCTCCAGGACTTTGGCAAACTCCTCGGCGTTCAGGCCTTTTAGCAAGGTGTACATTCGGTCCAGGCCGCGGCGCATGTCCCTGAAATCGGGCGCGTACTTCTCATCGTAGGCCAGCGATGCCGCGAAATGCTCGCCGGCGGTCACGAAATCCTTCATCAGGATCAGGGCGATTTCGCCGAGTAGGAGTTCGATTTTCCCCAGTTGCACAAGGAGAAACGACTGGGGTAGTCGCTTCTCTGGAATCTCCCGCTCGCCGATCTCCAGCACTTGGCATGCAGACTTCCTAGCGTCTTCTGCCGTGCTTGTCGCGAGTTGGTCATCGCCGGCGTAGTGGTACAGCCAGGCGAGGTTCACTTGGGCATCCACCTTCAGGTGTAGAAGATTCGGGTCCGATCCGGCGACTTGCATCGCGTTGTTAAGCGCGTCCTCGCCCAGGTTCTTGTGCTTGCGCCGCTCCTCCTCGTTCTCGTTGCCCTTCAAGATGCGGACCAGGTCGCGATGCGCGCATCCCAGTTCAATCAGTGCCTGAGTCCTCTGTGCGACTTGTGTGATTTCGTCACGGAATATCGCCTCGGCCTTTTTCGCGTGTTGTATCGCCTCCTCCAGCAGTTTCCGTTGCTCTTCCGCCAAGTATAGCGCCTCCAATTCCGCCTTGCGTCTGCACACCTCGGAGAGGGCGGTCAGAGCCAAGCCGATCCCGCGTGGCTGCTGCAGCCGAACGAAGATGTTCAGCGCCTCTCGGCACGCTCGCTCGGCTCGGTGCGGTTGGTCAGCCTTCGTCTGGATTAGGCCGAACGTGTTGAGGCTGAAGGCCACAGGACCCTCCTGCGCCAGGCGCTTGCGCATCTCCAGTGCGTCCTGGCAGGCGCGCAGTGCCGTCTCAAATCGCCCCGTCCAAGCCAGGGCCCAGGCTCTGTTATTCAATGTGTTGGCGTGCTGCGCCCGCAGCCCAACCTTTCGGGTCTCCTCGGTTTCCTGGTCTTCCAGTTGGCGCCATGTGGCCATGGCTTGCCCGTATGCCTCTACCGCGTTTTCGTACTGCCCCATGGTGCGGTACAAATAGCCCAGATTGTTCCAAGCCTCAGCAAGGGTGATATCGCGGCGCCATGCATTAAACCCCGACACGTTCAAGTCTTTGAGGGTTTTTATAGCCTGGTTGAGCGCTTTCTCTGCGTCCGCTAGCCGTGAGCCTTTGTATGCCAGAGCCTCGCCCAGCAGGCTGTCCATTTGTGCTCTAGCGATGCCGCACGAGGGCTCGGGCAACTTCTCGCACCGTGCCTGCGCACCTTCGCAGACACGCGTAACCTCATCGTACTGGGCGTGAAGGAGCATCCTCTTGAGTCGGTGCAGCAGCAAGGTCAGTTCCACTTCCAGGCGTGTCAGGCCATTGAGCCGGTCGCCCTCGGGTTTCGCTGAGAGGATGGCGCGGACCTCGTCATCCAGTTCTATCTGAGTGGCCGAATCATTGGCCCAGTACAGTTCTTGATGGTAGAGTTCCCATGCCCGGAATCCGGCGTCGGGGCTGAGCCGCCACTGGTAATGCATTTCGTCCACGAAGAGACGGGCGAGCCGAGCGTGCGCCCGCCCAACCGCGGTTCCGCATTCCTCCCCCTTCTTATCAGCGCGGGCAGGCGTCATGCGGGCGTCAAGCAATGCGGCGCGCGCCCGCGAGAGATCCGCGCGCGCGTTATCAATGGCGGACCCGTGCCATTCGACAATGGCGCGGTACTCCCTCTCGCGCTGCGCCCGTGGGACACGCTGCAGGACGTGCTTCTCAAACATTTCGTACAGTGCATCGTGCAGGAAGTAGAAGTCCCCGATGCGTTTGATGAAGGACAGGCCACTGATTCCATCGAGCACGCCCTGCGCATCCTGTTCGTACATTCCGGGAAGGTGCGCGAGCATGTCTGCGGTGAGGCCCTTGCGCGCCCAGGCAAGCGACTGAATCACGGCAACTTCAACAGCATCGCGCTCTAGAATACCGCTGAGCAGGGCCCTTTCTATGCGCTTTTGAACGTTCTCCCACCCCTGCTGCTGTACCCTGGTTTGGGCCTCTTCCATGGAGTCCTTTGCCTCATCCAGCAGCCGCGCTTGCGTCGTGACGTGGTCTATCAAGAGAGACAACAAGATTGGGCGTCCTTTCGTGTAGAAGGAGACAACCCTGCGGGTGTCTTTGGGGATGTTCCTGATCATTTGCGCGGTATCAGGGTCGCCGTCCCTGTACACGGCGTCGGCCACTTTGTCAAAGTACGCGATGGCGTTTTCTTCATCAAGGTTTTCAAGTTCCACAGGGACGAATTGGGCGCCAAACTGCTGCCTGAGACGGTCTTTCAGACGGAGTACGTCACTTTCAGGCCGACCCGCCAGCAGAATGGTGGCGTTTTTCACCCCTGGCAAGAAGGTTTTCATCAACCACGACAGCGTGCTGGTCTCTTCAGAGCGCAAGCCCAGGTCATGCTCAATCTGTCCGGCCTCGTACAGGAGTTTCTCGACGGTATCCAGCGCGAGAACCAGCCGTTTGCTTTCGGTCAGCCGGTTCAAGTCGTCCAACAAGTTCCCACCGAGTCTCTCCTGGGCCTTGGACAACTCGCGATGCATCTCGGCCAGGTCAAACCGCTCCGCTTCAAATCGCCCCAAGGCCCTTGCGAAGGATTCCATTCCAGCCGTCTCCGCGCCCAGAACCTCCCAGACTTCGCGCGCGAACCCTACCACGGTGTGGGGGCGGGCGTGGAAGAAGTCCACCAGGTCCTTGCCAGGCGTTGGAGGAACGATCACACGCTCTGGCGCATACCATCGGCCGTTCTCTCTGCACCTTTCCAGCACTTTGCGGAGAAGGAACGTCTTTCCCATGCCCGGGCCTGCGGTGATAAGGAGCACTTTCGTTTGCCCCTCGGCGTCAAAGATGGCATTGTAGATGGTGTCCAGCGCTGTGTCGCGGTCAACCAGATCGTGCGCAGCACGCGCAGAAATGAACTCATGTGGGAACTTGGTCATCGCTTTTCCTCCTCGCAAAGCCTGCTCTTTAGGCAGTCGCACGTCGCAGACGGCTTTCGTGGTGCTGCATCTCGGCTTTCCAGCGCGGTGTCTCCTCGGAATAGCGCGCCACCCAATCCTTGTACAGGGCAATCGCCTTCTCGTGGCAGCACTTCCATCGCTCCACATCCACCACCCGCAGGTACTCCTCAAGCAAGTGGCGGATGGCCTGATCTACAATCCACCAGCCGGACTCCTCGGAATTCCATCGCACCAGGCTCGTCTTGACAAGGGCACGCAGAACCTCACTTACCTTGGCGCATGTCCAGCCGCCCCTAGGGGCTAGATCTGCATCGTAAGCGTTCAACAGCACGGGGATTCGCTCCTCGTCAAACGTTCGGAGCACACAAAGGGCCTCCAAGTAGGTGCGCTCAATGGGCCACGACCCATCCGAGTTCCGGATGGGCTCCAACAGCACGTCTATCATCTCCTTCATCTCAGCGGGCGTGGCTCTGTCCAGCGGGTAAGGGATGACGACGTTGGCCAGGGGGTAGCCCAAAGTCGCCTCGTGAATCTCTTTCGCATATGGGACGGCACCCTCGCGCTGCTTCTGCAATTGGGCTTGCGTGTATTCTGCGTTGTCAAATGGCTTCAGTTCGTAGTCTTCAACCTGCAAGCGCAGGGTGGGGTCCTTAAACGGGCGAGCCTGCCCCCGGCCCGCCATGACGATGACGGCGCTGGGGTTGGCCACCAGCGGACCGAGCACGTGCTTCTCCAGGAGTTCCAGAAGTTCGGGGTCCGCCTCGTACACGAAGTCCACAAGCAGCACAAGAACATGGCTTGCTAGAGAGCGGGTTACTGCACCTTGCAAATACTCCGTAAGCCAATCCAGTGGCACAGGGGAGGGAGGCCGCGGGATTGCGTCGCCGGGTTTCCCCTTCCAGTGCCGCTTAGCCGCTTCTACAATATCGTCTATGATCTCCTGGATTGCGGACTCTCTGGACTTGCCCGCAAAACGCTCAAGGTTGATGTATACTGAACAGGTATCGGGATTCCTGGGGAGTTCTGTTTCCGCAAGGCGCCGGAGCAGCCACGTCTTCCCTGCGCCGCGGTAGCCCCAGAAGACGATGATCCGTTTGCGTTCAGGGTAGCCCGGCTGGGATCGCAAGACCCCCTGCACCTTGTTGAGGACTAGATGGATGGCCTCTTCGCGATTGACGAAAAGGTCCGGGGAGTAGTCCGGCACCCTTGGCCTTGTGTTTCCCATGCTGCCTCCCACATCCATAAACGGCAGGCATCGCCGCAAAACAAAGCAGGACACCCAAAGACCCTATCGTGGTCTTACGGTGTCCTGCGATGTATCACGGTTCGCCTCCCTGAACGACGAAGGCTTTTTCAGAGCCGCTCGTTGTTGCGGTTCCCTTGGTACCAATAGCGCGCAGCCTCAAAATCCTCGCGAGACAACTTGCCCGCGCCCCCTGTGCGTTGCTTCATGTGATACAGCATCCTGCTCGCAAAGGCGAGAACCTCGCGCGGCAACGCCCTGACAGCGCCCACCACCTGGAGATCCACGCCACGGAACCCAGGCTCGCTGATCATGTCCAGGCTTGCTGGCTCTGTACCCATCGCCGCCGCCACACGACGCCTGAGCAGTTCCGCCAGCAAATTACGCGTCCATAGTATTATAACAACATTGTCGCCCGATGTCAATAGGGGAAAAGCCTGTCTGACCGAAGATTCCAGTTCCATCGGCAAGAACGCTTTGACAAAAAGGCGCCGCTCCTTCCAGCCTTGGGCCTGGTCTAGGAGCGGTTTGAGCAATGCGAACGCATCGTCTGGATCCTTGATGGTCTCGGGGTACGCGTCAATACCGTCCACAAGCAGATAGATAGCCTGAAAATGCAGCGTGTTTAGAAGAAGGCTCAGCCAGGGTTCCAGAGGGTCGGTACGCGCTTCGTCAGTCTCTGGGCATGCCGTTGTTTCCAAGACGTCCCGGAATTCCGCCAGACTCTTCTCGCTGGGAGGGTTCAGCCAGATGGCGCCAGGGTCATAGGATTGGGCCAGCGCACGTAGTCTGGCTTCGGGGTCTAGGGCACCATAAGGTGCCAGCTGATCCAGTAGATGTTCCAGCGGCTGAGGTAGGTTCTGCTTAAGCAGGCGGCGCACGGTTTGCCTTTCGGCATTGTTGAGTTCAAGGAATTCGCGCGGTCGGTGGGCGAGGTGCAAGAGCAGTTCCGAGGCGGCTGCGCGGGCGATTCCGCGCAGATGGGCGTCTGGCCGGTCGGCTTCCTTGGCCAGCACGACGCTTTCGGGTAGTGCGTACACAATGGGGAAGACCCTGCGCCCATCCTCCCCTGCGCGGCAGGCCTGCGCCAGACGTACTCGGAAAGCAGACTTGCCACCCCCCGCGGGCGCAAAAAGAAAAGAGACCTCGTCGCGCCAGATGACTTCAAACTTATCGTGCGCAACGAGATACTCTGGTAACTGGGCATCTCCGCTTGCATCCAGCGCCTCAATGGCGCGGAGCAGCCGGTCTAGTGCTGTCGCCCCCTCACCCGTGTGTTCCTGAGATGCAAGCGAGTTTACCCCTTCTTGCGTTTCTGTCATCCCGATGAGGCACCGCCCTCTCGCGATGAGGGTTTCCGAACGCGCATAGCCCGGAGCATCCGGGCGCACGTACGGAACGATTGCTTCCCCCAGTTTCTCCCTCACGACCTCCTGTGTACTTCCATAATGCCATGTCCTGGCTCTTCTTGCGCTTCCAATTGCCTCATCCAAATCTCACCCGAAACTCACCTACCAGGCGTTGTCTAGGCGGAAGCCTCCACCTCTCACCGTTGTAAGGAAGACCGGATGGTCTGGATCAGGTTCGATCGCCTGCCTCAGGCGGTACATAGGCTGATCAAGGAGACGCTCTCTCTTGGGGTCGTCTATCCTGAACAATTGCTCGGTGATGCGCAGATACTCTTCCAGCACTGCCCACCGCTGACACAGTTCCCCCCGCCTCACGTACAAATATTTGAGCAGCTTCAGATCGGCAGGCTGTATCTCTGAGACCTTCCGCCACCCGACGAAAACCTCATCGGTTTTCGGGTCTATGTACAGCCTTGGCGCCGACTCGCCTTGTATCGCTATGCACTCCTCCTCTGTAAGGGGCGTCATCTGCCCTGTTTCGGCTGCCTTGCTCAGGAATCGCGCGACAAACGGCCCCAGCGTGGCCAGCCAACCGCGCGGGGATTGTCCTCCACAACCCCTGAGCCAGCTCCGCAACCGCTCGGTCGGTCCAAGCCTATTGAGTGGAAACGACTCCTCGCCGAATGCCAGGGCCAGCCGGCGCTCTGTCATAGTCTCCAGGGCCGTGGCGTTCCACTCTAGGCGGTACACGTCCACTCTGCGCCGCACGACCCCCTCGCACGACAAGTCTTTGGAATCCAACTCGCTCGGCAACATGAGCGCGTACGCGAAGTGAGGTCTTTCAAACTCTCCGAGCGTTTGCAGAAACGATCCCAGTTGATCGGCTAGCAGACTCGGGTCGGCATCGCACCAGGGCTCCAAATCATCCACGGTAATGTGGACGCCTTCAAGACCGAGCGCATTAAGCGCCTTGACGATCTCGCCGACCACCACTGCGGGGGGGCTGGACGGTTGCACCGCATCGCGCACCGGACCGGCGAGCACATCCCTCAGCCAGCCGAAGCCTTCGTCGCTAGACTCGCCCCGCAGCGACTCCAAGTGATCCTCCAAGTTGCCCTGAAGAAACCTGTGCAGGAACCAGGCCAAGGTGCGTCCGACCCAGCAAGGCAGATGGTCCCGGTCCGGAGGGAATCGGAGCACGTGGTCCACAATGGCCCTGGCCACTGCATTCAGCACCTGTTCGCGATAAGCCCTGACCAACTGTGTACCCCTGAGGCCCTCATTCTCTACCATGGCGAATGGCCAGCGCACCACGAGCGCCCGAGGCGCCTGTCGAGGCGGCGCCCATGCGCGCTCTAGCGCTAGCCGCAAGGCCGTCTTGCCGGCCCCCTCGTCCCCGAAGACCAGGATGGAGCGCCAGCGGGTCATGAGCGCGAAATCCGGTGGCGCCACATAACATTGAGCCAGCCAGGGCTCATCCTCGGCCCGCAGGCTGTCAAAGGCCGCAAGGCCCAGTGGCTCCGATGCTTTGGTTTCGGTCAGCGCTTTTTCTCTACTCACCTGACTCTGAATCCTTGTGGCAGCCGCATGTCTCCAAGCGGCTTTTGTGGTACACGATCTCTTTATTCCACCGCTCTTTCTCGTCAGGATACCGGGTTACCCAATCCTGGTACAGATTGATCGCAGCCCCAATATGCCCCATGATCTCCTGGATTGCGGACTCTCTGGACTTGCCCGCAAAACGCTCAAGGTTGATGTATACTGAACAGGTATCGGGATTCCTGGGGAGTTCTGTTTCCGCAAGGTGCCGGAGCAGCCACGTCTTCCCTGCGCCGCGGTAGCCCCAGAAGACGATGATCCGTTTGCGTTCAGGGTAGCCCGGCTGGGATCGCAAGACCCCCTGCACCTTGTTGAGGACTGGATGGATGGCCTCTTCGCGATTGACGAAAAGGTCCGGGGAGTAGTCCAGCACCCGGATGCCCGTGTCTGTTCCGGGACTAGCCATTGCTGCCCTCCCATTCTGCATTGAGGATGGCCTCTACGCGCTCCAAAGTGAGCGGCGGGTTGGTGGCCTCTTCCCACACAAGGACATTGCCGAGACGGATAAGTCTGAGTGGCGCGCCCGTGGATTTGAGGGCTGCTTCCAGGAGTAAACTGTCCAAGTCTGCTTTTATGCTTGAGAAGAGGCTTTTGAGATCCTCGGCCGCGCCTGCCGCTTGCAGCCGCGTACTGAGGAGAGATTTCAGTTGTTCCTTGTTCCACGTCAACGTCGCACGTGGTATGGCATCGGGTGCCTGTAGCCGATCCGCCTGATCTGGTCGGATGAAGACTTTGAACACGGCCACTCTCGCAAAGGAGGCCATCATGGCTCCTAGTGTCTGGAGGTGGGCCTGGGCCTCCGCATTCGGTTCCCCCTCTGCCGCGAGATCGGGAATCTCAACGCAAACAAAATACTGAGCGTACTGGCCCAACCGCGCCCTTGCTAGCAGATGGACAATCTCCCGTTCTGCGTTGTACTGTGGCATTGTGATGTACTGGGACATCTTGTTAACAAGGCCGGTGATCTCCTCTGCCTGCGCCTGTTTCAAACCATGCTGCTTCAGGTACACTCCCGGATCGCCGATGGCGCTCCTAGTTAGACGAAGCAGCACGGCCAAGGCCTGCTGTTGGTGGAATGGTGTTTGGCCAAAGAGGTCAGGCTGCTGGGCAAGTTGCCTCAAGTTGGCTTCCGCAATTGCGGCAGCAACAGCCTTTCGGCAGGCGACGGCTGCCTCCCCGGGCGGGCCTTCCAGCGGCCAGTCCATTGGAACCACAAGCGTGTCTGGCCTGCCTGAGGAGGAGATGAGGCTGGACTTCTCGCAGTAGTGCGCTAGGTAGAGCCGCGCTGCCGTGCGGCCGCTGCCCGGCGCGCCTTCAATGATGGTGGGCTTGGAACTGCTGATCTTCTCCCATTCCGGCGGCTGAACGCCTCGCCGGGGAAAATAGGGATCCTCCTCGGCCTTCTCGGGGCCGAACGGGTTGAACTTCAAGCCCTTCTGGTGCACCCAGTTCGCAACGGCGGGGATTTCCGGCCGACGGTGCTTCGGGTCGTATTGCCGGATAAGGACGTCCACTTTCCAAAGTAGGGCGAGAAGATCCTGGTCCTTCCAACCTTCCGTTTCTTTCTTCGTTTGCAGTTCCTTGTAGTGATTGTATGCTTGCTCCCAATCTTCCGCAACAGTGCTGCGAATCTGGTCCAACTGTGCCCACCGCACGGCTTCTGTGGATAGGCGCAGTTCCTCTTGCAGTTCCGAAACCGCCTGATACTTCTTGCGTATCTCCTCCAGTTTGCGCTCTGCTTGCTCCAGACAGCGCTTGCGTTCCTCCAGACCTGTGACCGCTTTGCATTTCTGTACGAGTTCCCTTGGTCCCCTTACCTCCCTAAATTTCGCTCGTCTATCGCTTTCACTTCGTTTCTGTTGTTCCTGCCACCACCACACGGCGAGAGCGACCACCGAACCAGCAACGGCCAAGAACGGGGTTGTGGGGCCAAGCAACAATGCGAAAAAGTGTCGCCGCCAGGCGCTCCGAGCATCCTCCAGGGCAAACTGCAACGTCGGCGACCCCGAGAGCGCGATGGGTAAGCCGTTGGCATCATGCATGGTGATGGCGAAAGTGGCAGTCACGGGAAAGGAACGGGGCATTGTTGCGTTCTGCCGGAGATACAATGCGGATGGTTCGGCCCGTCCCTGAGACGAAATGGCTATTTGAGGAACGATGGGAACAGCGCGCTCATTGGTGAAGACGATGAGATTCGGGTGCGCAGGGATGAGAGACACGACGTAAGTGAGCGGATGGGTGGTAGCTACACCGGCTTCAGCAGCAGGTGGCTGGAAACAAGCGGACAGTGGCCAACCCGGCTTGTCCGCTGGCTCTAACGGGATCGTTAAGGGATACGAGATGAGCAATGCAGCCCCTTCCTGGGCGCCGCCCCCGAGCCAGACGGTCTTCTCGTCGCGACCAGCCCGGTCTCTCACGTCTGCCTGATAGCCAACGGATACGAAGTAGAAAGAAGCGGCTGCACAGAGGAGGAAAGCAAGAAACCAGTCCGCCGGGAGGAACTTGCCCCACTGCAAGAGCGCGAACGCTGCCAGCACACCAGCAACGATCAACGTTGCCTGTGCCGAGCATCCCAGGCCCTCGCCAACGAAGACCAACCCGGCCGCAGCTGCGCACGCTGCCAGGCACAGCGCAAGAGAGAGCCGGTTCCTGGAGACGTGTTGGCGAACCTGCTTCCAAGTGCCTTTGAGCCAGGCAGTGGCGCCGCAGCGGTCGGTCTTTCCCTCCTTCGGCGGTGACTTCTCCAGGTTCCCCATTTGACCCTCCCGATCAGACAAGACTATCGCCGGTGAAAACTATAGCAGAGCCCGGAGTTCAGCGCAAGCGCAGCGCGGTCCCGAAGCATCCGCGGAACAGGAGCGCGAATTTGACAAATGCCCCAAAATGATTAGAACATATGTGCTATACGTGCACGATGAGTCGAGCGTCCCAAAGGAGGCCGGAGGTATACGAGATGGCCCAGACCGGCATTCGCCATGAGGTTCTTTTTCGCGAAGATATCAAGAACCTGCTTCGCGCCATAGATAGCGCTAACGCTGCGCTGGCTGTTCATCTACCCACCTCACAAGTCGCCATATACCGCGCCGGATTCGTCGCGGCGCTCCAGGCGGTCGCGCTGGCGCTGGACGTCCGGTTGGATGTGCGCGCGCCCCAACTTGGCCTGGATGTGCCCGACTACTCTGGTACCAGGGCCGACGGTGAGTGATGTACTCCACTGCTGGCAGCATTACGGTGCAAGACCCGCCGATTTCCGCAAGGTGATCAGCGACTTTTCCACATCCGGCTCCAGAATGAAGCCCTCCGGAATGTTCTTGCTCATACGCTCAATCGCGCGACACCAGGCCTCTCTGTAGAGGGCTTCTTGCGACAGATTGAGTCCTTTCGTCGACTCCAAAGCACCAGCCATGACTGCGAGCCACTCGCTGAGCGATTGCGCCCACAGGCGCTGCGTTTGTTTGTCCTTTTCGGCAACCCAGCGTTCCGTTGTCGCATCGGTAACCTCTGCTGTCGGTTGCACGCTTTCCACACGCAACTGGTCAAGGTGGATGTGCAACGGCTCAAGACGAGTTCGCGCTACCTCGTGGATTTTGTCCGACCATTCATCCAGATTAGTGAGCTTGATCAATGTTGACAGGTTGCGTGCTCGGACGACATCGCGCACGCTCCTCTCAATGGCACTGCGGACGCAGTCTTCCCAGTCCGGCATGTGCATGTCAATTCTCTGCAGGATGCCTTGGTCCGCGCCGGTCATCCTTCGCTGGCCAATCTTCACCGCTCGGGCGATTCCAATGCCGTAAACGGCCGACACGGTTACCGTTGTGAGCAGTCCGTCCCTGGTCAGCACGTCGCGGAATTCCAAGGATCGCTGCCGCGGCCGCAGATTGTAGATGCGCTTCACGAATTCAAAGGGTCGTGTCCTGAATATCTCGGGCCCTCGGATGGCCGTCTGGCGAGCCCCCTGCTCCAACACCACAGCGTTGTACGGTGCGACGATGACCAACCGTGGCCCAAGCACAGGCCCTTTGGTGTCCTTGGGGAGCGAGGTTACGCCGTCCTCAATCTTGTGGAAGCCCCGCGTCGTCCCGACCAAGATACTCCAGTGGTAGCGGATGGCTGTCCAGGCATCGCCATACAACTCCCTGTAGGCAAGCGCCAAGGCGAAGAAGAGCGTGGCAGCCCCCGCGATCCAGCCCACGCCCGCCCATGGGCCGACTTGGATGAAGATCGCGATCACAGCGGCGAACCCCAGGATGGTGAGCACTGGCCTCAGTCGGAAACGCAACATTGTAACCCCTCCCTGCGGTGCATCTTCTCAGGACGGCGTCACGTGTGCGATGCTGGATGCGATGACAACGCAAGTCATCCGCTATCTACTTGCTATCTCCTCCAAAACGCCTATGGCATTGTTAGGAAGAAAAGACAGGGTTGCCCTCTTCGCATACAAAAACAATCATAGCATGAGTGCCTTCACTGTCAAGACGCTCGGAGGCCGCTACTTCGGCAAGAACTGATGTTGAGTGCACACGGTGTCCGATCGGGGTCGCTGCCAACGCGCACCTACCAAGTTCAACCCCACGACATCGGGTGTCGCGACCGCGAGTAATCTGAATAGCGGGGGCGTCCTCGCGTCCTGGGTGTACCTGCCGTCTGGCCTTCGCGGGCGCATTCGGGGCGCAGAGGACGTGATTTTGCCACACCCTCCAAACGATGCTACGATTTTTGTGATCCTCCGAGAGAGGAGTCGTCCATGGGCGTGATCAACTGGCTGTGTGTACAGCCCGACGACTTTGACCTCGGCCCGCGAAGCCTTCCTGGGTATCAATGTCCTGGATCCGGCCATGGGCTCCGGCCACTTCCTGGTCAACGCCGTGGACCACCTGACCGACGGCATCATCCAGCGCATGCAGGCGTACCACAGCGAGCGCGGCGACAAGGTGCCCTGGGGATGGAACCCCACCCAGAAGTTGATTGACCGGGTGCGGAAAGAGATCACGGACGAGATGGGCAAACAGAACATCTCGGTAGACGCTGCGCAGCTGGATGACACGGCCATCCTGACGCGCATCATCATGAAGCGGTGCATCTACGGCGTGGACCTGAATCCACTGGCCGTGGAGCTCGCCAAACTCAGCCTATGGCTCCATTCGTTCACCGTGGGCGCGCCGCCCTGCTGGGAGGTGGCATAGTCGTAGTAAGTCTTTTTCTGGGGGTCTGCTGGCATGCCA
Organism: Anaerolineae bacterium; assembly: GCA_036172315.1. Classification (GTDB taxonomy): domain Bacteria; phylum Chloroflexota; class Anaerolineae; order B4-G1; family DUEL01; genus SpSt-77. The sequence continues at coordinate 7,193 of JASFBC010000008.1, read as the reverse complement.
CCATTCTGGCGGGTGAACTCCTTGATCCACTGGGCATAGACGAAGTAGCGGGTGGGCGACGATAGTGTGGAGACCGCCCAGGTGGTCTCGATCCGCTTCTGCTCGGTGCCCGTGGCGTCCTGATAGCGCGTCTTTTGCTCGCGTCCCTTGGAGCGGTCGGGCGATGCGAGGGTGTCCAGTTTGAACTCGTGGCCGGTCACGGCGATGGCGGCATCGCCGAGGGTCTTCAGGGTTTCGGTTACGGAGCGGTAGCCCACGAGCGAGCCGCCGGTGGTGGACATGGGGGAGAAGAAGTAGCAGCCGAAGGCCTCGGAGTTCATCGGGTCCACGTAGCAGCGATCGCCCACCAGGGGCGTGTAGGCGTAGGCGATCTTGGAGCCGCCGGACTGGCCGTCGGAGAGGGTCTTCTGCGACACGCGGTAGTTCCAGGCGTGCCACCATCCGCGCGTGGCGAATGATGGCCCTATGCCACGAGATGGTGAAAAGGGAGATTCGCGGGGTGGTGAGCCTAGAGAAGATCATACAGGTCTTGCCCCGACTGCATCGGTTCTGGGCGGGTGAACCCCGTAGGCGGCTCTCAGTTAGCCGTCGCGAGGGGGCTACTGAAGGCGCTGGCCGGCTCTTGAGGTGCTGACCATGGCGTTAAGTTACCGCATATGGGCCTATCGCCTTCTGTGCTCCCCTAAGAGAGGGCGCACTGCCGGCTTCAGGACTCGGTTGCAATCCCGAAAAGTGGCGCTATACTCGCATGTGTATGGAACTTTGGCTGGATAGATCCGTGGCGCGACACTAGATGTCGCGGTGGTACGTACAATAAGAAGTGATAGCGGGCTGCTGAGGGTTGCCCAGTTGCTCCCAGCGCATGCGCCAAGACATTGCCTGTTGTGCCCGATTGGAGAGGCGAGGAACTATCGCCGATAGCCGTAAATGCATTTGCACAGGCTTCTATTGCGAGGAGGTTCCATGCTGCGTTACACAGGCCATCCATTCGTAGATGTGGGCGTCGCCGCCATCGCCGCTTTTGCGGGCAAGCCAGACCCCGCAACCCTGACCGAAGCCGACCTGGACAAGGTGGCTGACTACATGGCCAGCCAGTACGTTGTAGACCCGCTCAAGTCCTTTCTGACGGTTGCATTCCCCAACTCTGGGTACACTAATCCGGCTTTTAGCAAGACCCCGGAAAGACGCGCTGAGTACGCCGAACGTGTCCTGCGCGGGTACAAGGCAAACACACCGAGACTGGCCGAACGTTGTGTTTTTACGGGAGAACCGGCAGTCGGCATCGCGTTCTCAGAAAAGCTGCCGCCGGGCCGGGCCTTTCGCCAACATATCCCTTTGTTGACCGGCGAAGACGTCATCAACTTCTACCCGTGGGGGGATGCCGGGCTGCCGGTGTCAGGCAAGGCCCTGCTGGCTTTGCAGGCGTTCCCGCTGGGTTGCGCCAAATGCGGCGGCAGATTGCTGGCCGTCCATTCCGATAACCCCGATCTCACCTACGACTTTGCCGCCGAGTTTCTGGAGTACAATCGCAGGGCGATCATGCTGGCTCAGCAGGGGGACAGCAAGAAGTTGCGGGAAGCGGAATTGTCGGCCAGAACCCTGCTCATAGAGACCCTGCTCAAGGTGGAACAGAGCCGAAAGGACGAAGCCCGCCAGCGCCGTCCCGCTTCGGTGACAGCCTATCACTTGAGCAACCTGGGGGCAACCCCCTCGCTGGACATCTACTATCTGCCTCTGGAACTCACCGATTTTCTGAGGGAGATCATCGGTCCAGACTACAAGACAGAATGGGATGCCATCGCTCACCGGGCCTGGTGGCTGTCACAACCCAGGCGAAAAGGCAAAGGAGGTGAGGGCGATCAAGAAGAGGCGACGCGCCCTCAACGAAATGTGCTGTATGAAGACCTGTTCCAGTTGCCAGGGAACGCACGGCAATTCGTGCGCCGCTACTTCCTGCGCATCCCGGTACGCGCCCGCTCCGAGGACGACCCTCGCCGCACCTATTCCCTGCGAAACGAGGCAGGGCTTGTCTCTTGGAAACTAACCGAACTATTCTTGAGGAGGGTAATGAACATGGACAAAGAGCGCATCCAGCAGATTCGGGAACTGGGCGACCGCCTGGCGGCCTACGTGAGCCAGGAGAACGACCGGCAATTCTTTGACGCGTTCTTCCAGCACCGCTACGACTATTTCCGCACAGCGCTAATTAGGGCCAACCTGAACCAGGTGCGGCGGGGTAATCCTCCTCTGATCACCATGGACCCATACATCGCCATCTTTGAAGAGGGGAACGAAATAGCCGCATCAGACTGGCGGTTGGCCCGTGACCTGGTGCTGATCCGCATGGTGGAGCAACTCTACCAGCAGGGCTGGTTTGGCAGCCATCCGGAGGCTATCCCAGAGGTTTCTGAAGAGCCGGAATCGGCTTCGTAACCACAATTTTCAAAAAGGAGGACAAACATGGCATTCGTAACCGGACTACTGCTGATTGACGCGCCGGCCTCAGCGCTGAACAACCTGGGGAACGTTCCAGGCAGATTCTTTGACAACGTGGCAGGCGTGAAGGTGATCCGCACCAGGGAGGGCATATACCCCTACGTTTCTGCTCAGGCCTTCCGCTACTGGTTACGGACCACATTGGAACAGGCCGAACTGGGATGGAAGGCAGCTCCCATCTGGCGTGAAGTAAAAGTGGCCTACACCGATGCCAATCCTATTCGCTGGTGGGATGACGACTTGTTTGGCTACGTGCGGGCGCCGTCCAAGAAGGCTGCCGCCGTGGAACAGCGTGAGGCCGACGAGACCCGCATCACTGAGACACCCACCACCGAGGCAGTAACCCGCGCCTCCCCCTTCCGGGTGAGCACGCTGGTATCCATCGCTCCGGTCAACATCGTGGAGGACTGGGAGACTATGAGCCGCCACGAGGGTGATCCGGTGCCCTACAGCAGCCAGTTCTACCGGGCCACCCTGAAGGGCCTCTTCTCCCTGGACCTGCACGCCTGTGGCACCTTCTGGTATCGCCAGAAGACCGGCTTCCGCAACCTGGACGATGTGCGGATCAAAGAAGCGGAGGAGGCCGGGCTAACTGAGGTGAAAGGCGAGAAGGCTTATCGGCTGTCGTTTCAGGAGCGCCTGCAGCGCATCACGGCCCTTTTTGAAGGGATGGCTCGCTTGGAGGGTGGCGCCAAGCAGGCATTGCACTACACAGACGTTGCCCCGGTTCTTGTGGTGTTGGCTGTGACAAGGGGCGGCAATCACATCTTCGGGCACATCATCGGCGCCAACTCCCGGGGGCTGCCCGAACTGAAGATTGAGGCTCTGAAGGAAGCGCTGACGGTGTTCAAAGACGACATCCTTTCGGATGTGTACGTGGGCTGGGTGCAGGGCTACCTGGATGAGGAGCGGGCCAAACTGGAAGGGTTCGCCCAGACGGAAGAGGGAAAGCGAATCAAAATCGGCCATCCGCGGGAGGCATTCCGGCCATTAATTGAGGCGCTGAAACAGCCTGAGCACGCGACGTGGCTGGATTGATGACGGCCATAGATCTGGCAATTGGAAATCGCGCCGGTAGGGGCGCGACGGCGCTGCGCCCCCTACCGGCTGTCTGCCCGCGCGGACAGGTGGGCCCCTTCCGGCCGATTGGAATCGGGGTATGAGGGCCTTTGGCAGGCATTGGCCTGCGCCCGCGCGGCCCCATCCGCGCCGACGGACGGCCGGTGCGAACGGGCCCCTGAGGGGCGATTCTAACCGGTAAAAAGGAGGTCACCATGCGCGTTCTGAAAATCGTGGCCGAAGGGCTGACCACCTCCTTCCGCTACCCGCATTTCATGCAGGGGGTCCAGCCCAGTTTTGAGATGCCGCCGCCAGCAACCATCTACGGTCACATCTGCAGCGCCCTGGGGGAATGGGTATCGCCGGAGGGAATAGAGTTCGCCTATCACTTTACGCACCAGGGTTCGTTCGACGATGTGGAACACATCCATGTGGTGGTTGGCTCCACGGGCAAGGTGCCTGGGACCTCATGGCCGAAGGCACTGGAAGGTGTTGTTAATCCTTTCAAGCGCACTTTACTCTTCAAGCCACGGTTAGTACTTTATCTAAACCGCCCGGAATGGGAGCCCGCCTTCCGCAGCCCGCGCTACGCGGTGGTGTTAGGCCGATCGCAGGACCTGTTCACGTATACCAGCGTCGGCATCGTGGAACTGGTGCGGGCCAAACGCGCCTACTTTGAGCATACGTTAGCGCCCTACCCCATGGCTTTGCAGGCGGGGCAGGGCTATGTGGTACTGATGCCCCGTTACCTGGACTATGCTCGTGGCCGCGCCCCTACCTTCGCCCGCTATCTGGTCTTGAACCGCCGGGTTTATAGTGACCAATTGTGGCGATTCGCTAACCTGCCGGCAGATGCTGAATTCTGGGTTGACCCCACCTCGCCGGAAGTGGATGGCGCCCACCTGGGGCTTGCCTTCCACACATTTGTTGGTGAGTATGATGACAACCCTCTTATGGCCTGATTGGCTGGAAGACATTCTGTGGGCCAAGAGTCCCGAGAAGGGTGCAGGCGGACAGGCAGAAAGCCTGGCGCAGCATACCTGGTACGTCCTGGAGAAACTGGCCGAGGCGATCCGCCTGCGCCCCGGCCTGCCACAGGAGTTAGGCCTCCCAGGGCTATGGAATTGCCTTTTCTGGGCCTGTTTCCTGCATGACTTCGGCAAGGCAGCGCGGGGATTTCAAAAACGTCTGCGCGGGGGCGAAAAGTGGCCCCACCGCCACGAAGTGCTCTCCCTGGCTTTCCTGGACTGGATTGCTGATGCCCTGTCCGAAGAGGAACAGCGTTGGGTGGTAGCTGCCATCGTCTCCCACCACAAGGATGCGGGCGAAATCGGCTTGATGTACATGGACCCAACAGACCCTGCCGATGAACCGCTGGCTGAACGGGTGGCCGAGATCAGTGAGGAAACCCTAACAGGCCTGTGGCGCTGGTTAAAAGAGTGCCCGGTCTCATGGATTGAAGCCTTGGGCTTAGACGGTGCAGGTATCCGGCTTGCTTCATTGCCTCTCCAGGCCGATGCTGTACGAAGCCTACAAGAGCAAGGAGCGGCGCGCATCCGTCACTGGCTGCAAACGTACCGTTGCTGGCTGAAAACGCTCAACCGCAGCCAGGAACGCCGCCTGCTCATAGGTACCTTGGCCTTACGCGGCCATCTGGTTTCTGCTGACCACATGGCTTCGGCCCACACCGATGAAGTGCCCACACCTTTGCTGACTCGTCCGGACGATTTGCTGATCCGCCTAGGTATTGATAAGGGCCGTTTATATGACCATCAGAAAGCATGTGCCGCCACCCGAGGATCGGCGGTGTTGGTCGCCCCCACAGGCAGTGGCAAGACTGAGTCCGCCCTCTTGTGGGCCTGCGCCCAAGCCGATGAGGTGCGGCCTGTCCCCCGGCTGTTCTATACCCTGCCCTACCAGGCCAGCATGAACGCCATGTACGACCGGCTGAACGAGAAAGCCTTCTCCGGCCAGGTGGGCCTGGAACACAGTCGGAGCACGTTGGCGCTCTATCGCCATTGGCTGGACGAAGATTACACCCCTCAGCAGGCCGCCCGTGCCGCGCGATGGGGCAAAAACTTGGCGCAATTGAATTACTTCCCGGTGCGCGTCCTCAGTCCGTATCAAATCCTCAAAGCGCCCTATCGGCTGAAGGGTTACGAAGCCTTGCTGAGCGACTGCTTCCATGCCGCTTTCATTCTGGATGAGGTCCATGCTTACGAGGCCGACCGATTGGCGATGATCCTGGCTACGGTGAAATACCTGCGCGAGCAGTTCGGAGCGCGCTTCTTCGTGATGTCGGCCACGCTACCGGGGCTGCTCCAGGCGCGGCTGGCAGATGCCCTGGGCGAGCACGCTTCCATTCGGGCCACTTCGGAGCTATTCACCCAATTCCGGCGACACAGGCTGCAACTGATGGATGGCGACTTGCTGGATCGGTGGCTGGCGCACATAGCTGAGATGTCCCTCAAAGGACAATCGGTGCTGGTGTGCTGCAACACCGTAAAACGCACTCAGCAGGTCTACGAGGAGATGCAGCGCAGGCTTCAAGGGAAGGCCAAGGTTGTTCTCCTTCATGGGCGCTTTAACGGCAAAGACCGACTGGAAAAAGAAAGGATCGTGCGCGCGGCCACCGGCTCGCAATCCCCAAAGCGAAAACCCATTGTCCTCGTTGCCACTCAGGTGATTGAGGTCAGTCTGGACATTGACCTGGACGTGATTTACACCGACCCCGCACCGTTAGAGGCGTTGATCCAGCGCTTTGGTCGCGTTAACCGGCGACGGCTGAAAGGGTGGGCGCCGGTATATGTCTTCACCGAACCGGCCGATGGGCAGGGCGTCTATGAAGACGACCTCGTGAAAGCGGGGTTAGGAGTGTTGAGCAAAAACGAGGGCCATTTGATTGATGAAGAAGGCATCTCAGACTGGCTGAATGAAGTATACCAGGGGCCGATTGCCGAGCGATGGAATCAGGCCTATCAACGGGCCTACGACGAGTTCGAGGACGCCTGTTTACGCACGTTGCGAGCGTTCAACTCGAACGAACAGTTGGAAGAGGAATTTTACCAAGCTTTTGACAGTATTGAGGTCCTCCCAGCCGATTGTGAGTCAGCCTACCAACGGCTCATTGAAGACGAACCGCTGGAGGCCAGCCAACTCCTCGTTCCACTGCGCTGGGGGCAGTTTTGCGGCCTGCGGGCTAAAGGCAAGGCTCGCAAAGTAAAGCCAAGCTGGCCCTGGGTTGTGGAAACAGGATACAGTAGCGAGTATGGGCTGATGTTGTAAGGGGGGAGCCACTTTTCGCAATCATGCTCCATCGCTCATCTGAAGAATGATCTGAGGGTAGAAAAATGCATCACTTCACTGCCCACCGCCTCCGTTTCGTCGCCGAAGCGCGGACGCCGGTGGAATTGAACGAGCACCAAGGCTCAGCTATCCGGGGCGCGCTCTTCCACGCCCTGCTGGATCGTTTCTGCATGAACCGGGAGGCGGAAGAGTGCGCCGCCTGTCCCCTGGTCGCCACCTGCCCTGTCGCTTTCGGGCCGCATCGTGCTCACCAGGAAAGCGACAGGGCAGGTGGCGACCAGGGGACAGGCGGCGCACTCTTCCGCCTCCCGGTTCATGCAGAAACGATCCAG
>JASFBC010000007.1:0-5808 GCA_036172315.1 Anaerolineae bacterium | reverse complement strand
TACGACTATCAAGAGGTGCGGGATACACTGGATGAGTTTGGGTTTACGGCCCATATTCGTGCCCGAAGTGAGGAAGCCAAAGAGATAGCGAAAGAAGCCGGTAAGCGTGCTCGGCGCTGGGTGGTAGAACGAACCCACAGTTGGCTGAACCGCTTCTGGCGGATTTTGGTCCGTTGGGAAAAGAAGGCAGCAAACTATATAGCTTTTCTCCATTTTGCCTGCGCTCTTATCGCTTTTCGGGCAGCAGGGTTATTCGGATAGGCTCTTACTAGGACCCTCTCTTTTAGTGTCAAAACCCACCGCGTATGTTACAGACACGATTCTAGTGCATCGTCAAGAGAGCTTTTCGGTGAGGGAGAGGGGCGGTTCGTGGGGGCATCCGAAATAGCGGCAAATCTGCTCCGCCATCTCCTGAGCCGTCAGTAACTGGGCAGGCTCCATAACCTAACGCGGCTCAATCGGATTCAGCCAGGGGCTTCGGGTAGGCAAGAAACAGACCGCAATCCGCGCCCCCTGACCATTCTTGCCTTACCCGACGGTTGTGCTCTCTGATCCCCCCGCTGTTCCCAGCAGACTTCGGCCAGGAGGTCCAGCGTCCAGCACCCTGCTTCTTTGCCAAAGGTGCGGGGGCTCTGGTGAATCAAGGCCACCAGGCGCTCTACGGCCTCATCATCCAGGACCCGGTGAATCCTGTGCGGCCGGGGGGAAGAGAAGCAGGCGGAGAAGTAGGTATAGAGGATTAGAAGCAGCTCGCAAATTAATCCCAAAGAAGTATTGCCATTAAACCTAAAAGGTGCTACAAAGATAATGAAAGATAATGCTTTATTAACCTATGTGTCTAAGGAGGGCAAAATGAAAAGAGGATTATTTTACGTTATGGGGATGGTTGCGATGATAACAGCAATCGTCGTACCTCTCCACGCTTACGCCCAAGCTTATTCCACCTCTTTTACTACTTCTATAACATATCAAAATGTGGGCACAGGTGCTGCCAATATCGTTGTTTCTCTCTACGCTGACCCTAATACTACAACACCCATTCAAGTATCTCTTCCTGCTTTGGCTGCAGGAGCGAGCAGCTCTTTGCATATCGGCAGCCTGAGCTCTGTACCTAGTGGTTTCCGTGGATCCGCAGTGATGAGCTCCGATCAACCTTTGGTAGCAACGATGGTACAACTTCCACAAGGAGCGTCACCCGGAACGCGAAACCGCCCCTTGTCAAATGGCTTTTCTGGAGGTGGTAATACTGTATTAGTTGCCACAGTTCTTAAAAATTACTATAACACCAATACTATGTTTTCAGTGCAAAACATTGGCAACGCAGCCGCTAACCTCACTTTTAGGTTTTATAATACAAGCGCCGCCGAGGTGTATTCGTTTACTCAAACGGTTCAACCAGGGGCTGCTTACTACGTGGATGCTGGCCAATTAGCAGGGTTGGGCTCCTCCTTCAACGGTTCTGCCGTTGTTGAATCCTCCGGAATAATCGCAGGAAGCGTGTTAGAACTCTCCACTACAGGCAGTGGCGCTTCTTCGTTTGAAGGCGTGAGCTCCGGGGCCATTAAAGTATATATGCCTTCAGCTCTATGCAACGCCTTTGGTGCGAACACTTCTTACGCTGTACAAAATACCAGCCTTACAGATTCGGCTACAGTCACCGTAACTTATAGTAACAACGTTGTGCACACCCAGTCAATAGGCCCAGGCGCCAAACAGAGCTTTGTCGCATGTGCGGCACCAGGAATGCCATCAGGGTTCAACGGGTCAGCCATCATTGAAAGCAATGGTGTTCCTATTGTGGCTATTGGCAAAGCTTACGGGTCTGGGCTTTCCACTGCATTTGTAGGCGCAACTGGCGGGGCATCAAAAATTGCATTGCCGTATGTGCGGTGGGCCAGTAATACTAACTGGGCCAACGGTACCCAGCAGCGTGTATTCCTTACCATTCAGAATGTGGGTACTACAGATCTCCCCGCAGGAGCAGTTACAGTACGCTATATAGATAAATACGGCAATCAGGTGGGCACCACCCATAGCCTCCCTTCTATACCAGCAGGAGGAAAGGTGAACTCAAATCCCACCAACGCTGGGCTCAGTGAATTTGGTGTATATCCGGATGGTTCATTTGGTGGAGGTGCAATTGTAGAGGGGCCCGCTGGGAGCCAGTTAGCAGTGGTAGCCCGTGTTTCAACTCAAATCTCTCCAGGAGTCTTCGCGAGCGAAGACTACAGTGGTATACCAGTTCCATAATGGATTGCTAGATAATCACAAAGCACAAGGGAGACCATTGGTCTCCCTTGTGCTTTGTGAACTTGCTATTAATGGAGGTATAATGCGTGGCATATACTATTTGTTACGATTAGCATTGCGAGACCCGTCTCTGAGTTTGCTTACGTGGCGCTTGAAGCGACAACGCAAAACCTTTTTGGGATATCCTCAAATATGGAGTCTTGTACAGAATTTTATGCGTGTTAAGGCCCGATGTGGTTCTCCTATCCAAATCGCGGAATTTGGAGTTGGCCGTGGGGGAAGTGCTTTCATATTAGGAAGGTTGGTCAGTAAATATGGCGGCAAGTTGGTGTTATACGACCTGTTTGGCCGTATACCTCCGCCCAGCGATATAGACGGCGAAAAAGCACATCTACGCTACCAGGTAATCTTGACTGGAGAGGATGAAGGATACTACGGAAATATCCCTGACATTAAAGCATTAATTCTTAGCGAGATATCTCATATTTGCGACTTAAGCGATGTAGAAATCATTGAGGGTAGATACGAAGAAGTTTTGCCCCGATTATCCAAGCGGTATCGCTTTTGTCTTGTGCATATTGACTGTGATTGGTACGAAAGTTATAAAGCCGTGCTTAATTATCTTAAAAGTAACCTTTGCCCCGGAGCTATTTTACAGCTTGACGACTTTTCAACCTGGCAAGGAGTATCCCAGGCCTTATCAGAAGCCACTTGGCTTGCGCCTTTCAAGAAGTGGTTGGTGAACGGTTCTTTGGTCATAGATACAGGCCAGTATCAAAATGCTTAACAACGCGGCAACCTCAAGCACAACTTGCAGAGGGAACAACTTATGCGCAAAACAGGCTTTTTAATCTATTTGCTTTCGTTTACACTAACAATAATAGGCCTTGGGGCTTGTCAAAAGATTCAACCGCAGTCAATGCCTTCTCCTTTGGCATCACCTTGGATTACCCCTACTTTACCTCCTTCACAGCCCGGGAAAGCCACTTTAATAGGTCGAGTGGTTTCAGGGATTACAAATGCACCTCTACAAAAAGTACCGGTAAGATTAGCTAGGATATACAGAGAAGGAAGCGAAGCTATATATGTCTTAGATGCAGCCTTTAGCCCGAGTGGGATTACTAACGAAGGTGGATACTTTTCTATTGGGGGTGTAGAACCAGGAGACTATGTAATTGTAGTTGGTAATCCAGAGGGTTTATATGAGATTATCTCTGAGCCCTCGGGACAGGTTAGAGTTTGGCATTTGATGCCCGATCAACTTCTTGATGCGGGTATAATTTATGTGAAAATCTCTCCACCATAAGGTGCTTTGCGGCAGTTCCATAGGAAAGAGTCATATATAACTTTTCATGCTCTTTTACTGCCCTATCGATAGAAAATCTCTCGATCACTCTCCTAGAATTGTCAACAAACTTGTGACAAAGTTGAGGGTTTTGTGAAGCGCTCACTATCGCTCTAGCAAGAGCATGAGAATTACCTGGAGGTATCACCCATCCATTTATTTGATCTTGTACTAGGATTGCATTCCCTGGGATGTCACTAACCACCACAGGGACACCAGCGGCCATGCTTTCTAGAACCGTTGTAGACAGACCTTCCCAAAAGGAGGGCAGAACAAACAAATCCATACACCTTAACATATTTTCTATATCCAATTGCGTTCCAGCGAAGATAATGTAATCTTCAACTCTCAACTGGCGTGCTAATCTCCGGAGGGAATCAGAATTTGGCCCATCCCCTATTATCAAAAAACGCGCATTCGGCACCAAAGACAGGACCTCCGGGACCGCTTGGATAAATGTCTCAAACCCTTTACCAGAGACTAGCCGACCAATAGTCCCAACCAAAAACTCTCCCGATTTGATCCCTAGCAAACCTCGTAGAATATCACGCTTGGGTCCCATCTCTCTAATAATTTTCTTCATTTTCCTCACATCAATAGCGTTATAAATACATAAGCTACGACGCTTTAAAATCTTTGCAATCAATCTTTGGTTCAGTCTGGTTACTATATGGTCATTAACGCCTATCTCGGCATCAAAAAAGATCGGATACAAGAAATTTGTAAACAACATCCGCCTGATAGGTCTTTTCCTCCACTCTATGAAGTATCCATCGTGAACTGTGCGAACGACGAAATTAACTCTTCTAAAAATCTTTAAAAAAAGCAGCATTATATCGCCGAACTGTGAATGGCTATGAAGTATATTTATTCTATGCTCGGCAGCAAAATTCCAGAGAGCTCTGAAAGATGCCAAGAAACTTTCAACAGGTTTTGTGTCATTCCAGTCTGCCAAAATAACAGTTTCAATGCCATGCGAAAGTAATTCCTCTAGATTCCGCTCCTCAGATGAAGTGTTAACTCTCCAGAGGGCGCAAACCATAACCTCAAACTTGGCGGCGTTCAAACGAGAAGACAAAGACAAAACAAAACGCTCAGCGCCTCCGCCAAATTTTCCGCAGTCTAAACTATATACTATCTCAGCCACGCTTATTTTGGGGGGGCATTTCATCAGTTCCTCCAAGTCTCTTGCTATTATTGATTTTCGTTAATTAAATGGAACAATTACAATTCCAGTCCGGCATGTTGGAAGAACGAGCGAATCAGCTGCGTCTGCGTACACGTGTTCTCTAGCGAAACCGTGACAGCGCGGTGCAAGTCGTCCACACCCTCAGAAATGAAATTGGCCAGGTCCCCATACTTGCTGTGATTCCATACCATCTCCACCGCATTCCGCTCGGGAGCGTAGGCCGGCAACCATTCCACTTCAAACCAATCAGGATGTGCTTCCCGGAGTAGCCGCACCGCCTTGCGATGAGCACTGTAGCGATCCAACACCAGGATGAATTTGCGCCGGAGATGCTGATGCAGCAAGATGATGAACTCGCCTACTCGCTCAAAGTTAACGTTCTGGCGATGAACCCGAAAGTAGAGCCCCAAGCGGCGTCGCACAGGCGATACGGTGATCCCTGTGATCACCGACAGACGGTCGTGACGGTCCCAACTGTACTGGAGCGGTGTCTCTCCTTTGGGGGCCCACGTGCGACGCACAACGGGTTGGAGCAGATAGCCGCTCTCGTCTATCAGCACGATAGGCTGGCCATTGTCGCGGGACTTTTTAACCTTGGCCCAACCCTCGGTGCGCCACGCGGCAATGGCTTCCTCATCCCGCTCCCGCGCCCGGCGCTCCGGCTTCTAGGCACTCCAGCCCATAGCGGTGAGAATGTGCCAGACGTACCGCGGATGGTATCTCACCCCAAACTCCCGCTCGATCACCAGCGCGACCCGCTCCAAAGTCCACAGATCGGTCGGGAAACCGGCCGCTTGTGCACCTTGCAGCAGGATACCTGCCAATTCGGTGGTCTCCCTCTTGAGTGTTTACAGATAATGAGGTATCGTGGGGGCATCCTTTAAGCCAGGAGGTCAGGATGCCGCAGTTTGCCCGTGTAGGGGCGTAGCGGCGCTACGCCCCTACTGTCCCAATGAGGCCTGTGCGGATTTCGGCAAGCCACAAGGCGAGCACCAGAAGAACATCGTGAAATGTGGCAAGACCA
>JASFBC010000006.1:0-25260 GCA_036172315.1 Anaerolineae bacterium | reverse complement strand
GCCCTGCCGGAGACTTTCGTCCTCTACGTTGGCTCCAACAAACCCCACAAGAACCTGACCCGCCTGGTAGAAGCCTGGGCACAGATAACGGAATACGGAATACGCAACCCGCTCATCCTCGCCGGCCCCTGGGACCCCCGCTATCCCGAACCCCGTCGTCAGGCGGAACAACTGGGCCTGCAGAACATCCGCCGGCTGGGGCCCGTGCCCGAAGCCGATCTCCCCGCCCTCTACAGTGCAGCGACGCTCTTCGTCTTCCCCAGCCTGTATGAAGGCTTTGGCCTGCCGGTGCTGGAGGCGATGGCCTGCGGAGCACCGGTGGTTTGCTCCAATACCTCCAGCCTGCCCGAGGTGGCCGGGGACGCGGCGCTGCTGGTGGACCCCACCGATGTGCGGGCCCTGGCATCGGCGATGGCGGACCTGCTGAAAGACGAAATGCGGCGGGAGGAGATGGGAGTGCAGGGAATCCAGCAGGCGGCGCGCTTCTCCTGGAAACGGACGGCGGCACTGACTCTGGAGATGTATCGGAGCGTGGGTCGGCCGGACTTTACCGCCGGGGCCAGGACCTCCTCCGGCAGGCTAGAGGGCAAATTGAGGGTCTCCCGGGATGGAACCCACGGACTTGACAACTTTGCCCATCAGAGCGATAATCTGGCCACTATCTTGGCAGGAGGGAAGAAACTGTGAAGGAAGTAACAGATGCCACATTTGAGAATGATGTCCTCCGGTCACCGTTGCCCACTCTGGTGGATTTCTGGGCCGAATGGTGTGGCCCCTGTCGGATGATTGCACCAATTGTGGAGGAAATCGCGCGGGACTACAACGGCCGGGTGCAGGTGGTCAAGATGAACGTAGACCTCAATCCCCGGACTCCGGCCCGGCTGGGCATTATGGGGATTCCTACCCTGATTCTCTTTAAGGATGGCCGGGAGGTGGACCGGGTGGTTGGGTATCGTCCCAAACGGGCGCTGGAGGAGTTCCTGCTGGCCCATCTGTAGACGTCAGCGGAACCTGAAGGGAGTAGATTTTCGGACGTGCCAGGCATTTTGGAAGTGCCTGGCACGTCCTATTAGAGAGTGAATTCCCAGGCGCACCAGAAATCTTCCGGGTGAGGGTCGGGCGGGCAGGCGATGCAGCGGGTGCGGATACGGGGGTCTATGGTGCGGGCGAAGACGGAGTACTCCACCAGCCCGACCGGCTTGCAGGGGAAGTCTGGCAGGCCCTTCCGTTTCCGCGCCGCCTGTACCCGACAATCGTTCATCCGGAATACCAGGGTCCGCTCGTCCACGCGGCGAATTTCCTGGACGTTCAGATAGGCGTACAGGCGGTAGCCCAGAGCCGCCTCCAGGGCGTCCAGGCCCCCATTGGTGGGGATGCCGTGCCGCTGCATAATGCGCTGCGCCTCTATAGCCGAGAACTGTTCCCAGGCGCGGGCGTCGCAGCGGATGGCGGTTTCCATCCCGCAGGCATCCTCCACGGCCAGAAACCACAGGCCGTCGTGGGCAAGCCAGTTTTTCGCCGCGTCTTCCAGCATGCCCACCAACTGCTCTTTGGGCAGGGCCATCAGCCGCTGACGCAGACGGTCGTAGTAGTTTCCTTCGGGACCCATAACTACCTCTCCGTAGGGATTACCGTGTCAGTCGGGCCCACAGAGGAGGGCCCAGAATCAGCAAACCCACCACCACGGCGACGATAGCGGCCAGCAGAACCGCCCCGGCGGCTACGTCTTTGGCCTGTTTGGCCAGGGGATGGTATTCCGGGCTGACCATATCTACCACGGTCTCCAGGCCGCTATTCAGTAACTCCGCGGCCAGAACGGAGCCGATGGTCAGCGCCAGGATGGCCCATTGAGTGGCCGAGAGGCCCAACCAGATTCCCAGCGCAATGACCCCTCCGGCGATCGCCAGGTGAATGGGCATATTCCGCTGGGTCCGGAGGGCAAGGAAGAGGCCGGAGAAAGCGTGGCCAAACGCTTCTGGGAGGCGAGAGCGGCGGCGCATCATTCGGGGAGATGGACAGAGACTCCCAGGGCTCGCAAAATCGCTTCCTGGGCGGCCCACATTCGGGTTCGCTCCGGCTCCTGCTGGTCATCGTGCCCCAGCAGATGAAGGACTCCATGGACGACCAGCAACTGAAGTTCGGCCTGGACGGTATGGCCGGCCTCGGCCGCTTGCTCGGCCGCGCGGGGGTAAGAGATAGCAATATCGCCCAGATAGCGGGGGAAGCCTGGAGCACTGACGAAGGGACCCCGGCTCTCATTCGGGAAAGCCAGGACATCGGTGGGTGCGTCTGTGCCCCGGAAACGACGATTCAGTTCCTGCAGGCTCTCGTCGTCGGTGATGACGATTGCCACCTCTACCTCCGGCGCGCCCTGGTGCATCAATGTCGCCACGGCGGTCTGCCGCAGGACTTCCAGGTCCAGCGGCCATTCTCCTTCAGTTTGCACATCTACCCAGTACATGACGTTTGACAGAGCACAAAAGTAGCCATTCAGCGCTAGGGGAATCAACTGCTGTACATAGGCCGACAGCGCCCGTTGCTTGACCGCCAAACTGTGTCCCCGGCAGGCCTTAACCCACGTCCAGGCAATGGGAATCGCTCATCGGCGAAAGGCCAGGCTCCCAATCAGCAGTTGATGGCTAAAACCGACTTTGGTTCCGTCCGCCATCAGCCGGATTTCTCCCACCGTTTGGGCGGCGGCCTGCAAGTTTCAAACCGCTCCCGGCCGCGAACGGCCGGGTGATCCAGAAAGCGGCTTAGACGGCGGGCGATGCTCACCACCCTGGCCGGGCTCGGGATCTTCAATGCGATCTTGCTCAGGTGGACCATTTGCTCAGGCAAATGCCAGCGAGTAGCCAGGTCATGTTTCGCAGGCGAGTGATCCGCTCCCAGGACGGATTTGCGCAATCTGCTTCAACAGGATATTATACAGCGGGTGGCTGGCATCGGTACGCTCCTTGTGACGTATTTGGATTTTACCGCATCCAGCGTAATCAGTCAATCACTTTTTGTGAAAAGTGTCAGGCAGGTAGGCGCTCACCCAACACTTTATCTTACTTAAGGCTCTATCAATATTCTGAACCTGCTCTAACCCGAGCAAGATATCCCATTCTGGCTTCCCTCCGAGCAGACCCGCTATGCGACCATAGGCTGTTGGCCTTTTTCTATGATTAAATATTACCTGGTCGGGCTTCACGTAAAGTTCGCCACCACGGGTTGGCCTGCCATTCTGCTAAGTTTTCCTTCCCAATCTTCACTATATGTCCGCTTCAGATGGGTGAGAATAGCGTCTTCGCTGCAATGACCCGTATGGTCTATTAATCTCAACGGGTTGTTCAAGACATACCCATACCGGTTCAGTGCCTGTGGCCTCCCCGGCTCCGGCACCACCGTGCCCGCGCTGATGAAGCGGCCCAGCAGCGGGTCGTAGTAGCGGGCCCGGTAGTCGTAGAGGGAAAGGGCTCCATCCCACCGCTGGCCGGTGTAGCGGCGGTCGGTGGGGGTATCGCCCCACTGGTGGCGTGTGGCGCCGTACGGGCTGTAGCGCAGTTCGCCCACCCGGTTGCCGCTGGCATCGGTAGTTAAGGTGGCACTCCCGAGATGGTCGGCGCGCAGGCGCTTTTGGGGCGCATCGTAGGCCCAGCCGGGCTGATAGGGGATGGAGTGCAGGGCGTCCGGCAGGGTGGCGTGAACGGAGACGTCGGTCAGCGTCGTCCCGGTGGGGTTATCCAACGTCACGGTGAGGGTGACTATCTCGCCCGGCGCGACGCCCACCGGCTCGGCCCGCACGGTCAGGCCGAGGATCGGCGCGGGCGCCTGTGGAGTGGGCAGAGGGCTGGTGAAGGTCGCCGCCTGGGGTTGAGGCGTCGGGGTGGGCAGCGGGGAGGTGAAAGCATCGGTTGGGACCGTCCGGGCGGTTCCAGGGATGGCCGCCGGCCCTGGCATCAGGGTAGACAACAACGACAATACGAGCAGCAACGAAATCTTTTGAGTGAGCGATGTGAGTTGAAGCATCTCTCCTGCTTCATAGGCTTAACTGTTCGTCGGACTGGGCGACATCGGCGCTTTCGGAGCAGGAGTGACTGGTCCCGGCGCCTGCTCTCCGGATCGTCAAGGCACTCCGCGCTGCGGAAATGGGGCCATAAGCATCCCCCGCAGGGAGTTGCCCCCTCAGGCCCTCCCTCTGGAGAGGAGGACCAGAAGGGCGTAGAGGGGGAGCACCCGCTGGCGTCGCCAGCGCCAGGGCTGACGAATCAGCCGATACAGCCACTCCAGTCCCACCCGGCGCATCCAGCGGGGAGCCCGGGGGACGACCCCCGCGATGTAGTCAAAGGCCCCGCCCACTCCAATCCCCACCTTCGCCCCGGTCCGGGCCAGGTTGCGGGCCAGCCATCGTTCCTGCGCCGGAGCCCCGTAGGCCACCAGCAGGATGTCCGCTCCGCTTGCCCGTACCCGCTGGACAATTTCCTCTTCTTCCTCCTCCCGGGGACTGCCCGCATAGGTCCCGGCGATGGCCAGGCCGGGATGACAGGCCGCCAGGACGGAGGCCGCCCGCTCCGCCACGCCGGGGGCGGCGCCCAGGAAGAAGAGCCGCCACCCCTCCCGGGCCGCGCGGGCCGCCAGTGCCTCCACCAGGTCCACGCCCGCCACCCGCTCCCGCAGGGAACGGCCCAGGTAGCGGGCGGCCAGGGTGATGCCGACCCCATCGGGCAGGCAGAGGTCCGCCCGCTCCAGCACATCCCGGAAGGCCACATCCCGCCGCGCCGCCATCACAAATTCCGGGTTGACGGTTGCCATCTGGTGGGCACCGCCTTCCCGAACCCACGCGGCGGCCTGCTCCACCGCCTCCTCCAGGGTGACGTCGTGAATCGGGATGCCCAGGATACGGAGGGTTGGGGGAGCCGGCATCAGTTCTCCTCCAAGAGTCTCTCCATCACCTCCAGGACGGTACGAGCACACCGCTCCCAGGAGAAGCGACGCAGGTTCGCAAACCCCCGCTCCGCCAGTTCCCGGCGCAGGTCCGGATCGTACTCCAGCAGGGCCATCGCGTCGCTCAACCCAATGACGTCTTCGGGGGAGACCTGGAGGGCGGTGTCCCCCGCTACCTCCGGCAGGCTGGACGTGTTGGAGCAGATGACGGGGCACCCGCATGCCTGCGCTTCCAGGATCGGCAGGCCGAATCCTTCATAGAGGGAGGGGAAGACGAAAGCCAGCGCGCCGCTGAGCAGGGGCGCCCGGTCCTCCGGACGGACATACCCGGGGCAGAGGACGCACCCTTCCAGCCCCAGCCGGTGGATCAGGACGAAGAGGTCGTCTGTCCGCCAGCCCCACCGTCCCGCCAGAACCAGCGTGGCCTGGGTGGGGAGGAAGGAGAAGGCCCGCACCAGGCGGGATAGATTCTTGCGGGGTTGCAGGGTCCCCAGGTACAGAAAATACTCCCCGGGGATACCGTAGCGCTCCCGGACAGCGGCGAGGACTGCCGGATCCCGCACGGGCGTCAGGGACTCGTCGTAGCCGGGGTAGGCGACGGTCACCTTCGCCGGGGGGGTCCCGTAAATTTGGACCAGATCGTTTCGGGTAGTCTCCGAGTCGGCCAGGATGTGGGCGGCGGCCCGGACGTTCCAGCGGGTGGAAAGGTCCAGATAGACCCTTTGAAACCGGGGGTGGGCCTGGGGAAAGTACCGGTAGCCCAGGTCGTGGACCGTCACCAAACTGCGGCGGGGATGGACGAGCGGCAGGACATGCGCGGGGACGAACAGCAAATCCGGCGGATGAAAGGCCATCTCCCCGGAGAGCCGGATATGGGTCCAGAGGCGGGGGAAGGGGATGATGCGGAGTTCGGCCCGGGGAAAGAGATCCCCTGGTGGCATCCGGCGGAAGTAGAGGCGAACGCGCCAGGGGGGGCTCTGCGAGAGCAGGGCCTGGATCAGGCGGAGGGAATACGTCTCCGTCCCTGTTGGCCAGGGGGAGACGGCGCGGCTGGCATCTATCCCGACAACGGGCGTCCGGCTACGTCTCTTTCCGTTTCCCACCCAGTGTGCCCCGAAGGAGCAGGATCAGGCCGATGATGATGAGCAACGCCGGCCACAAACGGCCGATCTCCCGCGTGGTATGGGGTCCGAAAAGGCGGAGATTGACGGCGATGGAGACTCCGCCGAAGATAAGGCTCACCACGGCCAGGAACAGGACGCCCCAATCCCGGAAGCCTTCGGCAATCCACATAGAGAGGAATGAAACTCCGGCGATGGCGATGAGGGCGGGCCACCAGGTCTGCAGGACAGTGTAGTTCTGGTTGGTGAGAGAAATGAGGAGGAGCAGGAGGCCGCTCAACGTCAGAGCGACGCCCCAGAAGATCCGGGTAGCCCCTTGCTGGGGAGTCCGGATGTATGCGGTCAGGAGTGAAATCCCACCGGCGATGATGGCGACCGGCCATAGACGTTCCAGGCCGGGGATTTGGGGATAGAAGACTTCCAGCAGGGAGTACATCCCGATCAGGATCAGAATCAGGCCCAGAAGGATGGTTCCTTTGCGCATCTTCGCTCCTGCCACGGGTCCTCAACGGGCCTGGCACATCATTCCAGAGCCCGGATTTTGCTCACCCGGCCAGCATGACGTCCGCCGGCGAAGCGACTCTGCAGAAAAGCCTGCACGATATCCAGCGCCGAGCCGGTGCCCAGCACCCGTCCGCCCAGACAGAGGATGTTGGCATCGTTGTGCTCCCGGGCCATCCGGGCCATATACCCGTCGGTGGCGACGGCAGCCCGGATTCCCTTCACCTTATTGGCCGTGATGCTCATCCCGATCCCGGTCCCGCAGATCAGGATACCCAGGTCGGCCTGGCCAGTCGCTACCGCTCGGGCCACCTGTACAGCGTAATCGGGGTAATCCACCGATTCCTCGCTGTGGGTTCCCATATCCTCTACCGGGTAGCCGGACGCCTCCAAGAAGCGGACGATTTCTGCTTTCAGCGCACACCCGGCATGATCGGCGCCGATCGCGATTCGCTCCATCTCTCCCCTGTCCATTTCCTGCTATTTCGTAACCATTCAGCCCGACGGAGAGCGCCCTCCTGGCACAGTAGCGCAGGCCGCCAGGTCTGCACGCAGGCTAACAGCCTGCGCTGCAGGCTAACAGCCTGCGCTACATCTGCAAGCGAAGCCTGCGAAAATCGGCGTCCCGTTTCAGATTTTTAGTGAGAATTCGTGGCCAGGGAATCGTTATGCTATTTCTTCTCTCGTCGCTGCCAGCGAGTCCTCTTCAACAACTTGCGATGCTTGTGTTTAGCCATCTTTTTCTTGCGCCACTTGCGGTCTGACGGCATAGAAGGCTTCACCTCCCTTCGTAGAAGTGGTGGGGGCAATGTCACTCCTGACCCAAGCGAACGGGGCCTGGTATAATTTCTCCCAGCGGGGAGAAGTATAACACCAATTTGCCGTTTTTGCAAAGCGAAGGGGGCGCTTGTCGCCTTGACAGGTTTGCCGCTTCCACTATAATACTGCTGTCTGTTTTTGTCGGAAATCAGCGTAAAAGGAGTGATAGAATGCCACCAGTTCCCAAACGAAAAACCTCCAAAGGGCGGCGCGACCGGAGGCGCAGTCATCTGGCGCTGACTCTGCCTTCCCTGATCATCTGCCCGAAGTGCAGGGAGCCGATGTTGCCCTACCATGCCTGTCCCAACTGCGGCACCTATCGGGGCCGCCAGGTGTTCACCCCAAAGAAAGAGAAAAAGTGACCTCGGAATCGGCGGTTCGGCGCGTCTTCTGCCAGCGGTCGGTGTTTTCGTTTTTGTGATGGACCATCAACTCGCTTTTCAGTTCCCCGGACAGGGGTCTCAGCGGGTGGGGATGGGGAAGGAGTTGGCGGAGCGGTTCCCCATCGCGGCCCAGGTTTTCGCTCGCGCCGATGAGATTCTGGGCTTTCCCCTTTCCCGCCTCTGCTTTGAGGGGCCGGCGGAGGAGTTGAACGATACAGCCAACGCCCAGCCGGCCATCCTGACGGCCAGCGTCGCCGCGCTGCGGGTGTTGGAGGAGATGGGGGAGCGCCCGACCTGCGTGGCCGGGCACAGCCTGGGGGAATTCACCGCGCTGGTAGCGGCCGACGCGCTGGCGTTTGAGGACGCACTGCTCCTGGTGCGGGAACGGGGCCGGCTGATGAAAGAGGCCGGCGCCCGCCGACCCGGCGGTATGGCTGCTGTTCTGGGGCTGGATGCCGAAGAGGTCGCGGCCATCTGTGAGCGCGTTTCTCAGGAGACCGGCGGCTACGTGGGGGTTGCCAATGATAACTGCCCGGGCCAGGTGGTCATCTCCGGAGACGAAGGGGCGCTGGCGGCCGGGATGGAGGCCATGCAGGCCGCCGGGGCCCGCCGGGTGGTCCGGCTGGCGGTGAGCGTCGCGGCCCACTCCCCGCTGATGGCTGAGGCGGCTGCCGCTTTCCAGCACGCGCTGGAAAGAGTCCCCTTCCGGCCGCCCCGTATCTCCTTCATCGCCAACGCCACCGCCGATGTGGTGGAGGAGCCGGAGTCCATCCGGGAGGCTCTGCTCCGCCAATTGACCTCTCCCGTCCGCTGGCGGGGCTCCGTGCGGCAGATGATCCGCCGGGGCATCGCCCGCTTCGTGGAAGTGGGCCCGGGAGACGTCCTCACCGGCCTCCTGCGCCGGATTGATGCCTCCGTCCACGGCCTGACGGTGGCCCAACTGCTGGGATTGGCGTAGGTCTCTGTCGGGAAAATTGCCCTGCGCGGGGACGGGTACAGCCATCTGTGGAGGAAAGGCAGATGAACCGTTTGCTGGAAGGGAAAGTCGCGGTGGTCACCGGGGCCTCCCGGGGCATCGGGCGGGCCATTGCCGTGGAACTGGCCCGCCGGGGCGCACGGGTGGTCGTCAACTATCACCGGAACGCCGATGCGGCGGAGGAGGTCGTCGCCGCCATCCGCGCCGGGGGCGGAGAGGCTACGGCTATCCAGGCCGACGTCTCCGATGCGGCCCAGGCCCAGGCCCTCATCCAGGCCGCTCTGGATACCTACGGCCGGATAGACATCCTGGTCAACAACGCTGGCATCACCCGGGACCGCCTGATCCTGATGATGGGCCAGGAGGACTGGGAGACGGTGCTGCGGGTAGACCTGACCAGTCTCTTTCACACCTGCAAGGCGGCCGCCCGCCCAATGGTCCGCCAGCGCTCCGGACGCATCATCAACATCTCCTCGGTCGTCGGGATCGCCGGGCAGGGCGGGCAGACCAACTACGCGGCGGCCAAAGCGGGCGTCATCGGCTTCAGCAAGAGTCTGGCGAAAGAACTGGGCCCGCGCGGGATCACGGTCAATGTCGTCGCCCCCGGATTCATCCCTACCGACCTGACAGCCGACCTGCCCGAAGAGTTGCGCCAGGAGGCCATCCGGCGCACCCCACTGGGAAGGGCTGGCCGTCCGGAGGATGTCGCGTATGCGGTAGCGTTCCTGGCGTCCGACGAGGCGTCGTTCATCACCGGGGCCGTCCTGCCCGTAGACGGCGGACTGGTGATGTCCGGATAGAAGCACGAGCGCTGCTCCCCGGAGGCATATCGTGGAGGAAATTCCGGCTCTTGGCCGCATCACCGTAAACCCGGAGGTCCTGGAGACCATCGCCCGTCTGACCGCGCTGGCTGTTCCCGGCGTGGTACGGATTGCCCCACCCCCCAAGTCCCGACTCCTGGGCGGGAAGGAGGGGGTACGAATTACTCTTCATGACGGCTCTGTCCTGGTGGACCTCTACCTGGTCGTGGAATCCGGCCACAACCTGCTGGCCCTGGGACGGCAGGTCCAGACCGAAGTCACCCGGGCCATCCGGGAGATGGTCGGGCTGGATGTAGAAGCCGTCAACGTTTACATTGAGGACGTGGTTCCCGCGTCCCGCTGATGCTGGGGCGGGGCTGGCCCCCTGCCCATTTCTCGGGAGGCGCGGTGAAGGTTCGCCGACTCGCGCGCACCATCGCTCTGCAGGCTCTTTACGAAATAGATTGCGCTCATCATCCTCCGGCGCAGGTGATCCAGAATCGCCTAGAGGAGACCCCGTTGCCCGAACCGGCAGCGAAGTTCGCCCGCTGGCTGGTCCACGGCGTCCTCCAGTATCAGGCCATCCTGGATGCCTACATCCAGAAATACGCCCCCGAATGGCCCCTTCAGCAGGTGGCCATCGTTGACCGCAACATCCTCCGCATGGCCCTCTATGAACTCACGATGGATAGCCGGACCCCCTTCAAAGTGGTCATCAGCGAAGCGGTAGAACTGGGCAAGACGTTTGGCTCCGATAGCACTCCTCGCTTCGTGAACGGCGTACTGGGAGCCCTGGTACCCCTGAGAAAAGAGATCGCCCGTCGGATCCAGGAGAACTCCCCACCCTCACAACCGGGACAACCTCAAAAGTAAGGAGCAATTGTATGCCGAAACGAGTCATCATCATGGGCGCCGCCGGGCGCGATTTCCACAACTTCAACGTCTACTTTCGCGATAACCCCGACTATCAGATCGTCGCTTTCACGGCGACCCAGATTCCCAACATTGAAGGACGTCGCTACCCCCCCGAACTGGCAGGGCGTCTGTACCCTGAGGGGATTCCCATTTACCCCGAGGAGGAACTGACCGACCTGATCCGCCGGTATCAGGTGGACCAGGTGGTCTTTGCGTACTCCGATGTCTCCCACGAATACGTGATGCACAGGGCATCTCAGGTACTGGTGGCGGGTGCCGATTTCCGCCTGATGGGGACCGGCTCCACGATGCTGACCAGCCGCAAGCCGGTGGTCGCCGTCTGCGCTGTCCGCACCGGCAGCGGCAAAAGCCAGACCACCCGCCATGTCTGCGATGTTCTGCGGCGGATGGGGCGCCGGGTCGTCGTTGTCCGTCACCCCATGCCCTACGGTGACCTGACCGCCCAGGCTGTCCAGCGGTTCGCCACTTATGAGGACCTGGATCGCTACCGTTGTACGATTGAGGAGCGAGAGGAGTACGAGCCCCATATAGACCGGGGGGTGGTTGTCTATGCAGGGGTGGACTATGAGCGGATCCTGCGCCAGGCCGAGGAGGAGGCGGACATCATCGTATGGGATGGCGGCAACAACGATTTGCCTTTCTTCCGCCCGGACCTGCACATTGTCGTTGCCGACCCTCATCGGCCGGGGCATGAAGTCCGCTACCACCCCGGGGAGGCCAACCTGCGGGCCGCCGATGTGGTGGTCATCAACAAGGTGGATACGGCTGACCCGGAGGGGGTCATACGGGTCCGGCAGAGTGTCCAGGAGGTGAACCCTCAGGCTGTTGTGGTGGAGGCGGCGTCGCCCATCTTTGTGGAGGACCCGGAGGCCATCCGGGGCCGGCGGGTGCTGGTAATAGAGGACGGTCCGACATTGACCCACGGCGAGATGGCCTACGGTGCCGGGGTGACGGCGGCCCGCCGCTTCAGTGCGGCCGAACTGGTGGACCCGCGCCCCTACGCCGTCCGCTCCATCGCCGAGACCTTCCGGAAGTATCCGCATATCGGGCCGCTTCTGCCGGCCATGGGCTACGGGGATGAGCAGATTCGGGACCTGGAGGAGACCATCAACGCCACTCCCTGCGACCTCGTTCTGGCGGCGACGCCGGTGGACATCCGCCATCTGCTGAAAGTGCGCTACCCTGTGGACCGGGTGCGCTACGAACTGCGGGTGCTCAGCCAGCCGACGCTGGAGGATATTCTGCTCCGGCGATTCGGCAACCCGTGACCTCTATCGGGTGGGCAACTGCAAGGGTCGCCCCTATACGGCTATTGCAGGGGCAGGGCTTGCCCCTGCCCCGATCGGGAAAGGAGCGGAGTGGCCAGAAAAAGCGATGAGGCGCCACGATGGTTGATCCCGGCGGCCATCCTGGTCGTTCTGGTGATAGCCGGGTTGATCGGTCGCGGGGTCTGGAGGCAAATCCTCCATCTGCGCCACCTCCTGGCGACCGAGGCGGAACTCCAGGCTCAGATTCAGTACGAAGAGAGCCGGCAGCGGCAACTGGAGCGGGAACTTCAGCATGTATCCTCTCCGGAGTATCCGGAGGAGTGGGCGCGGCGGTATGGCGGCATGGTGCGACCGGGAGAAGTGCTCCTGATAGTGCCAGATTCGGCGAGCCCGACCCCCGGCCCGTAATGATGGCTCGTAGTCAGCCCCGAAGCGCAGCGGAGCGGCCTTGCGGTCACCCATAAAGGCTGGCCCTGCTTGCTAAATGTCTGTTGTGTAGTACAATGACACCCGGATCCAGGGCCGCAAGACACCCTTGCGCTTCTGCATCCTGTATCCCTGAACAGAGGTGAAGCATGGGCTGGATTCGTGGTTGGGAATGGCTGATCATCCTGGTCATCGTGCTCCTGCTCTTCGGAGTGGGGCGGCTGGGAAAATTGGGCGCTGAACTGGGGAAGGGAATTCGCAACTTTCGGGAAGCACTTTCAGGCAAGCAAGAAGAGCCGGAAGCAGCGAAAGAAGAGCCGAAAGCCTGAAACAACCGGCCTTTGGTCTCCCGAAGGGCATCTCCTCTGTTCCCGGTCCGCCCGGGGAGGGGCATGGACTTTTTCAACATTGGCTCGGGGGAGCTTTTCTTTTTGATCCTGCTGGCCATCCTGCTGGTAGGCCCGAAGCGAGCGGTGGAGTGGATTCAGCAGGCAGGCCGTCTCGCCGCCCGCGTCCGGCAAGAGTGGCTCGCCGTCCAGCGGGACGTGGTGCGGGAGGTCCAGGCGCTGAGCCGGGAGACGACCGCCGCCGTTCGCCCGATTCTCCAGGAAGCCGCCCAGGAGACCCAGGGGTCATTGCAGGATTTAGCGCAATCCGTCCGGGCGATCCAGGAGGCCAAACAGGAGATTGTTTCCCTTCGGGAGGAGGTAGCGGCCCCGAAGCCCCTATCCCTGCCCGATGTCCTGGAACCTACCGATGACTTTGCCGGATGAAAAATCGGGGCGCCGAGCCGAAATCCCTGCTGGAGCACATTGAAGAACTCCGCCGACGGCTGTTGAAGGCACTGGTGGCCCTGGCCGTTGGCGTGATCATCAGCGCCCTGTTTACCAACCGGTGGCTGGAGTGGCTGGCCCGCCCGGTGGGAGGGCTGGAGAAACTGGAAGCGATTGAGGTTACCGAGAACCTCGGCGTCTTCATGCAGGTTGCCCTTCTGGGCGGGGCCATTCTGGCGATGCCGGTCATCGTCTATCAGATCTGGCGATTCGTCACCCCCGGCCTCTATCCCCACGAAAAGCGGTATGTCTACCTCCTGGCCCCCGCCGCGACGATCCTCTTCGTTGCCGGCGCCGCTTTTGCCTACTTCGTGATGCTCCCCACCGCTGTTCCTGCTCTTCTGGGCTTTGCCCCGATCCCCACCCGTCCCCGCCCGGCCAATTACATCTCCTTTGTGACCAACCTGATGTTCTGGGTGGGCATCAGTTTTGAGATGCCTCTGTTCATATTCTTCCTGGCGAAAGTGCGCCTGGTGAGCCCGCGCGACCTGCTGCGCAACTGGCGGGTGGCGGTCTTCCTGATTGCCCTCCTGGCGGCCCTGGTGACGCCCACCGGCGACCCCATCAATATGGGACTGGTGATGATCCCCCTGGTTGTCCTCTACGTTCTGAGCATCCTGCTGGCACGCGTGGCATATCGGGGGTCCGAATAGCGGGGGCAGGCAGTCCAGCGCTCTCCTCCCCCGGATGCGTTACATCTCCGTTACGGTTTACGGTCCCCTCTTGATGTTTCCTCCCCCAGCGGGTATACTGGAAGGGGGACGACGGCGGTTGGCGGGCCGCGCCGACAGTCTGGCGGCCCGGGTTATCTCGGGATTCTCCAGGAGGTAGAGAAATGCGCGTCCGGTGGATGCCCGTTATGGCGGTTGCTCTGGCGGTGGCCCTTTTGCCGGTGCCGACCGCCGGGGATGCCGGGCCGGTCACCCCACTCCCGCCGGTCACCGACACCGACGGCTTCGCCGGCACCTGCTACTCCTTCTACCCCGACCCCTTCGGCCAGGTGCCAGGCCGCCCTTTCCTCCCCCTGATGCTTCAGGCCGGCTCCCGCTGGGACCGCTTTGACTTCCCCTGGCCCCAACTGGAGCCCCGGGAGGGGCAATGGAACTTCGCGGCTCAGGATGGCTTGGTGGGAGACCTGCGCGCGGCCGGGATGAACGTCCTGGGCATCCTCCTCTGGACGCCGGACTGGGCCGCTACGGGTGAGTGTATCACCAGCACGGTCACGCTCCACCAGTACCCCTTGCAGCGGCACGCACCGGTTTTCCGTCCGACGGTCATCCCCATGGGTATCCCTCCCTGTATGACCACTCCGCCCCGGGGCCTCTACGAGGAGTGGGATGACTGGACCGATGCCGACGGCGATCCCATCAACACCTGGGGCCGCTTCGTCTACACCGTCACCCACCGGTACCGGGATTCGGTCAAATCCTGGGAGGTCTGGAACGAGCCGGACCTCCACTGGTTCTGGGCGGGCACCCCCACCGACTACGCCCGGCTCCTCAAAGTGGCGTACCTGGCGGTCAAGGCCGCCTGTCCCGATTGCCGGGTCCTCTTCGGTGGGATCGCCTACTACGAGAATCCCGACTTCTACCGCCAGGTGCTGGACCGGTTGAAGAACGACCCGGAGGCGTCGGCCCACAACTATTTCTTTGACGCAATGGCCATCCATCTCTACCATCGCTCTTCCAGCATTTACGACGTTACCCGGGTCATCCGCAGCGGGATGCGGGAGTTCGTCCCCGACCGGCCCATCTGGCTCACGGAGACCGGCTCGCCGGTCTGGGACGACGCGGCGGTCCTCAGCCCCACCGTCCCCTACATTTGGTCCGCCACAATGGACGAGGCGGCGGCCTATGTCATCCAGTCCTACGCCAACGCGCGGGCGGTCGGGATTGAGCGCTACTTCTTCTTCCGGGCCCACGACGATTACTGTGACAAGAACCGGGATGGCGACTGTGCCGATGAGGGAGACTCCGGGATGGGCGAACTCTTCGGTCTGGTACGGGATGACCGCACCCTCCGCCCGGCCTACGTCGCCTTCCAGGTGGCTACCACCTACCTGGTCTCGCCGACGATGGTGACCAGCGTCAACTATTCCAGCGGAGTGCGGCGGGTGACTTTCTGGGGGACGCCCCGGGGGAAAATCAGCGTCCTCTGGAACACCTTCCCCACGGCGACGGTTTTCTCCTATCCGGCGACCCTCCCGGCCGCCACGCTGGTGGACCGGCGGGGCATCACCCGCACGATTGTCCCGTCTGACGGCGTCTACACCCTCGCCCTCCCCGGCGCGACGGCCAACAACGGCATCTCCCCTTCCGATTACATCATCGGCGGGGAGCCGTATCTGGTCATAGAGACGGATACCGTTCCGCCCACGGCCACAGTTCGCTCTGTGACGGTCTCCCGACCCCCCACGGTGACGGTCTCCTGGGAGGGGGCCGACGACGCTGCTGGAATCTGGGGCTACGACACCCAGGTCCGGGAGGGGGCGGGAATGTGGGCAAACTGGCTGACGCTCACCTCCACGACTACCAGCGCGTACGAGGTTCCCCGGACGGGCATCTGGTGTTTCCGTGCGCGGGCGTGGGACCGGACAGGGAATCGGGGGGACTGGTCGCCGGAGGTCTGTGCAGCGGTCACCCTGACGCGCACCGTCCATCTGGCGGTGGATGCGGTCTTCGGGGATGGGGATGGAGACGGGACGCAGGGCCCGGGCGAGCCGGTCCTGACGGCGACGCTCCGGCTATTGGGTCCGGCGGGGACGGACGCCGTCACTCCCACAGTGGGGACGTTCTGGGAGTTCACGGCTACTTTGCCGGTGGCGGTGTACACGCTGGAGGCGACGCCGGAGGGGTGGCCCTTCTACTCGCAGGCTGACAGTCTGCGCTACGGGTGGCTGCCCCGCTGGATGCCGGTGGAGGTCCTTTCGGGGGTGGATACTCAGGGGATTCGTCTGACCATTGGCCTGCGGCCCCATCGGGCCAGCGTCTATCTGCCGCTGACGATCAGGGGATTGGCGCCGTAGCCGCCCGTTCTGGCGCCCCTCCGCTGCGCTTCGTGGTTGACTACGAACGATGCCGCTGCGCTGCGGGGCTCTGCTCGTAGTAAGGCACGGCCGCCAGCCGGCGATCCCGCTCCCAGGGCGGGATCTGCTCCTCCTTCTCCGCCAGCACCCGCCGCAACTCAAAGATACGGTCCCGCAGCATGGCCGCCTTCTCAAACTCCAGTGCCTCCGCCGCCTTCCGCATCTCTTTCTCCAGTTCCCGGATCAGCCGCGCCATGTCATCTTTGGGCATTATGGTGAGGGGCATCTGGGGCTCCCGGACCGTCTGGGCGCGCACCCGGTCGGTCAGGTCGCGGATTTCTTTGACGATGGTGGTGGGGATGATCCCGTGCTCCTGGTTATACTTCATCTGGATGGCCCGGCGGCGCTCCGTCTCCTCTATCGCCCGCTTCATAGACTCGGTGATACGGTCGGCGTAGAGGATGGCGGTGCCGTGGACGTGGCGGGCCGCCCGCCCGATGGTCTGGATGAGCGCGGTATCCGAGCGCAGAAAGCCTTCCTTGTCTGCGTCCAGAATGGCTACCAGGCTCACTTCCGGCAGGTCCAGCCCCTCCCGCAGGAGATTGATGCCCACCACGACGTCGTAGATGCCCATGCGCAGGTCCCGTAAAATCTCCACCCGCTCTATGGTCTGCACTTCGCTATGGAGGTAGTGGACCTTGATGTCCAGTTCCCGCAGATAGTCTGCTAGGTCCTCCGCCATGCGTTTGGTGAGGGTGGTGACCAGCACCCGCTCTCCCCGCGCCACCCGCTCCCGGATGCGCCCGATCAGGTCGTCCACCTGCCCCTTTGCCGGCCGGACGATGATTTCCGGGTCCACAATGCCGGTGGGCCGGATGATCTGCTGCACCACCTGCTGACTTTTCTCCAGTTCATATGGGCCTGGGGTGGCGGAGGTGGAGATGACCTGGTTGACCCGGGCCTCAAACTCCTCAAAGGTGAGGGGACGGTTATCCAGCGCGGAGGGGAGCCGGAAGCCGTACTCCACCAGTGTCTCCTTCCGACTGCGGTCGCCGTTGTACATCCCCCGAATCTGCGGGATGGTCATGTGGGATTCGTCTATGATGAGCAGATAGTCGGCGGGGAAGTGATCCATCAACGTCCAGGGTGGGGAGCCAGGGGGGCGCTGCTGGAGGTGACGGGAGTAATTTTCAATCCCCGCGCAGTAACCGACCTCGCGGATCATCTCTATATCGTAGCGGGTGCGTTGTTCCAGCCGCTGGGCCTCCAGGAGTTTCCCCTGCGCGCGCAGTTCCCGAAGCCGCTCCTCCAGTTCAGCCTCAATATCCGCCAGCGCCTTCTCCCGTTTTTCGTCTGGGGTAATGAAGGCTTTGGCGGGGAAAATGTGGATTTCGTCCCGTTCGGCCAGCACTTCGCCGGTGAGGGGGTTGATCTCGGTGATGCGCTCAATCTCGTCCCCCCAGAACCCGATGCGGTAGGCGGTCTCGCCATAGGCCGGGTGAATCTCCAGCGTGTCCCCCCGCGCCCGGAAGCGGCCCCGGCCCAGTTCCAGGTCGTTGCGCTCATAGTAGATGCTGACCAGGTGCCGGAGGACGGCCTCCCGGCGGTGGCGTTCGCCCCGGGCCAGCCGCAGCGTCACCCGTCCCCACTCCTCCGGGTCGCCGATGGCGTAGATGCAGGAGACAGAGGCAACAATGATGACGTCCCGGCGGGAGAAGACCGCCGACATCGCCGCCAGCCGGAGACGGTCAATCTCTTCATTGGTGTCGGCGTCCTTCTCAATGTAGAGATCGTACTGGGGGAGGTAGGCCTCGGGCTGATAGTAGTCGTAGTAAGAGACGAAGTACTCCACCGCGTTGTGGGGGAAGAACTGGCGGAATTCGGCGTAGAGTTGGGCGGCCAGGGTCTTGTTGTGGGAGATAACCAGAGTGGGTTTCTGGACGGCTCCTATGACCTGAGCCATTACATATGTCTTGCCTGTGCCCGTTGCACCCAGCAGGGTCTGGTGCTTATACCCGCGACGGAGCCCCTCCACCAGCGCGGCGATGGCCTCCGGCTGGTCGCCAGTGGGTCGGAATTCGGAGACTAACTGGAATCGGGCCATAGGAGGATCAAGGAACAGAGAATCGGAAGACACCGATACGTTTATCTGCGTCCCCAGTTAATGGAAGGCGCTGGCGGCCTGGCGGGCCAGGGCGATGGCGCCTAGGACACCCGCTCGTGCTCCCAGCGCGGGCGGGACAATGTACCTCTGCATCTCCTCTGCGTCCATGATCGGGCGGGCCTGGATGTAGCCGTTCAGCAATTTCGGCACCTCTGCCCGGATGCGGGGGAAGAGGTGGAATTGCTTCATCACCCCGCCGCCCAGGATGATGCGCTGAGGCGAGAGGGTGCAGATGAAATTGGTCAGGGCCAGGGCCAGATAGTGGGCCTCCAGCGCCCACGCCGGGTGGTCGGGCGGCAGGTCCTCCGGCTGTGCGCCCCAGCGGGCCGCGATGGCCGGGCCGCAGGCCAGCCCCTCCAAACAGTCGCCGTGGTACAGGCAGCAGCCCGCAAAGGGGTCGGCCTGCCGGTCGTGGGGAATGCGGATATGCCCCATTTCGGGATGGAGCAGGCCATGAATCAGGCGCCCACCGACCATTCCTCCGCCTCCGATGCCAGTCCCGACGGTCAGATAGATGAACGTATCCAGCCCCTGAGCGGCGCCCCAGAGCCTCTCCGCCAGGGCCGCGCCATTAACGTCGGTATCAAACCCGACGGGGAGGTCCAGACCCCGGCGGATCTCCCCCGCCAGGTCCACGTTCTGCCAGCCGGGCTTGGGGGTGGAGGTGATGAAGCCAAAGGTCGGCGAGGCGGGGTTCGGGTCCACCGGCCCGAAGGAGGCGATGCCGATGGCGCAGATCGCTCCCTGCTGCCGGTTCTGCTGTTCCCGGAAGAAATCCAGCGCCCGGCGGATGGTCTCCTGGGGGGTGGTGGTGGGAAAGCGGACCTCGGCGCGGAGGTCATCAGGCCCCGTGCCGACCGTGCAGACGAATTTGGTACCGCCGGCTTCAATCCCGCCGTAGAGATCAGCCATTTTCGCTCGTAGTTATTGTATTGCGCCCGGAAGGGTTTGTCAAATGGGCCGTCGGCGGAGTGGCTTGCCCCTTTTTCCATCTGCGGTATACTGGGGCGAAAGGTGAGGTTCTGTGGGTACAGTTCCGTTAGTCAAACGGGTCGCCCGCAAAGGGGTCCCGCAACAGGGGATCACCGTCCAGGTCCTCAGCCTGGCATGGCCTGTCGTTGTGGAACAGATGCTGGGGACAGGGGTAGGCCTGGTCAATACCTACATTGTCGGGCATCTGGGCGCGGCGGCGCTGGCGGCCGTAGGCCTGGGTTCGCAACTGGTGATGCTGCTGAGCGCGTTCTTCAGCGCGGCCGGAGTGGGCGGGACGGTCCTGGTCGCCCGCTCCATCGGTGCCGGGGAGCAACGGGAGGCGGAAGCGTTCGCCGGGCAGTCCCTGCTCCTGGCGCTGGCCATCGGTGCCCTGACGGCGGTCCCATGCCTCTGGTGGGGTGGCTGGATGCTGAGGGCGCTGGGCGGCGCGCCGGATGTCGTGGCCCCAGGCCGGCTCTACTTGCTGGCAGTGGGAACGACGATGCCGCTGATGGCCCTGCTCTATGTGGGCAACGCGACCATCCGGGGAGCCGGCGATACCCGGACACCGATGGTCATTATGGCGGTGGTCAACGTGGTGAACGCTGTCCTTTCCTGGGGTCTGGTCTACGGCGTCGGCCCGCTGCCGGCCCTGGGGGTCCTGGGAGCCGGCATCGGCGCCGCGGCGGGGTCAGCCGTCGGTGGGGTGCTGGTCACGCGGGCCCTCCTGATGGGACGGGCAGCCGGCGGATTGCAGGTCTCTTGGGCCGGGCTGCGGCCAGACGGAGCGCGCGCCGGGCGGCTGTTGCGTATCGGGCTTCCCAGTGGGGCTGAGCAGGGGTTGATGCGGCTGGCGCAGGTGGTGATGGCTTCCGTGGTGACCGACTTGGGCACGGCCGCCTATGCCGGACACCAACTGGGCATCCAGTTGCTCTCGGTGGCTTTCACCCCGGGCTTTGCTTTCTCTGTCGCGGCGACGACGCTGGTGGGGCAGGAACTGGGACGCCAATCCCCCCAGAGGGCGGCGGCCTGCACGATGACCGCGTCGTGGCTGGCGCTGGCGGTGATGTGCAGTGGAGGGGTCGCCGCCTTTTTCCTGGCCGAGCCGCTGGTCCGCTTTTTCACTTCCGACCCGAATGTGATTGCCCAGGGGGCCATCGCGGTGCGCGGCTGCGCCTTTATCCAGCCCTCACTGGCCTGGTACTTCGTCCTCTCCGGCGCATTGCGCGGTGCTGGAGATACGGGCTGCGTCCTGCTGGCCCAGGCCCTGCCGATCTGGCTGGTCCGCCTGCCCCTTTCGTGGCTCCTGGGCATTGCCGCCGGCCTGGCCCTGCCCGGCGTATGGGCGGCGATGATTCTGGATATGAGCGTCCGCGCGCTGATGCTGGGGTTGCGGTTCCGCAACGGCGCCTGGCAACGCATTCGTGTGTAGGGCGTTTTCACGCCAGGGCCCAGAGACGCCCGGTTCATTGGGCCTTCGTGTCCCGATGACTTTCAAAGGGGGCACCGATGCGCATTGAGCAGGTGGAGATCCGTTACGTTCGCCTGCCCCTGAGGCGGCACTTTGAGACCAGTTTCCGCCGTACTCAGGAACGGCATACCGTTCTGGTCACCGTCTGGGCCGACGGGGTGGAAGGTTGGGGGGAGTCCCCTGTGGAAGATGGCCCCTGGTTTTCGGCGGAGACGGTGGAGACGGCCTGGCATGTCCTGCGGGATTTCCTGATCCCGATGATGCTGGGGCAGGAGATAGAGCGCGCCGCCGACGCCTTCGCCCGGATGGAGCGGGTGCGCGGGCACCCGATGGCCAAGACTGGGCTGGAGGAGGCGCTGTGGGATGTGGAAGCCCGACAGAAAGGCATCCCCCTGGCGCGGCTCCTGGGAGGTGTGCGGGACCGCATTGAGAGCGGCGTCAGCGTAGGCATCCAGGACACCCTCCCCGACCTTCTGGATCAGGTAGAAGGGTATCTGGTCCAGGGCTACCGGCGGATCAAGGTGAAGATCAAGCCCGGGTGGGATGTGGACGTGGTGCGGGAACTGCGGCGGCGCTGGCCGACGGTGCCGCTGATGGTGGACGCCAATTCCGCCTACACCCTGGCCGATGCCGACCATCTGGCTGCGCTGGACGAGTGGGAACTGCTGATGATAGAGCAGCCGCTGGCCTGCGATGACCTCTATGAGCACAGTCTGCTCCAGCGGCGGCTGCGGACGCCGGTCTGCCTGGACGAATCCATCCCTACCCCGGCCCACGCGCGGGCGGCGCTGGAACTGGGCAGTTGCCGAATCATCAATATCAAGCCGGGCCGGGTAGGAGGCCTGGCCCAGGCCCGCCGCATCCATGACCTCTGCGGGGAGCGCGGGGTGCCGGTCTGGTGCGGCGGTCTGCTGGAGACGGGCGTCGGGCGGGCGCACAACGTCGCCATCGCCAGCCTGCCCAACTACATCCTCCCCGGCGATGTCTCCGCCAGCGACCGCTACTATGAGCGGGATGTGGTCATCCCTCCTTTCCGCCTCAACCCCGATGGCACCATAGATGTTCCCCAGGGGCCGGGCATCGGCGTGGAGATAGACCGGGACTTTCTGGAGATGGTCACCGTCCGGCGGGAACGGTTCTCTCTGTAACGAAACGTCATCCGACCGCAGCGCTTCCGCCCATATAGGATTGACGGATCGGCCATTTGTGTTATACTTGTAGCAACGGAGGACGGGGGATGAACCGGCCGGTGCTGGTGCTGAACGGCAACTACGAACCCCTGCATGTCTGCACGACGAAGCGGGCGATGGGGCTGATTCTTTCCGGGAAGGCCGTGGTGGTGGAGAACGGGCGCGGTTTTATCCGCACCGTCTCCAGGGTCTATGAGCGGCCCTCCGTGATCCGCCTGATCTTCGTCGTGCGTCGGCCCGCGCCGCATGTCCGTCTGACCAAGCGGGAAATCCTGCGGCGGGACGAGTATCGCTGCCAGTACTGCGGCCGGGAGACCGCCAACCTGACCATAGACCACGTGATCCCGCGCCATCGGGGGGGCGAGCACTGCTGGGAGAACCTGGTGGCCGCCTGCCCCCAGTGCAACCGGCGCAAGGGGAGCCGCACGCTGGAAGAAGCCCGAATGACCCTCCTGCGGCCACCCTTTGAGCCCCGTCCTACCGCCCGCTACCTCTTCAGTACCTATCTGCGGGAAAATCAGGAGTGGGCCAAGTACATTGACGGGTGGTGATTCCCTCCGTCTGGGTGTTCTGGGCGGCACCTTTGACCCCCCGCACTATGGCCATCTGGCCCTGGCGGAGACGGCGCGCGTCCAGTTGGGATTGGCCCGGGTCCTCTTCGTCCCCGCCGGCGATCCACCTCACAAACCCGGGTATCCCCTCAGCCCGGCCGCGGATCGGGCGGCTATGGTGACGGCTGCCATTGCGGATAACCCGGCCTTTGTTCTTTCCTGCGTTGACCTGAACCGGCCCGGCCCCCATTACACGGTGGACATGCTGGCCCTGCTGGGGAAGATGTTTCCCGGGGCTGAATTCTATTTCCTGATGGGGAGCGATAGCCTGGCCGAATTTCCAACCTGGCGCGATCCGGCAGGGATTATCCGCCAGGCAATCCTGGCGGTGATGGAACGACCTGGCTGGACTGCCGACCTGGACCATCTGGAGCGGGAGGTCCCCGGCATCCGGGAGCGGGTGGTCTGGCTGGACGCGCCCCGCCTGGACCTCTCCGCCACCGACCTGCGCAGGCGGGTGCGAGAAGGGTTGTCGGTCCGCTATCTGGTCCCTCCGGCGGTGGAGGCGTATATCCGGGAGCATCGGCTTTATCTGTGGTCTTCTGAGGGGGGCCTGGAGAGATCGTTAACCCGCTTTTCACAGGTGCCAGTGGCAGAGGGGAGGACACTCGCCGCGGGCGAGCGGGAGAGGAAGGTCGGAGGGCCCCAGGGGCTTGCCTTTGCCACCAGAGCAATTGGTTCAGGAGACGAACCGCTAACTGTGGGTCAACTGCGCCGCTCGGGCTGATCGGTCTGTGGAAGGACCGCACGGACATTGAGGATACCAGCCTCTACGCTCGGCAGGTGCGCGCACAAGCCCAGCAACGCAGAGGGACCTCTGTTATGGCATCCTGTTATGCCTGGGAAAATTCTGATTGTAGAAGATGATCTGGAGAGCCTGAAACTGATCGGGCTGATGCTCCAGAGTCGGGGGTATCAGATCGTTGCCGCGCGAAGTGGGCCCCAGGCCCTCAACAAGGCGATCAACGAGTCCCCCGACCTGGTGCTCCTGGATGTGATGATGCCCGGGATGGACGGCTATGAGGTGGCCCGCCGGCTGCGCGCCGACGAGCGCACCGCTGCCATCCCTATCGTAATGCTGACGGCCCGTGGACAGATCACCGACAAAGTGGCCGGTTTTGAGGCCGGCGCTGATGAATACCTGGTCAAGCCCGTCCACCCGGCGGAATTGGTCACCCGGATAGAGGCGCTCCTGGCCCGTTCTGCCCGTATGGGGCCAGCCCCGCGTGCCCCGCGCGGCAAAAGCGTTGGCTTTCTGGGGTGCAAAGGCGGCGTGGGGACCAGCACGCTGGTGACCAACCTCTCCGTCGCCCTGATCCGGAGGCCGGCCTCCGGAAAGCGGGTCGTATTGCTGGATGCGCATACGGGTTCATCTTCTCTCGCCCTGCAAATGGGTTTGCGTCCCCAGCAAGGCCTTCAGGTTCTGGCCAGACGGGATCCTCAGGCGCTGACCGCCGATGCCATTCTGACCCATGCCGACCGCCACGTATCCGGGGTGCTGGTTCTGGGGGGACTGCCTGATCCCCGGGGAACCGTCCAGTCCTTCACGCCTGCCCACGCCGAGGCAATAGTCCGCTCTCTGGCGAATACGGTGGACTACGTGCTGGTGGATATGGGGACCGGACTGGACGCGGTCAACCAGGCCCTGCTGCGCACTCTGGATCACGTAATGATTGTGGTAGAACCCCATCGGATCAGCCTGTTGCTGACTCAGGTGTTGCTGGCTGCGCTGGATGCGCTGGAGGTCGGTCGACATCGGCAGGGGGTTGTTCTGGTCAACCGGGCGCCCACTTCCACCACCCCAAGTAAAGACACGGTGGAAGAGTTCCTCCAGCGGGAGATCGTTGTGGTCATTCCGCCGGCGCCTGAACTGGCCTTCCAGTCCGCAGAGCGGGGGACACCGATGGTGATGATGCAGCCGGAGAGTCTGGTGGCGATTCAGTTTCACCATCTGGCCCAACACATCGCTTCCCGATAACGATGGCCCTGTTGCCTCATTTCACCCATCCCTGGGATGTTTCTCCCGCCGAGGCCCGCGCGCTCCAGGAACGGCTGCGAACCTGGGTGCAAATTGTCCCCCTGGTATCGTCCCCCCGATGGGTAGCCGGAGTGGATGTCAGCATCCAGGATGAAGTTGCCCGCGCGGCGGTCGTCCTCCTCTCCTTTCCCGACCTCTCTCCCGTGGAAGCCTCCACGGCCGAGGTCCCGGTCGCATTCCCCTACATCCCTGGCCTTCTGGCCTTTCGGGAGGGGCCGGCGGTGCTGGCCGCGCTGGAGCGGCTGAAGGGCCAGCCCGATGTCCTTATTTTTGACGCGCAGGGACTGGCCCACCCCCGCCGGATGGGCCTGGCAACCCACCTGGGCATCCTGCTGGATTGGCCCAGCATCGGCTGCGCCAAGTCTCGCCTCTGGGGGGAGCACGAAGAGCCCCCGCCTCAGCGGGGCAGTTGGGTGCCTCTCTGGGACGGCGAGGAGGTCATCGGTGCCGTCCTCCGCACCCAGAGGGGCGTCCAGCCGGTCTACGTCTCCGTGGGCCATCGGGTGGACCTGGAGACGGCGGTGGAACTGGTGCTGGCCTGTACGACAACGTTCCGGTTGCCGGAACCCCTTCGCTGGGCCCACCGGGTGGCGGGTGGGGAAACCCTCCCTGCAGCCCGCCAGCCGACGCTGTTTTAGAGCCTATCCGAGAAACCAGGGGTGGTATAATGGGGGGTATGAGCAAGAACAACATGCCGACCTCAAGAACACAGGCTCGAACGCCCAACCATAAAACCACCACCGCTTTCCGGATTTCCGATGCCCTATGGGAAACACTTCAGCCGCTGCTTCCGGAAC
>JASFBC010000005.1:0-2344 GCA_036172315.1 Anaerolineae bacterium | reverse complement strand
GGAGCGGCGCGAGCGCAACGTCCGCCTGCTGGACCCCCTCCACCCCGAGGCCAACAGTTTCCACATCGCCGACGAGTTGACCGTCCAGAGCGGCAGCCGTCGCATCCGCCTGGACGTGGCCCTCTTTGTCAACGGCATCCCTATCCTGGCCGTGGAGACCAAATCGGCCCACCGCTTGGACGGGATGGCCCTGGCGCTGGAGCAGATGCGCCGCTACCACCACGACGCTCCCGAGTTCTTCGCCTTGGCCCAACTCTACGCCCTTACCCACCTCGTCCAGTTCCTTTACGCCGCCACCTGGCGCCTCTCCCCCAAGGACCTCTTCAACTGGCGGGAAGAGGTAGGAGCACAGATTGCCGTGCCCTGGCCCGATTTTGAAACCCTGGTCAAGACCTTCGTCGCGCCCTCGCGCGTCCTCCGGGTGCTCACCGACTACATTCTCTTCGTCCGCCGGGATGGTGAACTCTCCAAAGCCGTCCTTCGTCCCCACCAGATGCGCGCCGTGGAGCGAGCCTTGGCTCGGGCCCGTGATCCCCGCAAACGCCGTGGCCTCATCTGGCACACCCAAGGCTCCGGCAAGACCTACACCATGATCACCCTCGCCCGCCGGCTGATAGAAGACCCCTTCTTCCAGAACCCCACCGTCCTGATGATCGTGGACCGCAACGAACTGGAACAACAACTCTTCGCCAATCTGGAGGCGGTGGGCTTTGGGAACGTCGTTGTGGCCCAGAGCAAGCGCCACCTGCGAGACCTCCTCCGCCAGGACCGGCGTGGGCTTATTGTCTCCACCATCCACAAGTTTGAGGGCATTCCGGCCAAACTCTGCACCCGTACCAATGTCTATGTCCTGGTGGACGAGGCCCATCGCTCCACCGGAGGCGACCTGGGTAACTACCTGATGGGCGCGCTCCCCAACGCTACCTACATCGGCTTCACCGGCACGCCCATTGACCGCACCGCTCATGGCCAGGGCACCTTCCAAGTCTTCGGGCGGGAGGACCCCAAAGGCTACCTGGACAAGTACCCCATCCGCGAATCCATCGCCGACGGCACCACCGTTCCCCTCCATTACGCCCTGGCCCCCAACGACCTCCGGGTGGGCCGGGAGACGCTGGACCGGGAGTTCCTAAGCCTGGCCGAACTGGAGGGCGTCAGCGATATAGAGGACCTCAACCGGGTGCTGGACCAGGCCGTCACTCTGCGCAACATGCTCAAAAGCCCCGACCGGATGCGGCGCATCGCCGAGTTCGTTGCCGGCCATTTCCGGGAGAAAATAGAGCCCATGGGCTACAAAGCCTTCCTGGTGGCAGTGGACCGAGAGGCCTGTTGCCGCTACAAGGAGGAACTGGACCGTTTCCTGCCGCCGGAATCCTCTCGTGTCGTCATCAGCCCGGCCCACAACGACCCGCCCGAAATGCGCCGGTACTATCTGACCGATGACCAGGAGCGGCGAGTGCGTGAAGCCTTCCGCAAGCCTGGCGAGAATCCCCAAATCCTCATCGTCACCGAGAAACTGCTCACCGGCTTTGACGCGCCTATCCTCTATTGCATGTACCTGGATAAGCCAATGCGGGACCACGTCCTGCTGCAGGCCATCGCCCGGGTCAACCGTCCCTACGAGGATGAACAGGGACGGCACAAACCGGCCGGCTTTGTCTTGGACTTTGTGGGCATTTTTGAAAACTTGGAGCGGGCCCTGGCCTTTGACTCCGAGGATATTGCCGGCGTCGTCTATGGCATGGAC
Source organism: Anaerolineae bacterium (assembly GCA_036172315.1). GTDB lineage: Bacteria > Chloroflexota > Anaerolineae > B4-G1 > DUEL01 > SpSt-77. Next base: position 597 of record JASFBC010000005.1, on the reverse strand, counting down.
GTCCTCCAGGAACGTTTCCAGAACCTTATGGAGGAGGGACGAAAGCAATATCTAAATCTGGGGATCGGCCTTTCCGGCGACAGAGCTGTGGAGGCGATCCTAGAGCACTTCCAGGACCCCCAGGAGCGGGATCGGTTCTATCGCTTCTTCTCCGAACTGCAGGACCTTTACGAGATTCTCTCCCCGGACCCCTTCCTGCGGCCCTTCCTGGAGGAGTATGCCCGGTTGAGCGAAATCTATCGGTTGCTTCGCTCCACCTACGAGGCCCGTCCGGTGGTCACGCTGGACTTTCAGCACAAGACCGCCCGTCTGGTCCAGGAGCGGGTCCAGGCGGGGATCGTGTGGGGGCCCGGCGCCATCTATGTCCTCGGCGTGGAACATCTGGATACGCTGGTGATGGCGGAGCAGCCCGACATCGTCAAAGTCTTTAACCTGCTGCAGGAAATCGGCAAACTGGTAGAGCGACAGGGTCAGCAGCAGCCGTATCTCCTCCCCATCGGCGAACGGGCCGAGGCGATCGCCCGGTCCTTTCGGGAGCGACAGATCACCACTCAGCAGGCGCTGGAGGCACTGCTGACGGGGCCGGTGCAGGAGATT
>JASFBC010000004.1:0-5808 GCA_036172315.1 Anaerolineae bacterium | reverse complement strand
TGCTGGGCTACCGGGTGGAGGTGGAGGAGGTCCGCCCGGGCCGGACCCTCTGGGTTACCCTCTGCTGGCGGGCCGATGGCCCAGTGGGAGCCGACTACTTCGTCTCCCTCTCCCTGCTGACGGCGGAGGGGCTGACAGCGGCGCGGGGCGGGCGTAGGCAGGCCGGATGACCCCGAAGGGGAGCCAGAGGGCCAGCGCCAGCAGGACGATGCCTTCATAGTATAAGTTACCATCACTGATTGTGATTAAAGGCATTGTTCTACCTCATCGCGCCCGCCCAACTATTGAGTATACGGAATCCATCTTTCCCTGCAATTTCGGTATCTTAGGCGGAATCTGCCCAAGATACCCGTAAGGTTGCATTTACGGAAATCCTCGTATAATAGCCCCATGCGCACTCTTTTGCCATATGCCCATGGTGACCTCACTTATAGCACAAGAACCACAACCTGTCAAGACCGGAGGAAACTCCGATGGAACCAAGACCCAAGAGACTCCTCGACCAGGTCCGTGATGCCCTGCGCCTTAAACACTACTCCATCCGCACCGAAGATTCCTATGTAGACTGGATCAGGCGCTATATCCTGTTCCACGGCAAGCGCCACCCCAACGAGATGGGTGCACCCGAAATCGAAGCCTTCCTCACCCACCTCGCCGTCAACGAACACGTCGCCACCTCTACCCAAAATCAGGCATTGAGCGCTTTGCTCTTCCTTTACCGTGAGGTGCTCCATAAGGACCTGGGCCCCATTGACGCCCTGCGCGCCCGGAAGCCCAAACGCCTACCCACCGTTCTGACCCAAGACGAGGTGCGCCGAGTCTTCGATCACTTGTCAGGCACCCACCAACTGATGGCGAAACTGCTCTACGGCTCCGGCCTGCGCCTGATGGAATGCCTGCGGCTGCGCGTTAAGGATATTGACTTTGCTCAACGCGCCATCATCGTCCGAGACGGCAAGGGAGAGCAGGACCGGGTGACCATGCTGCCGGAAAGCCTCATCGCCCCGCTCCAGAAACACCTGCAGTACGTCAAACGCTTGCACGAGGAAGACCTGGCCAAAGGCTACGGCGCCGTCTACCTGCCCTACGCCCTGGAACGCAAGTACCCCAACGCGGAGCGCGAGTGGATCTGGCAATACGTCTTTCCCTCGGAGCGGCTGTCCGTGGACCCCCGCAGCGGCATCGTGCGCCGCCACCACCTGGACGAAAGTGGCCTGCAAAAGGCCGTCCGCCGGGCCGCGCGCGCCGCCGGCATCACCAAGCCCGTCAGCCCCCATACCTTCCGCCATTCCTTCGCCACTCACTTGCTCGAGAACGGCTACGACATCAGAACGGTGCAAGAGATCCTGGGGCACAAAGACGTTAAAACCACCATGATCTACACCCACGTCCTCCAGCGGGGCGGCCTGGCCGTACGCAGTCCGCTGGACACTTGCATTCCGCACATTGTCATAGGGGTTAGTACGGCGGTGTTTGCTGGATGCTTATTTGCCCCCCATGGCACCGATAGCGCTGGATAGCAGGGCACAACCACGAATCCTGCCACCGTCAGTTAGCCACCGCATAGCCACCGAGCATTTAATTGAGACCGCCGATAGGCGCACTCCTCCCTGAGTCACGCTCTGTCCCCTCTGGACCGAGCAAAGATTTCTGCCGGCTGAGGCAGCCCCAACACCTTCAGGATTTGCGCTTGCACGAGATTGGGACGGGCAAAACGGGTCTCTACCACCCGCCCCTGGGCATCTTGAAGCGGCACCAAACTGTAATCGGCAAAGAGGCGCTCCACTGTCGGGCGCAAGGTGTCCCGCCCTTCAGGCATCAACCCCTTAGTTGGGCATACCTATCCGCTATTCACGGCAACGGCGGGTTTGGAAGCCGCCGCTGCCGTGAATAGGGGCGCAACTCTACAACTGCCCCCTCCGTCGCCGTTAGTCCGGGGTCAGGCCGATGGAGCAGCCATGGTTTGGGTTGGAGGAAAGAGTAGGAGCGGGTGTCAAACCCGCTCCTACTCCACACCCAATCGGGAAGGCATAGCCCGTCGGGCCAGCGGGAACAGCGACGCCGGGTCACCGCTGCGGGAGGGGGGTGGCGGGCTGGAAAAGGTCCCCGTTTGCCAGAGGTTCAGTACCCCCAGCCCCGCAACGGCGACGGCAACCACCCCCGCGACCAGCCACTTTCCCGACCGTTCTCTTCGTCCCTTTCGGGCCTGATTCCTTTGCTTCTTTCCACCCATTTTCTGCCCCGCACACAAACCAGATGAGAATGACCGCGCCGATGCCGATCATCGCCAGCCCGGTGACCAGGCGAACCCAGCGGCGGCTGGATTGTTCCACCAGGCGGATGCGGTGCATCACCCGCCGGTTGCCCACCCCGGCCAGGATCAGCAGAAGCGGCGCCACGAACATCAGGTTATACAGCCCCAGGTAGCCCGCCCCCTGCCAGTAGGTGGTTCTGGCTGCCAGCAGACCGACAATGGCGACGTAGATGCCGCCGGAACAGGGGAATGCGCAGAGACCCGCCAGAAAGCCACCGATTGCCGCCGCCGGATAGGTGGCCCGCCGGAGCCAGTCCTGAATTGTCCCATGAGCGATAGTGGGGATGCGCAGGTGGATGGGTAACTGGGGAAAGAAATAGTCCTTAACGTTCACCAGCCCCAGAACGATGACCAGCCAGGAGCCGATGCGGGCCATCAGGTGGTGCTCCCCGGCGAAGAGGACGGCCTGCATCAGCCCCAATCCGATGAGAAAGTAGGCCAGATAGATGGCCGCGACGTAGACCAGCCCCATTGCCCAGATAGAGAATGCCGTGCGGCGGATGGTGAAGAGAAAAGCGATGAAGAAGAGCAGAACGGCGAAGGCACACGGGTTGAGGCCGTCTAAAAAGCCGGTAGTGAGCACCAGCGGCAGCAGGGGGCGACGGGCTTCCGGCAGGACCGCCGCCTGAAGATGACCCCGATGGCTCTGCAGATAGGCCAGATACTGGCCGATGGGCGCGTCTATCGGATAGGTTTGGGGTTCCCCCCCCCAACGCCCAGACCGTCTACTCCTTCGCGCCGGTCATCCGGTCTAGTAGACAACGAGGCGTTCAAAGGCGTCGGAGGGCGTGGCCAGCAGGTCGGCGACGACGTGCTCCGGCACGTAGCCTTCCAGAACTATCCGGTCGCCAATGAAGATGGTCAGATGGGACTGGAGGCTGGGCGGCACGCCGAGTTCGTCGCTTCGCCCCAGAAGTTCGGTCCGGTTGGCGGGCTCATTGAGGTAGTCCTTATAGACCGGCTCGGGCAGGCCAGCCCGACGCAGGAGCGGAATCACCGTCTCCCGAATATATTGCAGGCAGTCTGCGCAGGCCTGATTGTAGTAAACGACGACCGATCCTGTGGGGGAGCCGGAAGATGGCTCGGGTGGCAACGCCGGGGACTCCTCACCGGGCGCCACAACGGTCACGTGCAGGGTGATCGCCGCCTCCGGCCTTTCGAGATCGCTGGAGCGAATGTAGACCTGACGGAGGAAGGTACCCGTCTCGCCGGAGTGGGCCTGGGGGTCAAAAGTCACAGCCAACTCAGTAGCCTCGCCGGGGGCCAGGCTACGGTCGGCTATCTCGGCGGTTGTGCAACCGCAGGAGGTGCTGACGCCGGTAATCTCCAGCGGGCCTCCGCCGACGTTGCGGACCCCCAGGGTCCGGGAGACCGGCCCGGTATTGGGGATCGTCCCCAGGTCCAACTCGGTAGCGCTGAGCCAGAGCCGGCCGGGTTCGGATCCGGCCCTGCAGCCGGAGAGGAAAAGAACGACAGCCAGCCCGAGAGGAATCAGGAGGAAGAGACCTCGTTGGGTTCTACTGTCCGGATGTTTCCAGTGCACGGTCAATCACCTCGGCGAAGGTCTCAAAGGGCAGTGCACCTACCAGCCTCTCCCCATTGATCCAAAAGGTCGGCGTGCCGGAGACTCCCATTGCTCTCGCCAGGGAGGAATCCGCAGCAACGACATCGGCGTACTGGCCCGAGCGCAGACACGAGCCGAACGCACCGACATCCAGCCCCAATTCCTCGGCCAACGCTTCCAGATTCTCCCGGCTGAAGGCCCCCCCGGTTCTCACCAGCCTGCCGGGCGAACAGCAGGTCGTGATAGGCCCAAAACGCTTCTTGCTCCGCCGCGCATTCGCTGGCCTGGGCGGCCCACACCGACTCGGGCCCGAGAAACGCGAAATGGAGGTAGCCAAACCGTACCTTACCAGGCCGGATATATGCTTCCTCAATCAGTGGGGCGGTGGCCCGGGCAAATTGGCCGCAGAACGGGCACTGGAAATCGCCGAATTCTATCATCACCACCGGGGCCTGGGGGTCTCCCTTAAAGTGACGGACCCGGGCTACCAGTCCCTCTGCCGAATCCCACAAGGGTTCGGCCCGCGACGGGCCGGGGAAGGGAGATGGCTTCCCATCCGGCGGAAACCCCATGGTCAGGGTCGCTGTGGGCGCTATCGCCAGTTGAGAGGGGGGAGCCACCAGCGGCCGGCCCAGGTATCCCAGAGCCAGGCCGATGATCAGCCCCAGGGTGAAGATGCTCACCAGATTGAGCCGGGTGCTCATGAACCATTCTCCTTTTTATGCCTGATCGCCGATGCGGGCTCACTGAGTCCCAACCAACGGTCCAGCCACGGATACGCCAGCCAGACCACTGCCAGCCCGAACAGGAGCCCCGTGATCAGCCGCATCCAGAAATTGAAGGAGCCAACCCCATTCCCCACGTAGTAAGGAAGAGGGCAAAAGGTCTCCCGTCAGCGCCGCCAGCCAGCCGTTAGTGTAGCGAAACCCTTTCCCCACACCCGCAAAGTCGCTCAACCAGTGGGTTCCTCCGTCCACGGCCATCGGGGCGATCATCAGGGCAAAACCACGCCACCCCAGTGGCCGGACGCCTCTCCGGAACAGTGCGTAAAGGAGCCCCCCAGGAGAAGCCCGCCGTACATCCAGACCATCCGGTCCGACCAGGCCACTTTGTACCCCGGTTCCGGCGTTCCGACGAAGGCCCGGAGCCCCTGCCAGGTATCCGCATCTGGGGCGAATGGGAGGACTTCGGTGAAGGTGTACATCCATTTGGGTCCGAGCAGGAAGAACGAGCGATCAGCCAGTTGGTGGCAGAGGAAGCGGTAGAGCCGATAAATCACCCATGCCGGGCCGACTATGCCAAGTTTCATCAGCACAGGAGCCAACCATGGGAGGCCCGAAAGCAACCCGAGCGCTGTGTTCGCCCAGGCCAGCCAGTGGCGTTGGAAGGCCGATGGAGTCTTCACCCCTCAGTCAGGTTGAGATGAGCCGCCACGGGCCGGGGGCCTGGCCGGAGGCCCACCCAGCCCACAGCAGCCAGATACAACCCATAGGCCAGAACCTCCATGCGAGCATTTTCCCTCCTGTGGATAGGACGCGTGGGCGAAATCGCCCGATGCGTCCATCCCCAATGGAATACACCAGCGGGAGCGCCCAGGTAGCGCCATTTACCCTGCATCCGCCCCCGCCAAATGGCGGGGAAAAAAGAGAACCTCCCACAGGTATGAACCTGCAGGAGGTTCTTTGTAGCGCAAGATTTTGCAACTGGAAAAAATTATTTGAACAATCAACCGCAACTCCCCCTCACCCCTCCCCAGCTCTCCCCTCTCCCCCGTTTCTGGGGGGAGAAGGGGGGGCAAATCCCACCCCAGGCAACTGCCCAAATAATTTGTTAAGCCGCAATATCTTGCGTTACATCTCCGGATGAACCGCCCGTGCCGGACGTAGCCCCAGACCTGGCCGGTAAAGCAGAGAGCACAGACGTTCCCTGT
>JASFBC010000003.1:0-2264 GCA_036172315.1 Anaerolineae bacterium | reverse complement strand
GACATCATCGGTTTCGCCGAACTGGAGCGGTTCATAGATATCCCGGTGAAGCACTACTCCTCGGGAATGTATGTGCGGTTGGGCTTCTCCGTGGCGGTCCACACCGACCCGGAGATTCTGTTGGTGGATGAGGTGTTGGCAGTAGGGGATCTCTCCTTCCGTAAAAAATGTCTTCAGCGAATTCGGGAAATGCAGGAGAAAGGCCTTACCATCCTTTACATTTCTCACGCATTGGATGAAGTACAACGTCTGTGCCATCATGCAATCTGGCTGGATGCTGGGGTAGTCCGTGCTGAAGGGAATCCAGATGAAGTGGTCCAGGCTTATGTAGAGGGCACTGCCCGGAAGAACGGCAATTTGAAAGAAAACCTCCAATACCTTGCGCGCATGGGTAGTGGGGAGGTGGAAATTACAGGGGTAGCCACATTGGATATTTCTAACAGAGAGTGTAGCACATTTGTAAGTGGATCCCCATTTGTGGTTCGTATAGATTATCGCTGTCATCAACCTGTAAGTCGCTTGGCCTTTGGGCTGGGTATATATGCGGAGGATGGCACCTGGGTAACCAGCCCGAACTCCCTGGCTCAGGACACCCCAATACAGGTGAAGGAGCAAGGTCGCGTTTATTATTTGGTTGAAAGCTTGCCGCTGCGCGCGGGAACCTACGACTTGACCGCTGCTGTTTTTGATGGCTCTGCCGCTCCCCTCTATGCGCCTTATGACCACCTTCACTATGTCTGCCGTTTCACCGTTGTAGAGAAGGGAAGGCCGATGCCTCAGGATGGTCTGGTGGAGTTTCCTCACCGATGGCTGGATGAAGAAAAATGGTTAAATTTCTTAAAAGGGCGCTGTGAATCGGGATTACAGTCTGAGATAGGTTGACCATTTTACACTCAGGGGATGTTATGAATCGGTTGGTGGAGTATCACTGTTTGCCCGAGCTGCGTGAGCATGATTTCCGCTCTTCTATACCTGTGATTGGGCCTTTGATCTCTTTGGTGAGACGTCTGTTGTACAGCCTGACTGCTAAATGGGGCGTATGGGCCGTGATTCAGCAGCAGAACCGGATCAACCAAATGCTGGCAGAACGGCTGCGCAATCAAGAGGCAATGCTGGCAGAATGGCTGCGCAATCAAGAGGCAATGCTGGTGGATATGGATCGCGACTTGACCATGCTGGCTCGAACGGTGGCGGAGATAGAAGTCCGCCAGCGTCAGTTAGCCAGAATGTTGATGGACCGATCACCGGAGCGGGACCACGATGAAAGTGTTTGATCGGCCGTCTCTATCCCAGAGGCTGAAAATCGCATATATCAGCCCGTTAAGCCCCCTCCAGAGTGGCATCTCTGACTACAGCGAAGCACTGGTGCCAGTGCTGGCCGAGGATTTCCATATCACCCTTTACAGCGACTGCGGTGTCCCTTCCAATCCCCAGATCGCGGAGCGATTCCAGGTATATCCTGTACCGGATTTGCTCAAACATCATCTCCAGTATGACCTGCGTTTATACCAACTGGGCAACAGTCCGCATCATAAGAACGCCTTCACTGTCCTCAGAGTCCTACCGGGAGTAGTGGTTCTGCATGAGCCCTTCCTCCATCATGGATTTTACTATAGCTCATCACTTCAATACCGCCGCGAGGTCTTCTACGAGATGGGTACGCCGGATTGGACAAGTTTGAGTCATCTGGAGCGGGCTTTGCAAGGGGAGAATCGCCGGCAACTTTTGGAAAACCCGCTGATTGGGAGACTTGTAGATACAAGCCTGGGGATTCTGGTACACTCCCATGCAGCGCGCCATATCGTGGAGGCATCTTTTGCCAAACCGAGGCCATACCGCCGTGCACTCCCCAAGATAAAGGTAATCTCGCAGCCTCTGCCCATGCCGGCTTCCTGCAAAATGAGCGAGTGCCGTGCAGCGCTTGGATTGCCCCAAAATAGAGTCATCTTTGGTATGGCCGGGATCATTCATCCGGTTAAGGAACCCTTTCTGGCGCTCCGGGCCTTCGCGAGCCTTCAGGCAGATTTTCCTGATGCTCTGTTCTTGTTTGTTGGGGAAGTTTTGCAGGAGACGGGTGACCTCATCCCGGTCGCCAGGGAATTGGGGATTGCCGAGAGAGTCGTTGTCTTGGGGCGAGTGGAACCTCTAGAGCGGTTGCATCAAGCGATTGCTGCCTGCGATGTCATTCTGAACTTGCGGCGGACGACCATCGGGGAGACGTCAGCCGTTGCCCTGCGTGCGATGGCGCTGGGGAAACCCGTCAT
>JASFBC010000002.1:0-6488 GCA_036172315.1 Anaerolineae bacterium | reverse complement strand
CACCGTGTTGCAGGGGTTTGGATGGGAGAATGCCATTGACCTCTGGGCTTACTCAACCGACGAGGAGAGCAACGATTGGGAACTGGACTGGCAGATTGTCTACACCAGCGACTGGCGATGTGGGGTGACGATCGACGCGGGAGACTATGTGGACATCCACCCCCAGGCCGGGTGGTTGGGCAGTTGTGATGTGACCATCCGGGTGAGCGACAGCCTCAAGACGGCAGATGACGCCTTCCGGGTCAATGTCGTGCCGGTGCGGGCGCGGGTGTTTCTGCCCCTTGTTTTGAAAAACAGCCCCTGAGGGCGAAGGAGGCAAAGATGAAACGCTTTTGGATCTTTGCGATGTTGATGATGGTCCTGGCCGCGTGCAGGGGAAGTGCTGCCCCCGGTGGTGGATGGTGCGATCAGGGCCTCTGCGTCAAAATTGAAGTGGCCGAGCCTGTGCGCTGGGGTGAAGCAGTTATAGTGACTATCACAGTTGCCGCAGACCGAGAGATCGCCGATTTGGGAGTCTGGCTCAACTATGAGTATGGAACGGTTGTAGAAGGCCCACAAGATTGGGAGGCTGAGACAAGAGAGAGAAGGATTGGGGCGGGCGCTGCAAGTTGGAAAATAGACATAAAAGCTAGTGAACCCTTGATATTTGTTCGTAAAGTTCATTTTCCATTGAGCGAGAGGGAATTTGAACTGAGCGCAGCGGTCTACAGGGCAGATATCGGTTACCTCACCGATTCCGTGCGCATTTACCTTACCCGCGAAGGTGGAAAGGTTTACTATTCCGGGACGCCAGAACCAACTTCGCCTTGGACCGGGTTGGGTGGCGGGCCACCGGGGGGCCGGGTGAGGACCTCGGAGGGCGTAGAATGTTCTCCGGGTCCTTGTCTGACGATCCGCGTCGTCGAACCCGTGCTTTGGGGAGAACCGGTCCGCGTCCTTCTCCAGGTGGAGGGGAAGAAACGGGAGAGCGCCATATCTCTTCCTTCAGGAGGTACCATCACCGTGCCGGCGGACTTCCCCCAATTGGGGCTGACCTTCTCTTCTCCTGACTCTTCGGTTCAGATCAAGCCGGAGAAGGGGGAATTCAAGGAGCAAAGGCTGTGGCCGGCGGGAAATGGAGTGTGGTGGGTGGCGGATGTGTGGGCCAACAGCGCTCAGGAATATACATTCTTAGTGACCTTCCCTCCAAAAGAAGGAGCCTATCAACTACACGCAGAAGGTTTTGACCCAAGGTTTGGCCATATGATGAGTTCTGATTGGGTGCACATCGAACTGAGCCGGGAAGGGGGGAAGGTGTTTGCGCCCTCTTTAGGCACACCTTTTCCCACGGTTACGCCCTGGCCGACGCCGTTCCCAACCCCAACTTCCCCGCCACCAGTACGCACACCTACGCCTACCCAACCGCCATATCCTTTCATCTCGCCGCTCTCGCCCGTTTCGACGTCTACGCCGGCGGCATATCCATGAGTGGTTATTCAGGGAGGGCAAACTGCAAGGAACTCCTACAAAGGGTGGGCAGGCTAACCACTCGCTCCAGCCGACTGCTCCCTCGCTCGCTGCGCTCGCTCGGTCGCAGCGGCTGAGCTCGGTGCCGTTAGGCGAACTGAGGTGAAACATGCTTGCACTCAGAGCGTTGGTCTTCACTGTAATTGTGCCGGGGACAGTTACAATCCTTGTTCCGTTGCTTCTACTATCCTTGTGGTCGGTTCCCCCTGCCGACTTTAGCATCCTTCGATATCTTGGTTTGCCTCCCATGCTCCTCGGTGTGTTGCTGTATTTCCTGTGTGTCTGGAATTTCATATTTGTTGGGAAGGGGACTCCAGCAATTTGGTTCACCAAGCCCTTCCGAACTATTATCGGAGAAGAACCTCTATTCCTGGTGTCACAGGGCTTGTACCGGATTGTGAGGAACCCGATGTATATTGGCGTAATACTTGTACTTTTCGGGGAGGCAATTGTGTTCTGGTCGTTGCCGCTGTTGATTCATGCAATTGTGATGGGGTTGTTGTTTCATCTGGCAGTCGTCTACATTGAAGAGCCGCATTTGCGGGAAAAGTTTGGCAACGAATATCAACAATACTGTGCTTCTGTACCCCGCTGGGTGCCTAAAATACGGCACTCAGGTGGCAAGGGTAAGTCCGCCTAACCATCGCTTGCAGCCGACGCCGCCTTCGGCGGCGCGGCTGAAGCGCATACCGTTGGGCGGCGAGAGCCAATCCCAACCCATAGACTATCAGGAGGCGTTTCCATGTTTTCTAGACGCAGGATCGCACGACGCACGGCGAGAAGGGTAAGCCGCCGTATGCTTCACCGCATCGCGCTGGCTGAGGAAGATGTGGTCAAAATCGAACGGGAAACTGGTCAACCCGCCGAAAACTTGACCGAAGAACAACTGCTGGCGGCAATGAAAAAGTTGGGAATTAAAAAATTGGAACTTGACCATGATAATTGATGATGTCTGATAAAACCATCTAACATTTCATCGTAACCATGGAGTAACAAGATGACCCTACATCGCCTTTTTATCAACGGCTTGTTGGTAATCATTGTCTTCATGCTGGCTGCTTGCTCGCGCTCGGAACGTCGAAATCAATCCGCCGAGATCCCCACTGCAACTGCTATTGAAAAGGTCACCAGCTACGCGCCTGGCGATTATCTTGAAGACATTCTGGTTAATGGGCAAGTCCGTCAATATCGCTTACATATCCCATCAACATATCAGGGAAATCCCGTACCACTGGTAATCAACCTGCATGGCTATAATTCAAACGCTGAGCAACAAGAGCGAGTAAGCCAGATGTCGGTGAAAGCGGATCAGATGGGCTTCATCGTCGTACATCCAGAAGGTCTCGGCAGTCCGCAAACTTGGCATGTCGGATCACGGGCAGAGGCAGATGCCGATTTGCAGTTCATCAGTGACCTGATACATCATCTGCAAAGCCAGTTCAACATAGACCGCGCCCGCATCTACGCCACAGGCATCTCGAATGGTGCCCAGATGACCGATCGCTTGGGCTGTGAGATGGCGGATGTTTTCGCTGCCATCGCTCCCGTCTCGGGAGGCTATCCTCCTTCCCAAAAGTGTCGTCCTACACGTCCTGTCCCTGTTGTGGCGTTTCATGGTACAGCGGATAAAGTCATTCCTTACGAAGGCCAAGGGCAATTGCTGCTACCCGCTCGTGAGTGGGCGGCGGCTTGGGCAAACCGTAACGGCTGTAATCCAACGCCGACTGTCACATTCCAGTATGGCGAAGTGACAGGAGAAACTTGGGGTACCTGCCAGGACGGAGCGGAAGTGAGGTTGTACACCATTGAGGGTAAAGGCCATAGCTGGCCAGGGTCGGACATGCCGCCACAAATAACAACGAAAGATATTGATGCAACCGATGTTATTTGGGAATTCTTTGCATCCCATGCAATGCCCTGACCTTACCCAAAAGGGCCGCCCAACACTGCATGAAGCCGACAGCGGGCTTTGCCCGCTGGTGGTATGCGCTGCGAGCCAGCGAAGTTGGTTTTAGGGACAAGCGAGTCTTGCCAGCTCCGCCCGCTGCGGCTTATGCTGGCCGTTATGCGGCTGAACGCATCGAAGCCTCATATCCGAATCCGGAGGGTTTAGAGTGAGCAACAATAAGATACTGACTACAACAGCTATAACGATCGCCCTACTCTGCGGGTTATGGGGATGTACAGTTGCGCCAAATACGCAAGTGACTCCCACTTTAACACCTCGTACAGATGTTACACCGCTGAGAATCACTTCCACACCAACACCAGGAGCAAATGGTACTCAAACAGCAACTGACGCAGAAGTTATCGGTCCATCGGAAGAAACTGGTATCTCCCGCGAGGAAGATTCTCAATTGACCCCATCTCATCCTACTCAAGTGACAGCGCAAGCAACAACGGATACGATTGTGTTGACGTGGCTTGGCACTGGTGATGACAGGATCAAGTACTACCACGTATATCGAAAGGTTGCCGATGATGGAGATTGGCAACTCATTGCCAGATTAGAAATTACTGGGGACAACAGGGGGTGGTATGAATTCAGGGATACAGCCACAGAACAGGGCATTACCTACATATACGGCGTCTCAGCCGTAGATACCTACGGCAATGAAAGCGCTATCTCCGAGAGTTCTGCTATTACTTCTCAGTGAGCTATTGGCTCTACAAACAAAGGAGGGCTCAAATGAACAGCAGGAAACAGATCGTCTGGTTGGTCGTTGTTGCCTTGGTGGCAGTGATCGCGTTTGTGTTAGGCAGCAACTCTATGGCAGCCCGCCCTCCCGAGCTCGAACGAAGCACATACTCACCAACACCCACGCCCACACAAGAACCAGAAAGGGAAACTTTTGTACCCTCACGTCCACAGGTCTCCGTGACAGGGATCATCACAGACACACCCCAGGCTGTAGCGCAGGCAATGGGTATTAGGACTTCAGACCTTGTCTCCGCCAGTCTTAATGGTAGTGATGCAAGGGGAGTAGGAATCGGAACGACTCCGCTTGACAACTACTTCCCCACTGAAGGAAACACCTTCGCAATCCTATCTACGGGTCTCGCAGAAAATGCAGACGACCCGAATGACTCAGGAAGCTTGAGTTTTGAACTGGACGGCTTGAACAACTCCCAAGGCAACGACCTAGTACAACTCGCGCTACGGCTTCGCGTTCCTCAAAATATGAACTGTGCCAGTTTCGATTTTGCCTACTTTTCAGAGGAGTTTCCAGAGTGGGTTGGTTCCCGATATAATGACACCTTTACTGCTGAGTTGGGCGGGACCAATCTCATCATCTCTGGAACACAAGTAGTTGCTCCCCTTAACTTCGCATTCGACACTGAGGGCAACATCCTTTCCATCAACACCGTCTTTGGTGTCATCTCTGATACGGCAACAACCTACGATGGTGGGACATCGCTCCTACGAGCCCAAACCCCGGTAACCCCAGGTGCAACCGTTGATATTGTCTTCTCTGTGCAAGACCTCGGCGACTCTATCTATGACTCGGCTGTATTCTTGGACAAGTTCTTCTGGAGCAATGACCCGAGCTGCGGTGGCGGCGCTCAAGAGGATACGGATGGAGATGGACTTCTCGATATTTGGGAGACCCAAGGTCTCACGGTAACGGTAGATGGTGTTGACGTTTTTGTGGACCTCTCCGCTATGGGAGCCGACCCCGAGAGAAAGGACATCTTTGTGGAGATTGACTATATGGTGGATCAAGGCATCTGCTTGCCGATCATCGGGTGTCTTTTTGGACATAGCCATCAGCCTAAGCCAGAGGCTATTGCTAGGATCGTTGAAGCCTTCAGCAATGCACCTGTCCCCAATCCCGATGGCAGCACAGGTATCAATCTCCACGTTGATTATGGCCCTGACAGTGTGATGAATCCTGTTACAGGCGAGAGATGGGGTAATCGCTCTCAAGCAAACAGTTTGCCACACGATAACAACCTTGGTTCGAAGAACCCGAATGGAAACTACAACTGGACAGAATTCGACGACATTAAGGATTCCAACTTCTCGCCAGCACGGGCTGCAGTATTCCACTATTGCGTGTTTGCACATAATCTTGGCGGGTTTGGTAGTGTTAGCGGCATATCTCGAGGCATTGGGGCCAGTGACTTCATTGTGAGTCTCGGCTCTTGGAGTGGTGGCGTCGGCACGGTGAATGAGCAAGCTGGAACCTTTATGCACGAGTTGGGCCACAATCTGGGACTTCGCCACGGAGGAGATGATCACACTAACTACGAACCCAACTTCCTGAGCATAATGAATTACTCTTTCCAGACCCGGGGCCTGCGCATAAACGGCCAGGACGGCCACTTCGACTATTCACGCTTCGCGCTACCTGACCTTGATGAGAATGACTTGGATGAGACGGTCGGTCTAAACGGTGGCGCCGCCATAGACGACTATGGAACAAGGTACTACTGTTCCGGCGGCGGAGACCGAATTGTAGATAACGCTAACGGTCAGATCGACTGGAACTGCAACGGCAACAGCACGGATACCAATGTTCAAACGGACATCAACAAAGACTCCAATCAAGGCACCTTGGGGAGTTACAACGACTGGGCCAATTTGGTCTTCACAGGCGGAGCCATTGGACAACCCGGTGCTGAACCGGAGTTGCCTATGGAAACCGAAGTTGAGGAGACCTCACAAGAAGAAGACGCACAACTAACCACCCTCTACAAGGTATCAGTCACGGCACCTGGCAATGCCGCGGTTCTGCCCGGAAGCACTGTTGTGTACACATTTACCGTAACCAACCTGGGTATCAACGCCGATACATACACTGTAACTGTTGGCTCAAGCCTGGGGTGGGCTATCTAAATGAGGCTTGGTCATAATTCCTCAGGCTGCCTTCAGAAATGCCTTGAGGCCGATGTTCAGATCGAGGCCATTCTCAAAACGGTACAGTAACGCCAACTGGTAGACGAAGATTGCCCCCAGAGCGAACCGTTGTGTGTTGAGT
>JASFBC010000001.1:0-7354 GCA_036172315.1 Anaerolineae bacterium | reverse complement strand
TGTAGCGCAGGCTGTTAGCCTGTAGCGCAGGCTGTTAGCCTGTAGCGCAGGCTGTTAGCCTGTAGCGCAGGCTGTTAGCCTGTAGCGCAGGCTGTTAGCCTGGCGGCCTGCGCTCCATCGGGCTGAGCCATATCCGGAAGTGAACCACAGATTTCACGGATTACCGGTATACTGGTAACCGGTTGCGGGAGGGCGTATGGCGGAGACCTTTGAACCCAAAATCCTGGCCTTCTGCTGCCACTACTGCGCCTACGCGGCGGCGGACCTGGCGGGGGTGATGCGTCTCAACTACCCTACGGGCGTCCGCATCGTGGAGGTGCCCTGCTCCGGGCGGGTGGAGGTCTCGGAGATTCTCCGCGCCTTTGAGCACGGCGCCGACGGCGTCATGGTGGCGGGTTGACTGGAAGGCGAATGTCATTACCTGGAAGGTAATGTCAACGCCAAGCGAAGGGTGAAATACGCCGCCGGGTGGCTGGAGAAAATCGGCCTGGGCGGTGAACGGGTGCGCATGTTCAACCTCTCTTCGGCTATGGCCGTCCAGTTCGCGGAATACGTCCGGGAGATGACGGAGAAAATCCGCGAGTTGGGGCCAAATCCGCTGAAGCGTAAAACGTGAACGGAGGAATCCATGATTGTCGGTGAACAGAAACCGCTGGAAGAAATTATGAACCTGCTGGGGGATGCCCGCCGGGTGCTGGTGGCCGGGTGCGGGACGTGTGTGACTGTCTGCTTCGCCGGAGGCGAGAAGGAGGCGGCGATTCTGGCTTCCGCCCTCCGTATGAAGAGCAAACTGGAGGGCCGCCCGATGGAGGTGGACGAAGTCACCGTCCAGCGGCAGTGCGAGTGGGAGTACATTGACCCCCTGGCGGACCGGTTGAAGGACTACGACGTCGTCCTCAGCCTGGCCTGCGGCATCGGCGTCCAGGCGATGAACGAGCGTTTCCCAGATACCATCACCCTGCCGGGCCTGAACACCACTTTCCTGGGGCTGCCGGAGGAGCATGGGGTCTGGGAGGAACGCTGCCAGGCCTGCGGCGACTGCATCCTGGGGCTGACCTTCGGCATCTGCCCTATCGCGCGCTGCTCCAAGCAACTTCTGAACGGCCCCTGCGGCGGCTCCCGGAACGGCGTCTGCGAAGTGAATCCCGACATCCCCTGTGCCTGGCAACTCATCTGGGAGCGTGCGATCCGGTTCGGGCAGATAGAGCGATTGCTGGAGGTCCAGCCGCCTAAGAACTGGTCCCACAGTCGGGACGGCGGCCCCCGCAAGATTGTGCGGGAAGACCTGCGACTGCCTGAAAGCGAGTGAGGTGGAAGGATGAGCGAAGCAAGAACCGACGGCTACAAATCCGGCAGCAATCTGGAGAAAATCCTGCGCGCGGGTTACTTCGCGGTGACGGCGGAGATCGGTCCGCCCCAAAGCGCCGATCCCGAAGTCATCCGGCGGAAAGCCCGCCTGCTCAAAGGCGTGGTGGATGCTGCCAACATCACCGACAACCAGGCCGCCATCGTCCGCATGTCCAGCATCGCCTCAGCGGTCCTGGCCCTCCAGGAGGGGGTGGAGCCGGTGGTGCAGATGACATGTCGGGACCGCAACCGGCTGGCGATGCAGTCGGACCTGCTGGGCGCCTACGCGCTGGGCGCGCGTAACCTCCTCTGCCTCACCGGCGACCATCAGAGTTTCGGCAACCACCCCACCGCCAAGAACGTCCACGACCTGGACTCCATCCAGTTCATCCGTATGGTCCGGGATATGCGGGACGAGGGCCGCTTCCAGTGTGGGGATGAAATCAAAGGACTCCGTCCTGCCTTCTTTATCGGGGCGGCGGAGAACCCCTTTGCCGACCCCTTTGACTTCCGCCCGTACCGCCTGGCGAAGAAAATCGCCGCCGGCGTGGACTTCATCCAGACCCAGATCATTCTGGACATCCCTCGTTTCCGGGAGTTCATGAAGCGGGTGGTGGATATGGGGTTGCACGAGAAGGTCTACATCCTGGCGGGCATCGGCCCGCTGAAGTCCGCTGGGGCGGCCCGATATATGCGGGATAAAGTCCCGGGGATGCGCGTGCGGGATGAGTACGTGGAGCGGATGGAGGCGGCGGTCGCCGGAATCCCCAAAGAGGACAAGAAGGGCCGCAAAGAGGCCTGGGAACGGGAAGGCATCCGCATCGCCATTGAGCAGATTCAGGAAATTCGCGAAATCCCTGGCGTGGCGGGTGTCCATATTATGGCCATTGAATGGGAAGAGGCGGTGCGGCCTATCGTGGAGGGCGCCGGCCTCCTGCCCCGTCCGGTGGTAGAGTAGGGGGATAATTGCGAGCCATTGTCCCGCTTTGTGAACAGGAGCGCATATGGCTGCCAGAGCACGAGTCCGAACGCAAACGCTGGCGGAGATTGTGGAGGAGCACATCGGCTCCAACCCGTACCTCTGCTACCAGTGTGTCCGCTGTTCCAGCGGGTGCCCGGTGGCGGAGCATATGGACCTTTTGCCCAACCAGGTGATGCGGGCCATTCAGTTCAACGATGAGCGGGTGCTGGAGGCGAAGACCCCCTGGATTTGTGCCGCCTGCGTCACCTGCTCCACCCGCTGTCCCCAGGGTATAGACGTCGCTGGGGTAATGGACGTCCTGCGGATAGAGGCCCGGAAGCGGGGCATCAAGCCGCCAGTGCGGGAGGTGGAACTCTTCACCCAGGTCTTCCTGAAAACCATCGGTGTAGCGGGGCGGCTCTACGAGGCCGGCCTGATGGGGATGATGAACGTCCTTACAGGACAACCCCTTAAGGATATGGACCTGGGCGTCCCGATGATCCTCAAGCGGAAGATTCGGCTGCTGCCCGAGTTCGTCCGTCCGCCGAAGAAGGTGAAGCGGGTGGAGGCAAAGGGGAACGTCATTGCTTATTACCCCGGTTGCTCCCTGGAATCCACCGCCACCGAGTACGATCACACCTTTCGCGCCGTCTGTCAGGCGTTGGGGATAGAACTGGTGGAGCCGCCGGGGTGGGTCTGCTGCGGCTCCACCCCCGCCCACACCACCGACCCGGTCCTGGCGGGGTACTACGCCGGGGTGAACCTCTCGCTGGTGGAGCAGATGGGGCTCCGCCAGGTGGTGGCGCCGTGTCTGGGGTGCTACCAGCGCTTTCGCGCCGGCGCCTACGAGATGGCCCACCGCCCCGAACTGGTGGAGCGGGTGGCGGAGCGGGTGGGGTACCGGTATCAAGGGACGGTGGAAACCCTGCACGCGGTGGAGACTCTGCTGAAGCGGGCCGGGATAGAGGCAATTCGGGCAAAGGTCCAAAAACCCCTGCAGGGCATGCGGGTCGCTTCATACTATGGGTGCGCGACGACCCGTCCACCCAAGTACACCGGCGCCGAGAACCCGGAGAACCCCACCTGTATGGACGACGTCATCCGGGCGCTGGGCGGCGAGCCGGTGGAGTGGTCCTACAAGACCGATTGCTGCGGCAGCAGCCTGGGCATCACCCAGACAAATATCGCTCTGGAACTCTCGGAGAGAATCCTGCGGAACGCCTATGAGAGCGGGGCGGAACTGATGGTGACCGCCTGTCCCCTCTGCCAGGTGAACGTGGAGGCCCGGCAGGTGCAGATGAAACTGGACTTTCGGTTGCCCGTTCTCTACATCACCCAGTTGATGGTGCTGGCCTTCGGGATGGAGGAGAAGAAGGCGGAAGTGGATAAGAACATAGTAGACCCCCGACCGGTGCTTCAGAAGTACGGGCTGGTGGCCTGAAGGACGAGAGGGACCAGGTAGGTGGCCTCCAAAGTAGATAAGGATGCTGGATGGAGCGTATCAGATGGTCTTCCTTTCCCAAAGATGTTGCCCCGCGCGGCCTGCCTCCGGTTGCTGAGACGCTGCCGAAAGCCATTGAGCAACCCGGAGAAAATCATCCTCTTCGGCTCGTACGCCTGGGGCAACCCCACCCCTGACAGCGATGTGGATTTGCTGGTCATTGTACGAACGGAGGAGCCTCATCGGGAGCGCTACCTGCGCGTGGCGATGGCCCTGCGGCCCCGTCTGTTCCCGCTGGACCTGATTGTCAAGACGCCTGAAGAGGTGGAAGAGGCTCTACGGACGTTTTCACCCTTTTTGCGGGAGATTCTCAGGAAGGGGGTTTGCTTAAAAGAGAGTAACCCCCTGGATTGGGCGGCCAAAGCCGAGGGCGACCCGCTTTTGCCCGCCGCTGGTTGGGGCTGAACCCATAGCCCGGCACCGGGGGGAAGATGGCTGACGACTTCACCGGGCATAGACCGGCACGCTGGCCTGTTCCGGTATCCCACCTCTGGCCACTGACGGTCCTGCTGGGCATTTTTGCTTTTCTCAACACTCATCCCATCCGCCCCCACGACTTCTGGTGGCATATGGCTGTGGGGCGGGAGATTCTGGTCTCCGGACGCATCCCCACGGTGGATACCTTCTCCTTCACGGCGGCCGGAGCGCCGTATCCCTCCTACGCGGCCTTCTGGCTGCCAGAAGTGGTTCTTTACCTCATCTATTCCCTCGGCGGGCCGGCGCTGGTTGTCTTTGTCCACTCTCTGGCGGTTACCGCCGCGTATGGGCTGACTCTGGCCCTGGCCTGGCGTATCTCCGGCAGTCCCCGCATCGCGGCGGCGGTCACCTTCTTCGCCGCCGCGCTGGGAATCAACGACTGGAACGTCCGCCCCCAGGCTGCCATCTTTTTCCTGGCGCCGCTGTTCCTGTGGGCGATCTACGAGGTTCGGCGCAGTGGGGGGTCGGGCAGAGGGGATACGAGAAGGGAGAGGGGGCCGGCCCGCGCGGGGAGGTTGCGCTCGTGGGGCCGGCTGGCTGTCTTCCCGTTGGGGATGGCACTCTGGGTCAACTGCCACGGCTCTTTCCCGCTGGGGCTGCTTATCCTCGGGCTGTGGCTGGCGGATGAGATCTGGGGAATATGGCGCCGTGGCGCAGGCTTTAGCCTGAGACTCGCCGCCGGTGCTCTGGCGCTGGCCGCCGCCGCATGTCTCCTCAACCCGCGCGGGCCTCCGGCCTTCTCCTATCTGGCCGGGATGTCCGTCCATCCCGTTATCCAGGGTATGGTCCCCGAGTGGGCCCCGCCGACTTTCTCCACGCCCACCGGCGCGCTCTTCCTGGTGGGTCTCCTCCTGACAGCCGCACTGCTGGCCGTCTCCCCCCGCCGGCCCGCGCCGCTGGAACTCCTCCTGTTTCTGACCTTTGCCGCCCTGGGCCTGCGGACGGTGCGGGGGGCCATCTGGTTCGGCCTGGCCCTTGCGCCGGTCTGGGCCGTGCACTTATCGGCTCTCTTCGGCCCTTCGCTTCGCTCCGTGCCTGACTACAAACGTCCTTTCCCTGCCACCCTCCTGGCCGTCCTGCTGACCATCGGCGCGCTGGTCACTCTGCCCTGGTTCAAGGAGCGGTTGCCCCTCCCGCCCGCCAAGGCCGGCCTTATCTCCGCCGAGACGCCGGTAGCAGCGACGGAATTCCTCCTGCGGGAGCATCCGCCCGGCCCTCTCTTTCACGCCATGCCCTTCGGCAGTTACCTCGTCTGGGCCGCGCAGCCGGATTATCCCGTCTTCGTGGACTCCCGGATAGAACTCTACCCCGTGGAGGTCTGGCTGGACTACCTGCATATCTCTGCCGCCGGGTGCGGGTGGGAGGAGCGGCTGGCCCGCTACGGCGTCCGCACGCTGATGCTGAGCCCGCAGGAACAGCCCGCGCTGGTGGCGGCGGTGCGGGCGTCCCCCCACTGGCAGCAAATATACGAAGACCCCGCCGCCGTCATCTTCACCCGCAGGGGAGGGTCACTTTATCCCCTCGCGAATCCTCTGCGCCAGTGCCCGTGCCCGCTCTGGCGCATTCCCCACGTAGCCGGAGATATCCAGCAGAGCGCGGATGCGCTCGGGAGGCAGGTAGGTCGTCAGACGGGGGTCGGCGGCCAGCCGGTCGGCCAGAGGGTTCGGTTCTCCCCGACGGATGGCTTCCCATGCGGCCATGCTGTGGGCCCGCAGCACCTCGTGCATCTCCTGCCGGTCGGCCCCGGCCCGCACCAGTTCCATCAGTAGCCGCTCCGTTGCGGCGAATGTTCCCCAGGTAGCCAGGTTGCGTTCTATAGCGGCCGGGTCCAGCACCAGCCCCCGCACCAGACGGAGCGCGCGGCGGAGCATCTCGTCGGTGGCCAGGAAGCCCTCCGCCAGGAACACCCGCCGGTTGGCGGAGTCGTCCAGGGTTCGCTCCAGGAGCGACCCGGCGGCGTTCTCCCAGGCGACGGCAGGCAGGGCCGCCACGTAGCGGGCCAGCGAGCAGATGTTTTCCGCCTGGATGGGGTTGCGTTTGAAGGGCATAGTGGAGGAGCCGACCTGGGCGCGGCCGAACGGTTCGCTCCATTCCCCTGCCAGTGGCGACTGCAGCAGCCGCAGGTCCATAGCGAACCGGTGCAGGCTCTGGGCGATGCCGGCCAGCGCCACCATCACCTCCCAATCCTGGCGGCGCGGGCAGACCTGGGTGGTGACCGGGTAGGCCTCCAGTCCCAGGTGGGCCATCGCCCGCTGCTCCATCTCAGCGGGGTCCAGGAGTTGGGCGTAGGAGGCGGCAGTGCCGACCGCGCCCTTGAATCCCTTCCCGCGCAGGTGAGCCAGCAGGCGGTCCACGGCCTCCAGGTCGGCCAGGAGGTCCTGGGCGTACTGGGCCAGCCGATAGCCGACGGTTGTCGGTTCGGCAGGTTGCAGGTGGGTGTAGCCCATACAGGCCAGGGGGGCGGTTTCTTCTATCCGGTCGGCGAAAGAGGAGAGGAGGTCGGTCAGGCGGCGGCGGATGAGGGCCAGCGCTTCCCGCAGCCGGAGCGCGTCGGCGTTATCCAGGATGTCCTGGCTGGTCGCGCCCAGATGGAGAATGGGCCCGCCGAGGGGGCACTGTTCGGCGAACACCCGCAGTTCGGCCATCAAGTCGTGGTGGATTTCGGCCTCTATCTCCTCCGCGCGGGGGATGTCCACATCCTCCTGATGGGCTTCCAGGTCGGCTACCTGCTCGGGGGTGACCAGGCCCATTTCGGCCTGAGCGCGGGCCAGCGCCACCCAGACCCGGCGGAGGAGTCGGCGGCGATGGGCCTCGCTCCAGATGCGGCGCATCTCCTCCGAGCCGTAGCGCCAGGTGAAGGGGGAAAGGTAGGTTTCGTGGTCAAACGGCATGGGCATTTCGGAAAGGTAGAAACTATGGACTACACGGGTTTCTGGAGATTAAAGAGGGGTAGCGGTGCAGGGCGTTGGTCACTTCGTGGTACAGCAAGGTTGGGGGCCACCAGCCGCCACTCCTCCCGCAATTCCCGGATAGCCTCCTCGGGGGCGTCAGCGGCTTCCCGCCGCGCC